>JAKEHV010000238.1 GCA_022614915.1 Gemmataceae bacterium | reverse complement strand
TTGGGCAGCGTCGATTGCCCGAGCGGAAAGACGGCCGGCATGCGCGTGCCGGGCCTGATCTTGTTGGGATCGACGAGATAGCGGTGGAACCATTCGCGCCGGAGCCGGTCGTGCAGGATGGTCATGTTGATGCCCTGAACGCCGCCGCCTTTGAACTCGCGGAAATTATGGCACTTGATGCAGCCGAAGGCCTGGCCGCCGACCATGTGCCGGCCTTCGCTTTTCGCCTTCTTGGGCGTCACGGAAAACTCCACGGCGGGCACGGGGACGACGGGATCGGCCTGTTCGATGACGGGCGCTAGGTGGTGCACGTTGGCCGCGCCGAACTTAGGCATGCGCGTCAGCATGTACGGCCGATCCGTCGAGCCGTCGGCAATCACTTTGTGCAGATATTTCGAGGTCAGCTTGCCGCCGACGCCGTCCAGAGTTGGAGGAATCCGTCCTTCGTCGCCCATTTCCTTTTGCGTCGTCTGAAAGAAGTTATTCAGGCCGCTTTGCACGCCGCCCAGACCGGCGCGATCATGGCACGCATAGCAGTTGAACGTGGTGAACGTGTGCGCGATGGTTTCCCTGGCAGTCGCCTCGGGGATCGCGCCTTTTTTCGATGCCGTCAATGCCATGGCCAAGGCCGAGCGCTGGGCGGCGCTCAGGTTGTATTGGGGCGCTTTGCCGGTTGACTTCGGCGACAAGCAACCGTTGGCAACGTTCAACTGCGACAAATCTGGGGCAACTGCCTGCGAAGCGATCGGTTGGCCGTTTTCATGCAACGTATGGCAGGAAGCGCAGTCCAATTGGACGAAGTGCTCGCGGCCATTCTTCACCAAGGCAGCGTCCACGGCAAAGTCCTTGTCCGAGCCGCGCCCGTCAGGAAGCGGATTACCGGCCTTCTTGGGTTGCGGCGGCTCCTTCGTGGAGAACACATGCAGCGCCAATGGTTGCCGGGCCATCCCGGGACCTTCGAATTCGACTTCCAATTCCCAGGGACCGCCGGCATTGAAGCAAGCCACGCTCAGCCGGTGCGTGCCTTTGCCCAAGCGGTGCTGCTTCGACTTGGTGGTCGCGGCATGATGGCCGTCGTTGACGACGACCAGATTATCGTCGATCCAAAGCTTCGAGCCGTCGTCCGAAGTGAGGTGAAACGTGTAGGTGCCCTCACGTTCGATCTTGAAGAAGCCGTCGAACTTGAGGCCGGCGTTCGTCATGCGATTGGCGACAAATAGATCGAAGCCCGCCGACTGTCCGCGCGCCGCCGGCTTCAATTTGCCAAAGTCCGGCACCTGCGCCCAATCGCCTTCGTAGTACGCGTAATCAAGGTTGACGGCGCCTCCTGCCAATTGCAAATCCGCGAGCAGGTAGTGAGCAATGTCTTTGGCCTCATTGTTGGACAAGTGCAGTCCGGGCATACGGCCGGAGGGACGGGTTTTGTGCGGATCCTGCAAGAACGCCGCCAGCGCCGGAATCGAGTGCTTGCGCGCAAGATCGCCCAGAGGCAGTACAGTGGCCGGGCCGTCGAGCTTGTCGCCGCGCGGACCGTGGCAGGCGACGCAGCCGACCTGGTGATAGAGCTTGCGGCCGCTCGCGACGGACTTGGGCATAGGCCGCGCGTCTTTGAGCGTGCCGGTCGAAGCAAGAAAATGCACCAGCGCTTCCACGGTCTGTTTCCGCTGGGCTTCGGGCACGCTGCCCAAGAGATGGGGCATGGTTGTGCCGGACTTGGCGCTTTGCGGATCGCTCAGGAAGTCACGCAGGTAGGAGGGGCGAACTCGGCCGCCGACGCCATCGAGAATGGGAGCTTGCCGCTTGAGGATGCTCTTTTCCACCGCGGCATTGGCTTGATGGCATGACAGGCACTGCAATTCGCCCAGGAGCACACGGCCTCCACGCGCGTCGGGGTTGTTCGCGTGCAGGCGCTCAAAGCCCAGGACGACGGCGTGATCGGGGGGCGGCGGCTGCGCCGTAGCGATGGACGGTGCACCAAAGAGTGAGAGTAGAAGAATGACACCGAACCGGCGGGGCATTGATCTCTCCAAGGGGGGTGTGCAAATTGGCGAAAGGTGGGGTTTGGCGGGGCAAGCGCAACTTGAGCCATGATACGAAACAGGCCGCCAAAATGACAGCGCAAATCAAGCGTGGTTTTTGAGCGCGCTCCTCTTTGCAATGCCTAAAATGATGTGGAGCGCGACATTCAGGAGGAACGCAATGCGCCGAACTTTTCTGGCCTTTAGCATCGTAGGATTGTTGACGTCGTTTGCCTTGGCCCAGGATCCGTTGAAGTCAGGCAGCAAGCCCAGGCCGGCCGAGAATCGCGACTACTCCGAATTCGCCAAGATCATCCACGCCATGGTCGTCAAGGAGATACCCAAAGAATACGAGGACCTGTCCGGTTGGGGACTGACCATTCCCTTTCCGGACAAGGTCGTGTTCGGCGGCCTCAAGCGCGTCGCGGTCAAAGTCGGCGATCGCGTTGAAGTGCCGCATGGACTGTGGAAGCGCTTCAAAGTTTACATGGCCGATCCCGCCAAGGACCTGGACATCGAAGTGCAACACTTCTCGAAGGTGGACGACAAAACCTATCGCGTGGAAGTGGAGGCCGACGCTTTGGTGGTCGGCGAGGGCCGGCTCGCCCAGTGGATCAATGGACTGGAGATCATCGGTCTGTCTGCGAAGGGCGAGGCGCTCATCAACATCTATGTGACCTGCGACGTGGGTGTGGCGATCAAGTTCAAAGGGTTGTTGCCGGACGTGATCATCGAGCCCAAGATCGCGGAGCTAAAGATCACGCTCGAAGATTTCAAACTGCACAACGTCGGGCCGGTGCAGCCGGGACCGCGCATCCAGGAATTGGGCAACGACCTGCGCGGCGCCTTCAACAGCTTGCTGAAGACGATGGAGCCGGAAATCAGACAGCAAGCCAATCAGGCCATCGCCACCGCGCTCAAGGAAGGCAAGGGGAAGCTGTCGGCGTCGCAATTGCTGAAGATACCGCTGCCGAAGTGAGCGTGTCGCTAGCCGTCAGTCCTTTTCCTTGAGCACCCGTTGCTCTGGCCCGAAAACTTCCATTCCCTTGCCGCGGCTTACGGACAGCCTCACGCGGTCCTCGACGAGCCGGCCTGTCCTGTCGTAGCGGATCGACTTGAGCTTGAAGTGCACCGTGTGCCCGCCGAGCTGCTCGTAGCCTGCCTCATGAGTTGTGACCAGACTACTCAGCGGAAAGCCGGAAAGCTTTTCGAGATGTTCCTTGGTCGCCTTGTGTTCTTTTCCGAATGCCACGACAAGAAGCTCGTGAAACTTCGGGCCCGCCATTTTTGCCGTAAAGACAACCTTACCGGTATCAGGCCGCTCGGGCGTCACAATGCGGATTTCGGACCAGATGAGAAACTCTTCCTCCGACGCGTGGCAAACATGGCCAAAGGTGAACAGCAGCCCGAGTGCGACAATTAGAAAACGGCAAACCAGCATTTTCGGCTCCTGGAAAAAAGACGTCGCAAGATCGACGGTAATAGACAGAACGAACGACCCGCTCCGCGCCAACTGTTTGCAACAAAGGCTGGTGATATCTACTTCGTATCGGCGCCTTTTTCCGCCGCCGTCAACATCCGCACGCGAATGTCACGCACAGCGCCGACCGTGGAGTAGGTGGCGACGCCGAAGGGCCGGCATAAATCGCATTCGACGCGGATGGAAATCTTCTTGCCCTTCGTGTCCGCGTCAACCGCTTCCTTGTCGTCGATCCAGGCTTGGATGCGGTCTTTGGTCACACGGATGCGGACGCGGTACCATTGGTCGTGCTTGAACTCCTTGAGCGTACTCGTGTCGTTTTCGGAAGCGTCGCGACCGTCGATGCTGGACAGGCCGACGACAGTGCCGCCCCAGCCGCCGACCACGAGCGAGCAATGCGTGTCGCCGACGGGGAAGGTGGTTGTGCAGAAGAAGTCGAAGCCTTTCTGTTTCTTGCCTTCGAGGTTGACTTCGTAGTCCATCTTCGGGAAATCGTCCTTGGCGTAGGTGACGCCGGTCATGTTGCTGCCGCGCTCCATGACGATGGCGCCGTCCTTGACGTGCACGTCGCCTTCGCCGCCGAAGTTGGCCGATTTCCAGCCCTTAAGGGACTTGCCGTCAAAGAGCGTTTTCCACTGCGCTTTGTCCTCCTTGCTGTCCTTTTTTGATTGCCCAAAGACGAAAGGCGCTTCGCCGATGAGCGCGGCCAATGCCAGA
>JAKEHV010000237.1 GCA_022614915.1 Gemmataceae bacterium | reverse complement strand
TCGCCCTCACAGTATCCCCGCATTCTCTCCCGCCTTCTAACGTTCTTTTCTCTGCGTTCCTCCGCGTCTCTGCGGTTATTGGGTTTCGCCCTCACAGTATCTCCGCATTCTCTCCCACCTTCTAACTTCTTTTCTCTGCGTTCCTCCGCGTCTCTGCGGTAAGTTCTTTCGTCTCCGCGGTTAAATTACTCCAACACGCCTTGGCAAGCGTCCCTGCGCGTGGGAGAATACTCCAAGGGGAAGCATCTCTAGCGAAACGGCATCCATGGCGTCACCTCTTTCTGAACGGCAACGGCAAGCGCTCCGCGATTTCAAGCAAGCCGCGGCGGCGCGGGCCCGCCAGGAAATCGAAACGGAAACCGGCTACAGAGACCGCACACAAGCCCTGGAGCACGATTTCCAAGCGAGTACCAGCGAAATCGAACGCGCCTATCGCGAGGGCATAATCAACGGGCAAACGACCACGGAGGAAACACGCGCGCGTCTCGTCCAAGAGGCCGAGACCCAAGAGCGCAGTTCCAAAAAGTCTTTCGAAAAGGCCAAGCGCGACGCCGCCCATGCCTATGCGGAAGCCAAGGAAGAGACGCTGGCGGACTTCAAAGAGACGCGCTGGACCGTCACCACCATGTTCGACGCGGGCCGCAAAGTGGCGCGCGATCAGCTCAACGAGGCGCAAGTGCGCGCGAAAACCGCCGTCGAGCAACTGTCCGCGCAAAAGCAGGAAGCCTTGGAGCTGTTGCAGTTTTGGCAGTTCGCCAATGAATTGCCCGCGAAGAAGCAAGCCGGCCCGGCCGCCCAAGCCGCCGACCCCTGGCAAGGCCTGCAAACCTGCGGCACGCAGGCGAACAGCTGCCTCGCTTACCTAAAGGCGCTGTCGCTGCCGAAGTATGTGCGCGGCGCCCTTCCCTATCTCGTTGTGTGCCTCATCTGGCTCGTCGTGTCCTTGCCGGCGCTCCTCGTGTCGGAATGGTACTATTGGCTCGCGGCCACGACCCTTACCGTTTGGCCCATTGGCCTGTTAGTGCGCTGGTGGCTCGTGGTCCGCGCCCGCGCGCAGGCGGTCTTTCTGTGGAGCGGCTTGGCGCAAGCGCTGACCGATGCGCTCGCGCTGCGCCAGCGGGCGGTCGATCAGGCCAAGGAGCAGTTTCGGCTGCAGCGGCTCGAGAATCGCCGCCGGCATCAGGAGTCGCTCGATCAAGTCGCCGCTCAAACCAAGAGCAGCCTGCAGGCGCTGCGCAAGAAGCGCGGCCGCAGTCTTAGAAGCGCCCAGAACACGTTTGGGCCGAGGCTGAAGCAAATCGCAGCCGAGCGCGACCAGGCGCTTGCGGACTTGGAAACGGAAGCGCTGCGCCGGCGCGAAGAGCTAAGCGCGCGGCACGAGGACGATTTACGTGAGTTGACGGAGCGCGCCAAGCGCACGCGCGACGAATCCAACCGCAAGCATGCCGACGACTGGACGCGCATGGTCAGCGGCTGGAAAAACGCTTGCGATCAGTTCTTCGAGGAAGTGCGCGCCATCGATCACCTGTGCCGCCGCTGGTTTCCCACCTGGGACGACCCGCATTGGATCAACTGGCATCCGCCCGGCGACAGCCCGCTTGCGCTGCCGGTCGGCAAGCTCGACGTGCGCCTGGAAAACATTCCCCACGGCGTGCCCAAGTCGCAACTGTTGCAAAAGCTCGATCTGGACGGTATCAACTTCCCGTGTTTGCTGCCATTCCCGGAACGGTCCTCGCTGCTCTTGGAAGCCGTCGATCGCGGCAAGTCCGTCGGCTTGCGCGCCATGCAAGCGCTCTTGCTGCGCTGCTGGACGTCTTTGCCGGCAGGCAAAGTCCGCTGCACGATCCTCGACCCCGTCGGACGCGGCGAGAACTTCGGCGCCTTCATGCACCTGGCCGATTTCGAGGAGGCCCTCGTCAACAGCCGCATTTGGACCGAACCGGAACACATCGAGCAACGGCTGGCGGACTTGACCAGTCACATGGAAACGGTATTGCAGAAGTATCTGCGCAACCAGTTTCAGACTCTCGCCGAGTACAACGCCCAGGCCGGCGAGGTCGCGGAACCATTCCGCTTTCTGGTGGTTGCGGATTTCCCCGTCAACTTCACGCCCGACGCCGCCCGCCGCCTGCTCAGCCTGGCGACCGCCGGCGCGCGCTGCGGCATCTACACGTTTATCATGGCCGACACCCGGCAGACGTTGCCGCAGGGCATCGAGATGGAAGACTTGGAGCGTGGCTGCACGACGCTGACTTGGAAGGGCGACCGCTTTGCCTGGAACGATCCCGACTTCGGCGCGTTTCCGCTCTCCGTGGACAAGGCGCCGCCGCCCGAAACCTGCACGCATCTGTTGCAGACGGCGGGCGAGCACGCCAAGCTGGCCTTGCGCGTCGAGCTGCCGTTCGACATCTTGATGCCCGCGGCGGACGAATGGTGGCAAGGGGACAGCCGCGGCGGCATCAGTGTGCCGCTGGGCCAGGCGGGCGCGACGGCAAAGCAATACCTCAGCCTCGGCCAAGGCACCGCGCAGCACGCCCTCATCGCGGGCAAAACCGGCTCCGGCAAATCCACGTTGCTGCACGTCTTGATCACGCAGCTCGCCCTGCGCTACAGCCCCGACCAGATCGAGCTGTATCTCATCGACTTCAAAAAAGGCGTTGAGTTCAAGACCTACGCCGTCAACGAGCTGCCGCATGCCCGCGTGGTCGCCATCGAAAGCGAGCGCGAATTCGGCTTGAGCGTCTTGCAGCGCCTGGATGCCGAGCTGGTGCGCCGCGGCGAAATGTTCCGGCAAGCGGGCGTCAACGACTTGCCGGGCTATCGCAGCTTGCGCGACCAGAACGGGCAATCGGGTAAGAGCGCGCCGTTGCCGCGGCTCGTGCTCATCGTCGATGAGTTTCAGGAGTTTTTCGTCGAAGACGACAAGCTCGCTCAAGAAGCGGCGCTGCTTCTGGACCGTCTTGTGCGCCAAGGCCGGGCTTTCGGGATGCACATACTACTTGGCTCGCAGACCTTGGGCGGCGCCTACAGTCTGGCGCGCAGCACCATCGACCAGATGGGCGTGCGCATCGCTCTTCAATGCAGCGAGACCGACGCCCATTTGATCCTCAGCAAAGACAACTCCGAAGCGCGGCTGCTGTCGCGCCCGGGGGAGGCCATCTACAACGCCGCCGGCGGGCTGCTCGAAGGCAACCATTTGTTCCAAATCGTTTGGCTGGACGAAGAGCGCCGCGACGATTGTTTGCGCAAGATTCGGCGGCGGGCCGACGCGCGCGCACACAAGGGCCTGCCCATCGTCTTTGAGGGATCGGCGCCGTCCGAGGTTGCGCAAAACGCGCTCTTACGCCGGGCATGGGACGAGCCGAAGGAACAGACGCCGTCCGCGCCGCTGCATGCCTGGCTGGGCGAAGCGGTCGCCATCAAGGACCCGACCGCGGCCGTCTTCCGCCGGCACAGCGGCAGCAACTTGCTCCTCGTCGGTCAAAAAGACGAGGCGGCGTTTGCGGTTGCGGTGGCGGCGCTGGCCGCCCTGGCGGCCCAGCTGCCCGCGTCGGCCAACGGCGCGCCCCTGCTCCATCTCGTCGTCGCCAATCCGCTCGAAGGCGACGCCGATGCGGTGTTTCGTCTCTTACCCGAAGTGTTGCCGGTTCGCGTCGTCGGCCAGCGCGAGTTGCCGGCATTCTTAAATCAATGGGGCGCGGAGCTGGAACGCCGCCTGCAAGGAGAAATCGGCCCGCCGCAGTTCTTGTTCCTGCATGGCTTGCACCGCGTCCGCGAACTGCGCCGGCCCGACGACGACTTCGGCTTCTCGAAGAAGGGCGAAGCCCTGACGCCTTACAAGCAATTGCAGCAGATCCTGCGCGACGGTCCGCCGCTCGGGCTTTTCACTGTCCTCTGGTGCGACACATTGGCCAACCTGCAGCGCACGTTCGACCGCCAGGCCCTTCGCGAATTTGAGATGCGCGTTCTCTTTCAGATGAGCGTCAGCGATTCCAGCACTCTCATGGATTCGCCCGTCGCCGGCAAGCTCGGCATTCACCGCGCCATTTTCTTCACCGAGGACCAGGGCCGCATCGAGAAGTTTCGTCCTTATGGGTTGCCGAGCGCCGAATGGCTGAGAGAATTGGGACAAAAGAGAGTATTAGTCGGCTAGAAGTTTTCTTGCCGAATCTTTTCCATCTTCTCATTGAATGTGTTCTGAAACTCGTAAGCTCCGGGAAGCCGCACGATCAGGAAAACCGCCCAAAGTAAGGCGATTGCCAATACGACACTTGCGAGCCGGCGCCTTGACGGCATAGAGTCAACGCGCCGGCGGAGTGTAAATGCCCACCCGGATGCGCCAAGCGCGCACGCAATGCCAAAGAGGCTGTTGCTAAACGCCTGACCGTTCAGCAACAGCGGAAATGCCAGGCCCACAAGTAGAAGCAGAATCGGACCCATGGTGATTTGCATTCTAGGCGCGCCCGCCCAACCCCTCGCGCACCGCCCAGCATAATCCCTGGATGACGCAATTCCGATAGACCTTGCCGTCGAGTTCGACGTCGAACCGGCCCTCCTCTTTGCCGGCGGTGAGGATACTGACGCAAGGCTCGTCCTCGCCGGGCCGGGCAATGCCGATAGCGTCCGGGTCGTCGGGCCAATAATCGACGACCGCGAACGCGCGCTGGCCGAATCGCTGCCGGAGTTGCGCGACGGCGTCGCGTATGCGATCGCTCTTGCCTGTCAGCGATTCCATGCGCGCCAGTCTACCCTAACTTCGCAAGTTCGTAAACCGACAGAATTCAAGAGCCGCGCACGCAGTAAGCGGTGAATTCAGAGCCGCGCCCGTTAGGAAGCGGATAGCGCCTCCGACCGCTCCCCGCTTCCTCACGGGCGCGGCTCTGAATTCAGGCTGGTGGGTGCGCTGGTTGGGACGTGGGACAGGAAGGACCTGATCGGGACAGGCAAACAGAAATCGCGGTTGAGTAACTGATACGGCGTCATTTCTTCGAGCCGTGCACAGCTTGGTTAAACTCATCCGCGCTGAATTCATCAAGCTGGTTTCTGTTCATCGGTGCGGCGACTGTGGCCGGGTTGGCGCGCGGTGTTGCTTTCGGCAATTGATCCATGCTCGTTTGACCTGGGAAAAAACGGGGCGGCTCTTTCTTTGGTTCCGGCGCGGGTTTCGTAATGAGCGGCACAACCGGCGGCGCGGGCAAAGGCCGCGCGTTCACGCCGAATTCCGCTTGGATGATGCCTGGCGACGACTTCGCTGTTTTCGCACTCTCCCGAAGGTGCGGATGCGTGGCGACGAGCTGCTCCACCCAATGCTGCAGCGCGCGATAGGGCTGGTCCTTGCGGCTGGTGATCGGCGCCTTGCCGTTCGGGCCGTGGGGACTGACCGACTTGACAAGCAATGGGCTGAGCGACGGATTGTCGAGGTTCACCTGTCCAATGACGGCAGCCAGATTGCGCATCGAGGCGCCGCGCTGCCCCCCTTGTGCTGTTCGCAACAACTGAAAGGCGCCCCCTTCGACGCCGCTATGGCAGTTGACGCAGGCGTTCATCAAGATCGGCTGCACTTTATTCATGAACACGGCATACGATTCATTGGATAGATCGACGTGCGGCGTCGGTCCGGCGGCGGACGTGGCCGGCTTCGTTTCCGACTTGGCCGCATGCTGCCCCCTCACCCCCGTCCCCTCTCCCCCCGAGGGGCGAGGGGAGCTATGGACGGCCCGTTCCAAGACAGTGACCAACTTCTTCGTTTCCTGGTGCTCCGGCCGCATTTCCAGCGCCACCTTGGCTTCGACCAACGCCTGTTCGCGCAAGCTGTTCATCTGGCACCAACGCGCTAAGCGCAGCCGTTCATCGGGATCGCCGAGGTTGGCTCGGGTGCGCATGACCATGTACGCCTCGTTCCAGTCGGCACACAAGCGCACCGCTTTGTCCGCGGGAAGCCAGACTTCGCCTTGTCCGCGTCGAATGCGAAACTGCTCGCCGACGCGCAGGATGTCGCCTTCCATGGTGCGCTCGCTATGCAGGAGCAGCACTTTGCCGGCGTCCACCCTCACCCCCGACCCCTCTCCCCCACTGGGGCGAGGGGAGATGTTGTCCAGCACCTTGCCGGATTCCGGCGCGGATTGCTGTGCGAAGAGAGTCACCGCGGCGCCGGCCAAACCGGCCAGCGCCACGCAAAACACCACGCTAGTCCGACGCGCTAGCGAGGGTCGATCCGATGATAATGCTTGCATAGTGGGCGAGGGATATAGACGAGGAAAGCCGATCCGTCAAGAGGTAGTGGGTCAGTTCGGTGGGGCAGACATTCCTGTCTGCCGGCAGACAGGAATGTCTGCCCCACGGATTTGCCAAACTGACCCACTACTCGTCAAGAGGCTTCGCTCGACTGCGTGGCCGGCACATCGCTCTTCGCAAGGACTACAGGCGCAGGCTCGGCAACAGCGGCAATCTGGGCAGGATGTTCGCCGCCGCGAACCAAGAATACGCCGAAAAGGATGACGCCGATGCCGGCCACGAGCGCGCCGGTGATGCTCTCCCCGGCGAGCCAGCCGACAACGACCGCGATGACCGGATTGACATAGGCGTAGGTGCCGACCTTGGCTGCCGAGACATGCCCCATGAGCCAATTGAAGGCGACGTAACCCACGAGCGAGCCGAAGATCAACAGGTAGAAAAAGGCGAAAGCCGCGCCCGGAGTGATCCGATCCGGCAGGCGGTGGTGCTCGCCCAGCGCCAGACCGAGGCAGGTGAGGATCGCGCCGCCCAGGAGCAATTGATAGCCGGCGGCCGTGAGGTGCGGCGTTTGCAAGCGCACATGTCGAAGCACGAGTGAGCCGAGGGCCCAGGCAATGGACGAGGCCAATACGAGCAAAGTACCGTAGTCGCGAAACAATGCGGCCGGACTGGAAAGCTGCGGGCCAAGAAGGATCAGCACGCCGCCCAAGCCGACGAGAAGTCCGAGCCAACCGCGCAGGTTCAAGCGTTCGCCGTTGGGCCAGAGCATTGCCAATAGGCCAAGCCACAGCGGCGTGGTGGCGGCGAGCACGGCACAGAGGCCGCTTTCGACGGTTTGTCCCGCGGTGTTCATGAGGCCGTTGCCGCCGACGAAGAGGAGCCAGCACACACCGAAACAGACGGCCAGGTCGCGCCGCGAGATACGCAGCGAGCGGCCGCAGAGCGCCTGGAACGCCAAAAGACAAACGCCGCCCAAGAGAACGCGGGTGCCGCCAAAGAGCAACGGCGGGATGGCCTCATCGTGCACGCCGATGCGTATGGGCAGATACGTCGTTCCCCAGGACACATACAACAGGGCAAAGCCAAGTGCGATGGCCCATGCCGGCGGGCTTTGATTGGCGGGATGGTTCATGAGACTGAAACCAACGTTCAACTATCGTCGCGCCGATGCCGCCCGGTGAGCGTAACGAACACATCCTCGAGACTGGCGTGGCGCGTGGTCAGCCGGGCAAGCTGGTGGCCGCCGTTTTGCAAGCGCTCCAAGAGGGCGGGCAGAATCAAGTGCGGCGCCGTCACCGCGAGCTGGTAACAATCTTGCTCGCGACGCCAGTTCACCAAGGCCGGCAGGTTTTGCCAAAATGTCTCCGGCAATTCCGCATCCCCATCCAGTCCGAACTCGATGACGTGCTCGCCGCCCAGCCGGGCGATGAGCTGCGCCGGCGTGCCCAGCGCGATCACTTTGCCGTGATCGATGACGGCCACGCGGTCGCACAGGCGCTCGGCTTCGTCCATATAGTGTGTCGTGATGAGGATGGTTCGCCCCTGCGCCTTAAGGCCGCGCAGAATGTCCCAAAGTGAGCGGCGCGACTGCGGGTCCAGGCCGGTTGTCGGCTCGTCGAGAAACAAGAGTTCCGGATCGCCGACCAAGGCGCAGGCGACGGCAAGACGTTGCTTTTGGCCTCCGGAGAGCTTGCCGACCTGCGCGTATTGCTTTTCAGTCAATTCCACCTGGGAGAGCGCTTGGTCGGCATCGAGTCCTTTCTTGTAGAAGGAACGAAAGAGGACGAGGGTTTCGCGGACGGTGAGTTTTTCCGCCAGACGTGTCTCTTGCAGCGACACGCCGATGTGCTGCCGCAGCGCCAGATCGTTGTTGCCCCAGCGCTGGCCCAGGATTTCGACGTCGCCGGAGGATTCGGGCAGCAGGCCTTCGAGGATTTCGACGGTGGTGGTTTTGCCGGCGCCGTTGGGGCCCAAGAGGCCGAAACATTCGCCGCGCTCCACTTCGAGGTCGAGTCCGGCGACGGCCTCTACGGGCGGCCGGCCGGGATAGGTCTTGCGCAGCGCGCGGCAGGAAATGGCGGTGGACAAGTCAGTGTCCTCGGATGCAAATCGACGTCGAACCAACTTCCGGAACGGCCACAGCTTTCGCATGTTAACAGAACAACGGAGAATGAGGAACTGAGAATGAAGAATGGTTCGTTCATTCTTCATTCTCAGTTCCTCATTCTCCGTTGCTCTGTTGTCAGCTCCTTATGTTAGACGTCGTAGTAGAGGAAGAACTCAAAAGGATGCGGCCGCAAACGCATGGGATCGATTTCTTTGGAGCGTTTATAGTCGATCCAGGTGTGAATCACATCGCGCGTGAAGACGTCGCCTTGCAACAGGAATTCGTGATCGCGCTCCAGGTTGAGGACGGCTTCCTCCAAAGAACCAGGCGTTTTCGGCACCTTGGCCAATTCCTCCGGTTCCAGGTCATAGATGTCCTTGTCCAAAGGCTCGCCGGGTTTCATCTTGTTCTTGATGCCGTCGAGCATGGCCATGAGCATCACCGCGAAGGTGAAATACGGGTTGCTCGAGGGGTCGGGGCAGCGGAATTCGATGCGCTTGGCCTTGGGGTTGGCGGAATACATTGGGATGCGAATCGCGGCCGAGCGATTGCGGCGGCTATAGGCAAGGTTGACCGGGGCCTCGAAACCCGGCACCAGGCGTTTGTAGCTGTTGGTCGTGGGATTGGAGAACGCACACAGCGCCGGCGCGTGCTTGATCAAACCGCCGATGGCGTACAAACCCATTTCGGAGAGGCCGGCATAACCCGAGCCGGCGTAAAGATTGACGCCGTTTTTCCACAGCGATGAGTGCACGTGCATGCCGCTGCCGTTGTCGGCGAATACGGGCTTGGGCATGAACGTCACCGTCTTGCCGTGCTTGTAGGCAACGTTCTTAAGTATGTATTTGTACTTCATCACGTTGTCGGCCATGGTCACCAGCGGGGCAAACTTCATGTCGATTTCGCCCTGGCCGGCAGTGGCGACTTCGTGGTGCTGCGCTTCGATCGTGACGCCGGCTTCCTTGAGCTTGAGCATCATTTCGGTGCGGATGTCCTGCAACGTGTCCGCCGGCGGCACCGGAAAATATCCCTCCTTGTAGCGAATCTTGTAGCCGAGGTTTTTGCCGTTTTCCTCGCGTCCGGAGTTCCAGATGCCCTCATCGCTGTCGATGTAGTAGTAGCTGGCGTATTGGCTGGCGTCGAAGCGCACGCTGTCAAAGATGAAAAACTCCAGCTCCGGGCCGAAATAAGCGGTATCGGCAATGCCGGAAGCCTTCATGTAATTGATGGCTTTTTTGGCAACGTTGCGCGGATCGCGGGTATAGTCCTGGCGCGTCAACGGATCTTGAATCGCGCAGATCATCGCCAGGGTCTGGTCCTTGAGGAACGGATCGAGAAAAGCGGTTTCGGCCTGGGGAATCACGAGCATGTCGGACTCGTTGATGGCCTGCCAGCCGCGAATGGAGGAGCCGTCGAAGCCGAGGCCGTCTTCGAAAGTGGATTCTTCTATTTGGTCGATCGGTACCGTGAAGTGTTGCCAGGTGCCGGGGAAGTCGACAAAGCGCAGGTCCACTGCCTTGACTTCCTTCTCGCGGATCAGCGAGAGAACTTCTTTGGGTGTCATTCAAGGACTCCTGTGTTTGTGTGGGAGAGGAATTCCATTACAACGTATTATTACGAGCCCGACGCGCGAGCAAGGGTTAGATTTCGCGGAGCCCGACGCGTCTTTCGCGGAGCCCGACGCGTGAGCGAGGGGCGAGCACAGTCCCTTGCTAACGCGTCGGGCTCCGCGAGCAACGGTCGGTGATTATCAAGGGCCGATGGCTTGGCCGCCGCGCTCGCCGGTGCGGATGCGGACGCAGTCGTCCATGGCCAGGACGAAGATCTTGCCGTCGCCGATCTGGCCGGTGTCGCCGGAGCGTGCGGCGTGGACGATGGCTTCGATGGTCGCTTCCACAAAAGCGTCATTGACGCCGATTTCGAGCTTGAGTTTGGGCAAGAGGCGGACTTGGAATTCCGTGCCGCGGTAGACTTCCGTGAAGCCGCGCTGCCGGCCGCAGCCGCGCACGTCGGTCACAGTCATGAGGTAGACATCGCGCTCGTTGAGGGCGCGTTGGACGGCTTCGAGCTTTTCGGGGCGAATAATGGCCACGATCATTTTCATGTTTGAATTCCCTTAAGGTGCACAAGTAAAAGTCGGCCTTCTGATTCATGAATCAGGATGCGCGCATCAACCTTCCACTCGAGTTTTCACGGCGGCGCCGAAGCGCTTTTGGAAAAGGTTTTGTAAGGCGTCGCGCATCTGATTCTGTTCGCCGTCGCGGAAACTGAAACGATTGCCCTGCACGGTGGTGACGTGCGGGTAGACCGTCTTGAACTCCGGCGGCACCGCCTTGCCCGGCGCCCACATGTCGGACCAGGCTTGGGCCAATTCTTGCGGCGCGATCCCCTCCACGATCACTTGAAAGCGCGTGTGGCCGTTCGGCGGCGTTGCCGCGGATTTCGGCTCGGCGGCAAACGCCATGGAAGTCGCTTCCATCGCCAAGCCAAAGTCGAAGCCCGATTCGCCGTGCTCCGTGCGGTCCAGGCCGGCGGTTTCCGATTCGCTGTCGGTCGCGAAACCAAACAGCAAGTCAACGAGCTTGGTCAGAATCAGACCGCCGGCAAAAGCGAAGACAGCGGAAAACAGGGCGGCCTTCAGTTGTATGATGATTTGCTCTGCCCCGCCGGTGGGCGCCAGCAAGCCGTCGGCGCCGGCGGGATTCACGAACTTGAAGCAGAACACGCCGGTCAAAACGGCGCCCAGAAAGCCGCCGACTCCGTGGACGCCGAAAACGTCCAGCGAATCGTCGTACTTGACAAGAGGCTTCAGACAGACTGCGGCGTAACACAATACGCCGGCGACCAGGCCGATGACCAATCCGCCCCAAATCAAGACGTAGCCGGAGGCGGGCGTAACCGCAACGAGGCCCGCCACAATGCCGGAGGCCAATCCCAGCGCCGTGGGTTTGCCCTTGTGCAGCCATTCGGCGAGGACCCAGCTGAGCCCCGCAGCGGCGGCGGCGGCTTGGGTGGCCGCGAAAGCGGATGTCGCCAACGAGCCGCTGCCTAACGCGCTGCCGCCGTTGAACCCGAACCAACCAAACCAAAGCAAGCCGGCGCCGGTCAAACACAGCACCATGCTGTTGGGGTGTACGGCCAATTCGGGATAGCCGCGCCGTTTGCGCAGAACGAGTATGCCGCCGAGCGCGGAGAAGCCGGCGGCGATATGCACGACCGTGCCGCCGGCAAAGTCGATGGCGCCGCCAAAAAAGCTGCCTTCTTCCACCGCCTTGCCTAAGAGGCCGGCCATTTTCGTGCCCGCCTCAGCCGCGTCCATGGGGAACCAGTTCATCGCCCACACCATGTGGGCCAGCGGACAGTAGATGAGCGTGACCCAGAGCAAGATGAAGATGAGATACGGGCCGAAGCGAATGCGTTCAGCGAAGGCCCCGCTGATCAGGGCGGGCGTGATAATCGCAAACATCCCTTGGAAGAGAACGTGGGCATAGACGGGGATAGTCCCCCCCGGCAGATTGTGTTCCGGCGTAATGCCGCTCAGAAAAACCAGCTCGGGACTCCAGCCGAAGATGCCGTTCCAACTCTCGCCAAAGGCGAGGTTATAGCCGACGACGATCCAAAAGACGCCAACGACGGCCAACGCGATCATGCTTTGCATCATGGTGGCCAAGACGTTTTTGCGCCGCACCATGCCGGCGTAGAAAAGCGCCAAGCCCGGCACCATGAGCATGACCAGACCGGACGACGCGAGCACCCAGGCGGTGTCGCCTTTGGCAATTCCTGAATTAGCGTCTTTCTGCGCCTTGGACGCCAGGTTGAGCGCGATCACGTCGCGTGGCGTTGGAGCGACTTCGTCGTCTTTTTTCGTTTCCTTCTTTTCGCCTTCGGGGGGTTGGAGCTTTTCCGGGGGCTGGAATTCCTCCGGGGGTTGGAGCTTTTCCTGGGCAAGAAGGGACGAGCCGGCCAGCGCAAGCACGCCGGCCAGCAGCCAAATGAACAGCCGAGTTTTCAAAACAGACCTCCTTCAACACCTTGCCGATTGCGTGCACCAATCGGGGAGAGGGAAGGCATCGAAGTCGCCAAAGGGCCAATGATGCCAGGCACCAATTCGAAGTCACGTCCGACGAAATCGTGGCCACGATCGCGCGGCATGCCTTGGCTGCGCGCACCTTGACCGAACAGAGATTGCCGCCTTGGTGTTGCCAGTTGCAAAAGCAATAGAAGTGCCAAGCGGGTTTTCAAAGAATCTAGTGACCTAACATATTGATTTGGAACACCTTACAAAATAGGATCATTTAGTCGTGGATACGTGGTGGATGCGAGTCTGTGCCAGTTGATAAGGCATCCGTGCGAGTTTTTCTGGCAATTAAGTTGGGTTCAGCTGGTGCCGTTAACACTAGCCCGACGCGCGAGCGAGGGACCGTTAACACTAGCCCGACGCGCGAGCGAGGGACCGTTAACACTAGCCCGACGCGCGAGCGAGGGGCCCGACAAAGGTGAATCATGCCAAAACAAACCCTTATCGTGAATGCAATGCTTCTCATCGTTTGCGTGAGCGGCGTCGTAAATGCCGAAGAGCGCAAACAAAGCTTTGACAAGGACCCAGGCTGGGAGGCGCACAACAACCGCCCTAAGGATGCGCCGCGCACGATCCGTCAAGACTTCGGCTTCAGCAAGACCACGCACGCGGGCGGAAAGCCGAGTGAGATGGGCGGCTTCATCACTCCGGCAGGCGAGCCTGCCTATTACGCGAAAAAAATCACGCCGAAGTCATTCGATCATTCGCTCAGCGCGTCGGGCACACTCGCATGCAACGGCAGGGCGTTTCACGCCTTGATCGGTTTCTTCAATGCCGGCACGCTCAATGAATGGCGGACGCCCAACACCATTGCCTTGCGCATCTCCGGCCGCGGCGATGTCTTCTATGCTTGGCTAGAGTATTGCACCCAGCGCTGGCGCGCGGGCGGCGACGATCCCAAAGGCTTTCCCACCGTGCGCGATCCCGAAACCGGCCGCGAGCAGCTCAAAGGCTTCACGTCCAAGGGCGTCCACCGTTGGTCGCTGCAATACGATCCCAAAGCCAATAACGGTCGCGGCAGCGTCACCGCATCGATCGACGGCGTGCAAGCGGTCTGCCACCTGGCGGAAGGCCACAAAGCGGACGGCGCGACCTTCAATCGATTCGGCCTGTTGAATCTCATGAAGTCGGCGGACGATGGCGGCGCGATTTGGATGGATGACATTACCGTCAACGGCGAGACGGAGGATTTTGGCCGCGATCCGGGCTGGGACCAATTGCACAATCGGCGCACGTACACCACCCAGATCATTCGGCCGCGCTTTGATTTTGGCTACAGCCAGAGCCGCTTCGCCGGAGGCAAGAATGCCGGCGAACTGGGCGGGCTGGTCTTTCGCGGCGACTGCCGTTATCCGGCGAAGATGGCGTCCTACGCGGATCGGCTTGAGGATTTGACGCTGGAGAAACCGCTCAAAGCGTCGGGCAAGGTTTGTCTGACGCGCGGTGTGACTGACAGCTCGGTTCTCATCGGCTTCTTTCATGCGGACGACAGCATGGCGGTCAATCCGTCGCAAGAAAACGGTCTGCCCAAGTGCTTTCTCGGCATCTCCACCGACGGTCCCAGTCGCGAAGGCTTCCTGTTCGCACCAACGTATCGCAACAAAGCGGGCGAGCGCGGCCAGGGCGCCGACAAAGTCCCGCATCTTTACCCGGACGGCAAAGCGCAAGACTGGACGCTGAACTATTCGCCTAGCGAGGCTGGCGGCCGTGGACAGATCACGGTCACGCTTGGCCAACACACAACCAAACTTGATTTAGGCGCGGGCCACAAGCTGGCCGGCGCGCGCTTCAATCGCTTCGGCCTCATCACCACCTGGGTCGACGGCAACAGTCAGACGATCTACTTCGATGACCTCACGTACACCGCGAAACACTAATGGCACTGCGTGTCGGTAGCGCCATCGGCATGCGAATCCACTTGATCCACTTGATAATTCGGACGGCCGGCAGCGGTGCCCAAACCGTAGCCGCGGTAGATGCGATTGATCCGCTCGCGGTTGAGGCCGAGCACTTTGTCAAAGCGGCTCAATTTCATCCCTTCGACATGCGGGTTCTTGTCGGCAAGCCCGTCGAGAATACGAACATCTAAACGGAGCTCGTAATCCAGCTTGCGGCGCATCAGCCAACCGAGCAGGCGCGCGCCGCCTGCGGGTCCCCAATAACGCGACTTGGTGAAAGCGAAAGTGAAGATCGTCGTTTCGTGGTCGTCACGCGGTACGAAGAAAATGTAGAGCCGGAAACGCACCCGGCTTTCCGCGCCGCTTTGGGGATCCTGCCACCAGTGATCGTATTCGGAATACACGGGCGAGAAATACGTCGTCCATTCGTCCCTGAATTGGTCGTTTCGGCCGATGCCGAGCACCGCGCGCAAAAACCACGAGATGCGCTTGCGCGGTCCGCGATTCACCACGCGTACTGTTCGCTCCGTCGGCTGAAAGTCCACTTGCACTTCGTGCATGCGTTCCAGCGGATAGCCAAAGAAGGCGTGTGTGGTGGGCGTATGCTCGATCTCGCAGAAATTATCGACGACCAGCTCGAGCGGCGCTTGCGCTTGATGCTGAAGGTTGCAGACATTGTGGTAGCCGTCGATTTCGAACGCGGGAAAGGCTGCTTCCGAGCCGGCGGATTTGACCCAAATCGCGTGGTGCTTTTCCAGAATGTCGTACTGCTTGGCGCAGGCGTAGAGCTTGGGCGTGGCCGGACTTTCGCCGGCGCCTTCGCAGTCAAACGTCCAGCCGTGGTACATGCAGCGCAAGCGCTCGCCCACAACGGATCCCAGACTGAGACGCATGCGGCGGTGCGGGCAGATGTCTTCGAGCGCGGCGACTTGCCCCGAGCGCGTCCGAAAAAGAACGACGTCCGTGCCGCACAGGCGAATGGCAACCGGCTTGCGTTTCAACTTTTTGGAAAGCAAGACGGGATGCCAATGATCCAAACAACCCATGGCGCGAAATCCTTTCAATCACCGTGGATAGTTATGACTATCGTACGATCGCGCGGGTGAATGTCACACTCCAAGTGAAAGATTTGCTGCCAAGTGCCGAGCACCAGCTTGCCCTCAGTGACGGGCACGCTCAAACTTGGCCCGAGGAGTGCGGCCTGCAAGTGGGAATGGGCGTTGCCGTCGTGCCAGGTTTGCTCGTGCCCATAGGCGCGGCTGGGCGGCATCAGGCGATCCAGCAATTCAGGCAGGTCTTTACGCAAACCCGGCTCGAATTCGATGATGCCGATCGCCGCCGTGCTGCCGACTGCGAAAACGTGAGCGATGCCAGCTTTGATCTTGGAACGTACGGCGGCTTGCTGCACCAGCGCGGTCAGATCGTTCATGGCGCCATGACCGGTCGTGGACAACGACAGAGATTCTTGGTGGGTCATTGAAGGTACTTCCCATTTGTCGCTTGCGTTTCGCGCTCGCAGCATGCCATGCCGCGGCGTGGCATGCTGCGAGCGCAAAACGCAAGCCGGTTCACTTACTTGTTTCATTTTCCAAGAAAGAAATCACGTCGTCCAAGCGATTCCATTTCTCAAGCAGAATCCGTTTTCCCAGCCTCCGCACGTGCTCACGCTTGGACTCTTCGGACAAATAGTCCACCGGACTGGTGCCGTCGATGCGGGCCAATAGGCAAGCGCCCAGGTGCCGCACGCCGCGCGTTTCCAGCTCTGCGGTTGACCGAAACGTAATCGGCACGGAGTAGCCGCGCCAAAAAGACTGAATCAAGGCTCCAAATCGTTCCTTCGGCCGTCGCACCCATTTCAGAAAGAGATGCGCGAGATACAAACCCAAGTCCATCGCCGGGTCGCCGAAGTACGCCGTCTCATAATCAACCAGCATGAAGCCACAACCATGTATCAGCATGTTCTTCGGCGTGTAGTCGCCGTGACAGAGGGCTTCGTGCCGGGTCAGCATCTGGTCCACAAGGTCCTGCACCGGGACGGCGATTTCGGGAAGGCGCTTTTGAATCGAGCGATAGAACGGATCGACGCGCAATTGAACGAAGACAGTGGAATCACGGAAACGAGCAAAGTTCGCGGCGTACCGCGCGGACGCTTCATGCATAAGGCCCAGGATTGTGCCGACGCTTTCTCCGAAGCCGAGATCAATGTGCCCATCCAGCAACAGGGATTTCCAAACCCGCGCGTCGTCCGGCGCATGGCTCATCGCAAACACAAAGTTCGGACGATCGGCGAATAATACCTGCGGCACGACGCCCTCGGGCAAGTGCGGCTCAAGCGCTTCCATGACTTCCTGCTCGCGATAGACACGTTCAAGGTCGCTAAACCAATCGTCGCGCGTGCGCAGCTTGGGGCGGGACTGCTTAAGGACAATGCGGACAGGAACGGAATCCTGTCCTACGAGAGTCGAGACGCGCAGCACCATGTTGGATACACCGCCGGACAACACTTCAACGTGGGCATCGTTGTCCGGCAATCGACCCGTGCGCCGCAAGTAATCGAGAGCGTTTTCCGCAGTGAGTTCAAACATGACAAGACCGTTTAGCGTTCGCTTCTCGCCCGATCGCCAAACGATTATCGCAAGAATCGGCCGCCGTTAATATCCAGGATCGCGCCGTTGATGAAACTGGCCGCTTCCGACGCCAAGAAGACTACAGCATTGGCGACCTCGTCCGCCTGGCCGTTGCGGCCCAGCGGGGTCTGTCTGCGATAGTCGGCCATCTTATCCGGCGTGCTGAATACTTCGTGGTGCGGCGTTTCGATGACGCCGGGCATGATCGCGTTGACACGCACCTGGGGAGCGAGCTCGCGCGCCAAGGTGCGCGTCATCACCTGCAGCGCGCCCTTGGCCGCCGCATAGGGCCCGCCGCCGCCCGAGCCGCCGGTTTGAATGGACAACGTGAGGTTATTGACGATCGTGCCTTGGGCCGACTTTCGCAAATGTGGAATGGCCCGGCGCGTCACAAAGAACGCCGATGTGACGTTTACATCGAAAACCTGTCTCCACAAATCCGTCGGGCAGTCTTCGATTTTCACCATGCGAATGGGCGAGCCGGCGTTGTTGAACAAGATGTCAAGCCGGCCGGCTTGTTCCACCAACCGGTCGACGACGGTGTTTGCCTGGCCCTCGTCAGTCAAATCGCCTTGGAAGAGAAATGCCGTCCCGCCGAGGCGCTCAATTTCGTGCACGGCTTGCTTCGCTCCCTCGGCGTTCGAATGGTAGTGCACGCCGACTGCGGCACCAGCGTGCGCAAATGCCAATGCAGCGGCCCGGCCGATACCAACTCCTGCGCCGGTGACCAGGGCGACACGGTTCTTGAGGCTGATTTGCATGATGGCACGCGGCACGTTGCAAACGTGCCCCACACGAACACGCGTCAGCGGTCGCCATACCCTTTGGGTCGTTTGCTGTGCCAGTTCCACGCGGATTGCACGATCGCTTTGATGTCGGTGTATTTGGGCCGCCAACCCAGTTCCTTTTGCACCTTGTCGGATGATGCTACCAGCGCTGGCGGATCGCCTGCGCGGCGCGGGCCCTCTTTCACCGGTACTTTCTTGCCACTGACTTCCTCGACGGCCTGGATAACTTCACGCACCGAGTTGCCGCGGCCCGTTCCCAGATTGTATTTCATTTCCTGGCCCGGCTTGAGATTCTCCAACGCCAACAAATGCGCTTCGGCCAGGTCCTCGACGTGGATGTAGTCGCGCACACACGTACCGTCCGGCGTGGGATAGTCGGTGCCAAAAACTTCCAGATGCGGCCGTTTGCCCATGGCGGCGTAGATGGCGAGCGGAATGAGGTGAGTTTCCGGCTCGTGGTCCTCGCCGATGCTGCCGTCATGACTTGCGCCGGAGGCGTTGAAGTAACGCAGGGCCGCGTAGCCCCAGTTGTAAGCGCGCGCATAATCCCCAAGCGCTCGCTCCATCGCCAGCTTTGTTTGCCCGTACGGATTGATCGGGTTCTGCGGCGTTTCCTCCGTGATCGGTACTTTTTCCGGAATGCCGTAGGTGGCGCAGGTGCTCGAAAAGACAAACCGGCCGATCCCATGGCGGCGCAGGCATTCCATGAAGTTGAGCGTGTTGACGAGGTTGTTGTGATAATACTTCGCCGGGTCGTGCACCGATTCGCCGACGTAGCAGAAGGCCGCGAAGTGGACGACGGCTTCGATGCGCTTTTCCAAAAGTAGCTGATCCAGCCGGTGCGTCTCTTCGAGGTCCAACACGATGAGCCGGTCCGACGGCACGGCCGCGCGATGGCCGTAGACCAGGCTGTCGAGCACGCAGACATCGTGGCCGCGGGAGAGAAACAGTTTGACGGCGTGGCTGCCGATATAGCCCGCGCCGCCGGTCACAAGAATTCTCATTTTCGGTCCGCTCGTTTACATCCAAACCAAATTCGAAATCCCAAAATCCAAATCCGAAACAAATTCCAATCTTAAAGCAGAAAACCCAATCATCGTTGTTGAAGTTTCTGTTTGGTATTTTGATTTTCGGATTTGTTTTGGATTTCGAAATTCGGTTTTCGGATTTGGAACAACTTACTCCAAAAGCGTTTTCATGGTGCCGCGAATCTTGCGAGCTTCCTCCATCGCCTCGATGGAACTGGCCCGCTGATGCACGACGAGACTGATGGCTTCGGCGATGGCGGCGGGGTCGTCTTCGCCGCAGAAGAGAACGTTGCGGCCGACCAGTGCGCCACGGACATTGGGGCCCGCGCCCAGGCCGCGCACAAAATCCTCGATGGTGCCGCTGGGCTTGCCGGTCGATTCGCCGCCCAGAAGGAGAATCGGAAACGACGTCGACTTGGCCACGCGGGCGAAGTCGTCGCAGTACGGGATCTTGAGCCAGACGTTGCCGGTGTAGTAACCCAGGCCGCTGGCGATTCCGACCGCTTTGATCACGTTGTCGGTGCTGTGGTCGGTCTTGTAACCGGTTTCGGTTTTCTGCACAGCCAAGGGCTCAACGAACGCCGGCAAGCCCTCGTCCGCCAATTCTTCCACCGCCTTGGCGACGCGCTCCAAAGTTTCCAGCGAGTAGCGATCGTTCTTTTCGCCGCCAGGCACCCAGCGCCAGAGCAGCTTAGCGCCGTCGAGGTTCATCTGCTTGATGCGCTTGCCGGTCATGTAACTCGACGGCCGATCCATCATCTCGTGCTCGGCGCCGGCCAGTCCGGTGCGGTTCATGCTGCCGATCAGCACCTTGTCGTCGAGGAAGCCTTTGCCGCCGCGCTTTTTGACCAAGTAATTCGCGAGGGCCACTTCGTCGATGAGGTCGCTGGTCGCCATCAGCCCGTCGACGTTGCTGGCGGCCAGCACGCGCAGAATGCGGCCCAGGTAATCGAGCCGGTGCCCCATCGCGGTCGGGTGGCTGCCCACGCGGGTGACGCTGCGGGCCGGGTGGTCGGCGGCGAGGATGACCAGCTTGCCGTCGGGGGCGAGCACGTCACGGCGCTTGCGCTTGGCGAGTTCTTCCTTCGCAAGGTTCGGCTTTTGCACGCGCAGCTCGGTCAATTCGGCAAAGGTTTCTTCGGTGAAGAAGTCGCGGCTGCGGAACGAGAAACCGAGCGGCAAGGCGAAGGCGACGTCGACCGTGTTGGCCGCCTCGTTGACCATTCCGAGCGCCACGTGCAGGACGTTGTCCGGCACTTCGCTGCCAACCGGGCGCACGGCGACGGCGATGGGCCCGGCGTAGTCGATTTCCGCCAAGGCCCGCATGTAGTCGGCGATTTGTGCAGGCCCAATGGCGCTCCCGTCCGCGCCGAAGCGCGGCTGCACGTCGCCCCGGCCCGGCACGCAATTGCTGACGTAGAACCAATGCAGATAGGGCGCGAGCCGCCCCAGGATTTCCGGCCCTTCGCCGTTGAGCGTGGTGCGACCGATGCCGACACCCAAGCCGGTGTTTTCCAAGCCCTCGCCGCGCAGGGTTTCCATGAGGGCCAGGGCGCGGTCACTGTGGCCGATCAAGGCTTGGCGAAAGACGCCTTTGTCGGGCGAGCCGGCGTCGCACACGCTGACGCCGAGCTTCATCTTGCGTTTCTTCGCCTCGCCGGCCAAAGTGCGCAGTGATTGGCACAGCGCATGAAAGGCTTGGGTTTGCACTTTGTCGCTATTTTGGTCATAGGGCATGCCCGAAGCGGGATTGCGGCCGCTGGCGACGAAGACTTGCTCCGCGCCATAGTTGCCGGCTTCGTCCATGAGGCGGACGATGCGCTCCACGGCCCGCCGGCGCTGCACCTCGTTCGGACAGCATAGATCGGCCGGGTCGATGAGGTTTTCTTCGTTAGTCCATTGCACCGGCTCGCAATGGAAGGCGACTTTCTTGTTCGAGTTCTTGAGGCGCTTGGCGACTTCTTTTTGCAGCTTCGCGGACTTGAGCGAGGTCAGTTCGACCGCGCCGAAACCCTTGTCGGCAAGGACGCGGTCCAAGGCGCTAAGGACGTATTGCGAATCGATCAGACTGCGCGAAGCGCCGTCGAGGTTGCCGGGACCGGGATAGGCCATGTAAAAGACGAGCGAGCGCGGATTGGTGGCGAGCGTCATGGGAGGTCTCAAGCCCGCAGGCGAGTCTTCGAGCCTGCGCGGATCGTCAGCTGGGTTTTGTATAATTCCAACTGTACAAGCAATCCTCCAACTTGGACAGGGAACGGTTGCATGACCCTGCTCTATTCCGATCCCTTGTTTTTGCGCCACGAAACCGGCCGACACGTCGAGGTCCCCGGCCGGTTGCTGTCTATCACAAGACGGCTGCAAGAATCCGGTTTGGCGGCGCAGTGCCAGGCGAAAGAGTATACCCCCCTGTCTCCGGCGCAAGCCGCGCGCGTGCACGGTCGCGCCCTCGTCGAACGCGCGCGGCAGGTGTGCAAAGCCGGCGGCGGCTATCTCG
Source organism: Gemmataceae bacterium (assembly GCA_022614915.1). Taxonomy (GTDB): domain Bacteria; phylum Planctomycetota; class Planctomycetia; order Gemmatales; family Gemmataceae; genus JAKEFD01. The sequence continues at coordinate 382 of JAKEHV010000237.1, read as the reverse complement.
ACGCGGACACCGTCGTCTGCCCTGAGTCGTTTCACGTGGCATTAGCCGCGGCGGGGGCGTGCGTGTCCGCCGTGGACGCCGTGCTCAAGGGAGAGGACAAGACCGCGCTGTGTCTGGTGCGGCCGCCGGGACACCATGCGACGCCGACGCAAAGCATGGGCTTCTGCCTGTTCAACAGCATTGCATTGGCGGCGGCCCATGCGCTCGACGCTTTCGGATTGTCGCGAATCTTGATCGTCGATTGGGACGTGCACCACGGCAATGGCACGCAGGACATTTTTTATGCCGAGCCGCGCGTGTTCTTCTATAGCATTCATCGCTATGGCCACGGCTTTTATCCCGGCACCGGCGCTGCCGACGAAACCGGGACAGGTCCGGGCCT
>JAKEHV010000236.1 GCA_022614915.1 Gemmataceae bacterium | reverse complement strand
GATTGGCGGGCCATGCTCGTGCCGGCGACCACGGTGCCCGTGACCATCATCGGGGCGTTCGCATTCATGCCGCTCCTGGGCTTTACCGTCAACCTGCTCACGCTGTTCGGCCTGATCCTCGCGATCGGCATCGTCGTGGACGACGCCATCGTCATCGTCGAAAACGCCGCACATCACATTGAAAAAGGCCTCAAGCCGCGCGAGGCGACCATCCAGGCGATGCGCGAGGTGACCGGGCCGGTGATCAGTATCACGCTGGTGCTGATGGCCGTATTCCTGCCGACGGCGTTCTTGGGCGGCATCACCGGCCAGCTCTATCGTCAATTCGCGCTCACCATCGCCGCGACAGCTTTCCTGAGCGCGATCAACGCACTCACGCTCAAGCCGGCCCAGTGCGCCCGCTGGCTCAGGCCGCGCAAGGAGCGCAAGAACTTTTTCAGCCGCGGTTTCGATTTCGTCTATGGCCTCATCGAGGCCGGCTATACGTGGTGCGTGCGCGGCTTGCTGCGCGTTTCGCCCCTCGTGCTCGTCGCCTTCGCGGGCTTGCTCGCGCTTACGGGGTGGTGGTACTGGTCGTTGCCGTCCAGCTTCTTGCCCACGGAAGACCAGGGTTACGCCATTGTCAGCGTGCAGCTGCCCGACGCCGCCTCACAAGACCGCACCAAAAAAGTCGTCGAGCGGCTCAACAAGATCTTCGAAAAGACCGAAGGCGTCACCAACTGGTTCGTGCTTGGCGGCTTCTCCCTCTTGGACGGCACCAACGCTCCCAACGCCGCCACCAGTTTCATCGTCTTCAAAGGCTGGGACCAGCGCAAGGCGGCGCACTTGAGCCAAGACGCCCTGCTGGGCCGGCTCAACGGCGAGTTCGCCGACATAGAGGAAGCCATGGTCACCGTGTTCGCGCCCCCCGCGATCCAGGGGTTAGGCGTGGCCGGCGGCTTTCAGATGCAAGTCGAGCTCCGCGGCGGCGTGGATCTGGATGAATTGCAGCAAGGCATCGCTGACGTGCTCGAGCACGCGAAGAGCCACCCGGAGCTCGGCTTCACCTTCAGCACCTTCCGCGCCGGCGTGCCGCAGCTTTGGCTCGACATCGATCCCGTCAAGGTCTACAAGCTGCACCTGACCCTGCCCGAAGTGCATCGCACGCTGCAATCGTATCTGGGCTCCGCCTACGTCAACGACTTCAACAAGTATGGCCGAACTTACCAGGTGCGCTTGCAGGCGGCCGGGCAACACCGCAACAGCGCCGACGACATCCGCATGCTCGAGGCGCGCAACAAGAACGGCCAAATGGTGCCTTTGGGGGCGGTCCTAACGGTCCGCGAAGTGCACGGACCGCAAAGCATCAGCCGCTACAACCTCTATCCCACCGCCGCAGTCAACGGCTCGGCCGCGCCCGGCTTCAGCTCCGGCGACGCCCTGTCCGCGATGGAAAAAATCGCCCACGAGAAGCTCCCCGATTCCATGGGTTACGACTGGACCGGCATGTCGTTTCAGGAAAAACGCGTCGGCGGCGAAGCGCTCATCATCTTCGCGCTGGCGGTGTTCCTCGTCTATCTCGTCTTGGCCGCCCAATATGAAAGCTGGTTGTTGCCGTTCGCGGTCATCCTGGTCGTGCCGCTGGGCCTCTTGGGCACGGTGGCGCTCACCGACCTCAGGGGTATGGAGAACAACGTCTACGTGCAAATCGGCGTGGTGCTGATCATCGCGCTGGCGAGCAAGAACGCGATCCTGATCGTCGAGTTCGCGCGCGAGTTGCGGCTGGCCGGCCGCTCCATCCGCGACGCCGCCGTCGAAGCCGCCCGCAAGCGCTTCCGGCCCATCCTCATGACCTCGTTCGCGTTCATCCTGGGCGTGTTGCCGCTCGTCTGGGCGACCGGCGCGGGCGCGGCCGCCCGCCGCGCCCTGGGCACCGCCGTCTGCGGCGGCATGCTCACTTCGACCGTGCTGGCCGTCTTCTTCGTGCCGGTCTTCTTCGTCGCCTTTCAGTGGCTGATCGAAGCCTTGTTCGGGCCGCCCAAGGTGATTGCGGAAAGTGACGAGCCGGCGGCGACTGTGTCGCCGAACGGACAAGCGACGCGGCCGGTGGAGCTAGTATAACAGGCCTGATTCTTTGGTGTTCGCCAGACAAACTGTCCGTGTTTTGTGCACGCCTCGGTGTTTCACCATTATTCATCAATATTTTTCTGGACAAACCGTCCGCCCAAGGTGTACACTGCAATCACCTTGCTCCATCTGGTCAGCTGGAGAACTGCCATGTCACGACGAACAGGTGTCCTGATTCTTGCAGCTGCCGGTGTAATGACTGCGCTTTGGTTTGGCTGGTTCAACCCCTCGGGCGCTGATCCACAGGATGGACCGAGCCGCCAGATTCCAATTCAAATGGTATTCTCGACGAATGGTCAAGATGGTCTACAGCCGCCGCTCACAGGCTTTGATGCGTCGGCTGCAGCTTATTTTTCGAAATTGATGCAACGACCATTGGGTGCGTCCAATGTATTCCTAGTTCGGGCAAACAACATAGAGAGTGCGCTACGCGCGACATTTTTCGTGTCACACGCCGGCCAGTCTGCGGATACGATTGCAACGCCAGATGATGACAAGAAGCATGAAGGCGTTTGGCTTGTCGCATATCTAGGCGTGCAAGGTAGTGATCCTCCTGGATGGCTCATTCACTCAGTCGAACAACGTGGCAATACAATCCGGTTTAGCTATCTTAAGCGGGTTGCTCTGACAAGGGACATTCATTGCTATTACTTCTGGGTTTCAATTGGCGAACTCAATCCCGGCGACTACGTTCTTGAGTTATTCGATGCGGAAAAGAAGTGCAGTACCCTCACGCGACTCGTTCATGTGAATCGTCAAGGCTCGAACTGACGAGTGGCCAAATGCGGAAACGTAATGTACAACTTTCCGATTCAAAGGAAGTCAAATGTCAAAGAATGCCAGAATCGCTCTTTTGTTTCGATTTCGGCCATTTCTGGAACTATTGGAGGAGCGCGTTGTTCCTGACGACAACTCAGCTGGACCAAATGGCATTCTTGCTCGAGGTCTCCAATTTGCCGGCGGCGGAACACTTAATGGACTGGGAATTGGAATTGGCCAAGTGGAGATTCGTCGTCCCGGCAAGCCAAATGCCCCCATCCACGATGCCGTTCCGCAATTTGCTCACGCCGATGCTGGAAAGAAAAGCTGCCTTTCCGGATTCCGCCGTCGCCGACCGGCCGACCGTGGCGCTGCGCCATCGACACCGCGCTACTGTCCCCGCTCGATATCGTCGGCCTCGACGAAGGCCCCGTGGTCGCAGTTGACAGCTCATTTCCCTTGACCGCGCATTCGCTGGTGGTGCTGATCTCGGAGGGGTAGCTTCTTTTCTTGTATTGGGCCACCGGATGCGATGCGTCACATTCTTTGTTGAGCTGGCCTTCGAACTGCGGTGGAGCACATCCAAGGCACCAGCAAAACGCGCTTGCAATCGTCCGGTTTGCCGTGAAATCTCGTCTTGATGTATAGGAGCGGATGGGGCCGTGTAGTCCAATCCTTTTGAGCGCGCTGCGTTCTGAAGACAATGGTCGCCCTAATGGCTTCGGACACTTCGTTCCTGAGGAGAATTGCCGACTCGCCTTTCGATTGTCTCAAGGTCGCAACCAGGCACAGTTTCAACACGTTAGATAACATCACCGGATCTTCACGCATATTGTTCTTGACAACACATAGCCACCTAGAGAAGATGCTACCGATGAATAGCACGTTTGATTGGAAAGGAGACCCTCATGAAAGCACTTGCAATTTTGGCCACGCTTTTCGCTAGCGACATCATTCGACCGGCGCGCCATGACCCTGGGCTCAAAACGATACCCTTGGATACAGTTTTCGCGACGATTCAGCAAGAAGAGCTCCCGTACTTCGGTTCCGGCCCGGAGAAAGCTAAGTTGACTACCCAAGACTTGTTTCGACAATCAAATCGAACGGGTGCGTCAAATGTCTTTTTAGTACGTGGCGATACAATTGAAAGCGCAATTCGCGGGACTTGGGAAGTTTTCTGTGGCAGCGGGTCGCCTGTCACCCAACCGGTTTCCCCAGATCGCTTATCTAGTTCGAAAAAGTTCTGGCTTGTGGCATTTCTTGGAGTCACAGGTGGATGTGGCGACTTTAGGATCAACT
>JAKEHV010000235.1 GCA_022614915.1 Gemmataceae bacterium | reverse complement strand
CCGACCGATTGGCAGTCGGCGTCGGGGTCGCCGACTGCCAAGCGGTCGGCTTGGCTACCTGGTTCACCATTCGGTACGTTGAAACGTTCTAACGAATGTTTGAATGAATGTAAAGGGGGCGGAGAGATTATTTCTTCAGATCAAGCCGGCAGCAGCCCAAATCGAGGACGCCGGTTTCCGAGGCAACGCCCTCGTCCAGCGAATAGACCACGTATTTGCCGCGCTTTTCATCGCGCACCAGTTCGGCGTTGCGCAAGACGCCCAGATGGTGAGAGACGTTGGCGATCTCCATGTGCAAGAGCTGCGCCAGCTCGCTGACGTTTTTCGAACCGCCCAAGAGGCATTGAATAATCTTGAGCCGGTCCGGATCGGCGAGCGCTTTCAGAGAGCGGGCACACTTTTGCGACTGCAATTTATCTTGCATGACAAGGTAGTTTTCTTTTCTTAACCGCGGAGGGCGCAGAGAACGCGGAGAGAGAAAAAGAATAAATCCGCGCCCTCTGCGGTTAAGTTCTTTCCTCCTGATAGTTATTCACAATTCGTTTGATTCCATTCGTGAGCACAACTTCATGGAAATTGATCAGCAGGCCCACAGGCAAATCCGATACGCGTCCTCTGCGGTTACTTTTTTAGCCCACGAGCAATTCAACCGGCTTTTGCAAGCGTTGCATGACCGCGTTGCCAAACTGCGTGCCGACCGCGCCGTCCAGCACACGGTGATCGAACGAGAGCGACAGGTACACCATGTCGGCGGGCTGAACCTGGCCCTGTTCGTCAAAAACGGGGCGCCTGACAATCCTGCCCACGCCGAGAATGCCGACTTGCGGGTGCGCGATGATGGGCGTCGCGAACAGCCCGCCCAGGTTGCCGATCGACGAAACAGTAAAAGTGCCGCCGCGCAGCTCGTCGAGCGCGACTTTTCCGGTGCGTGCGCGCTCGCTGAGCCGATCTATTTCGCGAGCGGTTTCGAGCAATGAGAGCTTGTCGGCATCGTGAATCACCGGTACGATCAAGCCGCTGGGAGTGGCCACCGCGATGCCGATATGGTACGCATCGTGCAGCGCGATTTCGCCGGCTTGTTCGTCCAGCGAGGCGTTGACGAGGGGCACGTCCTTGAGCGCGGCGGCCGCGGCCTTTACGAAAAACGCAAGATAGGTGATCTTGACGTTCTGCCGGCCAAACGGCTCGCGCAATGCCTCGCGCAGCTTGACCATTTCCGTAACGTCGCATTCGTCGACATAGGTGTAGTGCGGAATTGTGTGCTTGGACTTCACCATGTGCTCGGCAATCACTCGGCGCACGCCTTGCAGCTTGACGCGCGTGCCGGGCTTGCCCAGGTCCATGGACGGCTTGGGCTGGTCAGCAGACCCTTGCTTGCGCGTGGGGCTCGCGCTAACAGTCCCTCGCTCGTGCGTCGGGCTAGTGTTAACAAGCGCCGCGACGTCGTCCATGAGAATGCGCCCCGCCGGGCCGCTGCCGCGCACCTGTGCCAGGTCGATGCCGAGCTTGCGCGCCATGAGCCGCACGCTCGGCGCGGCTTTGACGGGGATGCGATCGGCCGCATCCCCGCGCCCTTGCCGCAAGGAGTGCGGCGGTCCGTTGCCGGACTTGACGGCCGCCGCCGATGCAGTGGGCTTGCTCGCGGCGGCGGTTGCTGGTGTGGGCTTATCGGCCACGGCTTTGGTTTTCTTTTCCTTGTAGGTAAGGATGACTTGGCCGACCTTGAGTGCATCGCCGTCCTTGGCGGCTAAGGACTCGACGGTGCCCGCGAAGGGGGCCGGCACATCCATCAACGCTTTGTCGGTGAGCACCTCGAGCAGCACTTGGCCGGGCTGGACCTCGTCGCCGGGCTTGACGAGCCAGCGAGTCATTTCCGCCTCGTAAACACCTTCGCCCAGCTCGGGCAAATGAAAATCCATGTCGCGCCTCTGTATTGATCAGGAATACTAAGCTAACGCTGGGTGGCATGCTTTCGCCGATCCTTTGCAATGAGTGCGAACCCTGGACCGGCACGGCGAAAGCATGCAAATGCGACAAGTAGCGTGGCGCTTTGCATGCCTTGGCGGTGCTCGTCCAGCGTGCCCTGTCGTTGCACACGATCCGCCAAGGCATGCCACCCGACAGCTCGTCCTATTTTTGCAGCAAGACAATATGGTTTCCGCGCAGAAGGCGACGCCGCTCGCGCCAACCGAAAAACAGTGGCCGCAAAACGCTTTTCGCCCAGCGCCAAACGGCAAAACCGCGCTTGGGATATTGCCAGAGCGCTGTTGGCTGGGGCCGCTTTACGACGGCGGCAGCGCGAAAACCGAGCGTCCGGGCTATTTCCATGATATGCCACGGCGGCATGTCTTTCTCGGTAACGCCGAAGCGCAGGGCGATTTCCTGCGCAGCCCGCGCGTGACCTTCGCCAGGTTCGCAAGTGAGACAGACGCCACCGGGTTTGAGCGCTCGAAAGGCGCCGGCGAGAGCGCGATTCTCGTCCTCGGCGTGGTGCAAGGAATCGTAAAACACCACCGCGTCAAATGCGCCGGCAAAAAGCGCTTCTTCATAGTCGCCGGCGACGAATTCGATGTTGACCGCGCGCCAGCGCTCCTCATTCCGCCGGGCCAAGCCGATCATGTCGGGCGCGATGTCCACGGCGGTCACGTCGTAGCCGCGCAGAGCAAAGAAAGCACTCGTCCAGCCGGTGCCGCAGCCCAGATCGAGCAGCCGCGCGGGCGGCGGCGGCAAATGGGCGAGGATGGCGCCCAGATCCAATAGATAACGGCTGCAGTCGGGATCGGAAAACGGCTTGCCGCAAGCATGGCAGACCCCAGCAGCGCCAATGTTGCTTATGTAGGCGAGCTCGCCTGCTTTCGGCATGGTGGGGTCCTTTCCAAGCCGTTTACGTTTCGCGCGCTAGTAAACAACGTTTCGGCAGGTCGCAGTGAGCGCGAATCGTAAACAACTCACGCCTCTTCCGTTGCCAGTTCGCGCATGGCGTCCTTGATTTTTGGCAATTGCGGCACAGTATTGCGTTCGTATTCCTGGTTGAGGCCGATGCCCGGCACGTGTTTGCCCATGAGCACGCGCGGCCGCACCACGAGGTCATAGAAATGCTCGTCAATGGCGCGCCGCAACAGGTGCTCGCCGAAATTGGTCACCTCCGTGTCTTCATTGACAATGAGGATGCGTCCGGTTTTTTCCAAGCTGAGGCTGAGCGCGTTCCAGTCATAAGGAAAGATGCTGCGCAGGTCGAGCACGTCCAACTCCAAGCCGTACTCAGTGCGCAATTGATCCGCGGCCTGTACGCACAGAGGCAGTGTTCGCCCATAGCTCACGACCGTGGCGTCGGCTCCTTCGCGCACCAGCAACGCTTCGCCCAGCGGCACAAAATGCGGCTTAAGCTCAGGCCAGCGCGGCTGCCAACGTGTGCGGTCGCCCAACGGAGCGTCGATCATCTCCTTAAGCGCGACCTCATTCGCGGGCTCGCCGGGCAGAAGCTTGTCGCCGCGCATTCGCAAGAGGGCTTTGGGCAACAGCACCATCACCGGGTTTGGGTCGGCGATCGCGGACAACATGAGTCCATAGGCATCGAGCGGATTGCTGGGCATGACGATTTTCCACCCTGCGAGCCGGCTGGCCCAGCTTTCGAAGCTGTGCGAATGATACAGGCTGCCGCGGATGCCCGAGCCGGAAGGCGTCATGAGGACAATGGGCATGTCGTAGTTGCCCGCCCCGGCCCAACGCTGGTTGCCCGCAACCTTCAAGAGATCAATGGTGTTAAAGCCATAGTCGCAGAACTGGATTTCGCAAACCGGCCGGCCCCCCGCATAGGCGATGCCCATGGCTGCGCCGATGATGCCGCGTTCGTCCAACGGAGAATTCCAAGCAGTTTTTAGGCCCTGCGTCGCCGTGAAGACGCCTCCCAAAGGGGGGCCCACGTCCTGGCCGAAGACATCGGTGACGCCGAGGTGTTGCTCGCCGTAATGAAGCGCCATGCGCACTGCCTGCACCATCGTGGCCATGCTTAGTCCTCGTCCTGTGTGTCGCGTTTTTTCTTGCGGCGCTGGAGCGTGACTTCGATGGGCGGCTTGGCGACGCGGAAGAAGAGCCAAACCACGCACAAGATCACAATCACGCCGCCGACGATGGCAGTGCCCATCGGTCCAAGCCAGGTGAACAGGTAGTAGAAGACGGCGGCCCAGATGGGAACGCGGGCGCTGCCGCTCCAGGTGGACATCCAGTAAGCCAACCATGCCAGGCCGCCGGTCGCCGCTGCCACGACAACAATAGTGATGAGCGGGGCCACCGCGGCCGTCAGCGGAGTGAAAACTTCTTTCTTATATTTGAATTCGTCGTCGAGGCGGCGGCGCAATTCCTTCAAGGCCGCGTCACGCTCGTCTTGCGGGTCGAAGAAAAACGAGGTGGAGGTGTCGGCGTCATTTGCCTTGTAGTGAACAAACAGCGTCTCCTGGTGAAGATTGGTAATGAACTTGTCGATGGCGTCCCAGGGAATTGCCTGCGCTTTTTTGCTCAAGATGTCTTCCAGAGGTTCGCCGTTCTCCAAGTCTTCTGCCGCGTTCTTGGCTTGCTTTTTGTTATCAAAGTAGTCGTAGCAAATGCCGTCTTTAGCCAGGATGAACAGTCCTTGGGAGCCACCGGACTTGAAATGGAAACACGCACATTCACTGTCGCCGCGGGGTTTCTTTTTCGGCGTCTCCTCGGAGTCGTCGGCCGCGTCCTCTTGGCGCGCTCGAGCAGGCTCGAGCGGCGGAGGTCCCGATCGGGTGTTCGGCGCAGGGGCCAGGATTTCCGGCTCAAGGATGGCTTCCTCGGCGACCGCGATTTCGCCGCACGCCGGACACCGGACCTTCTTGCCGGCGAACTCGTCGCGGACCTTTAGTTTCTTACCGCAGCGGCATTGAAGCAGGATCGGCATGGTGATACTGGTTTTCACTCGAAGCATTCCTTGCCGTAGCAAGGGATGCTGCGAGCGCGAAACGTAAACGGAAACTCTAATCTTCCATTCTTTGCGGAAGGCCCGTGTAGTCGCCGGGATAGACTTTGTCCACGGGGCTCGGAGCGTAAGTGAACTTTTCCACGTCTTCTGCTTGGGGTTTTCCTTCTTGGACAGCCTGCGCTGCGGCGGCGGCCGCTTCCGCCTTCGCTTCGGCGTGAAATCGCTCCATCGCCTCCTGGCTGAGCCAGCCTTGCACGAGCAGTTTTTCCTCGAACATCGCGATGCAATCCGGATCGCTGCCGCGCGGCGCCCCGCTGGAGGACGAATGGCCGTAGAGCCGTGACACCTTGGCTTCCAACATGTACGGCCGGCGCTCGTGACGACAGTATTCCAAGGCCCGGCGAATCGCGAACCAGCTAGCCACCGGATCGTTGCCCTCGACGACTTCGCCGGGAATGCCGAACGGTTTGCCGCGGTCGATGACGTTCTTGGCGCCGTGCTGCGAGCAATGTGGCGTGGAAATGCCCCAGCCGTTATTCATGACGATCATGAGCACGGGGAGTTCATTGCCCGGGCGCGTGCTCCAAACCATGCACGAGGCGAAATCGCCCTCGGCCGACCCGGACTCGCCGCCGACGACGATGGTGACGGCGTCGCCGCCGCGTCGCTTTTGCACGAGGGCGGTGCCGGGCGCCATGACGAATTG
>JAKEHV010000234.1 GCA_022614915.1 Gemmataceae bacterium | reverse complement strand
GCCGAACCGCAAGAGGCGCCCGCTAACCGCGTCGCGCGTCCCGCCGAGGAATTGGTGCGTGAACTGTACGCCTCGCTCAACGAAGAGCAGAGACGCCAAATTGTTCTGCCCTGGAACCATGGCGTCGGCAACAACAATGCGACGCCGACTCGCATGCGCATGTACAATGGCGCATTGAACAGGCAACCAATCGGCAACATATACAACAAACAACAACAGGAGTTGATCACACGGATTCTGCGCAGCATCTGCTCGGATGACGAAGGCCACCGCCGCATCACCCGAAACGGCACGTTCGACAACAGCCGAACTTTAGATGCTTGCGGCTCGCACATTTTCGGCGACCCGACCAACAATCGGCAGTTCGCCTGGGTCTTCACAGGGCACCACCTGACTGTCCGTTGTGACGGCAACTCGCAACCTACGACGGCGTTCGGCGGCCCAATGTACTATGGACACAGCCCAGATGGCTATAGCCAGCGAAATGTGTTCAATTACCAGACGCGCAGTGTGGTCAGCGTGTTCGACGCGTTGACCGAAGCACAACGCCGCACGGCGGTTTTAACTGGATCACCGGGTGAGAACGAAGGTTCCGTACAATTCCGCGCCCCCGGTCAGCCGCATCCGGGCATTCCGGGCAGCGAATTGACCATGGATCAACGCCGCCTGGTCCAATCGGTCATGCGCGACATCCTGTCGCCGTATCGCCGCGAGGACGCCGACGAGGTCATGCGCATCGTGCAGTTCAACGGCGGCATGGAGCGCATTCACCTGGCGTTTTACCGCGACCAGGGCGCGACCGACAACAACCGCTGGCACTTCTGGCGGCTGGAAGGCCCCGGCTTCGTATGGAACTACCGCGTGTTGCCGCACGTGCACACGTTTGTCAACATCGCAGCGGTCGGGTAAGTGTGCAGTGTAGAGCGCGGAGAGTGGAGCGCGGATGGTGGAGTAGAGTGCTCCGCTCCCCGCGCTTCACCGTCCATCGGATGACGGCGTGACATGACCATTGAACAAATTCGGCGTCTCTACAACGCGCAGCCGTTTCAACCCTTTCTCATACATCTAGCGGATGGCCGTGACGTGCCAGTCCTTCACCAGGAATTCATGGCCTTCCTTGGCGCAGGGCGAACTATTATTGTGACGCAACCGGATGAGAGTTTTCAGATCATTGACCTGCTCTTGGTCACGGCTTTGGAAGTAAGGCCCGAATTGGTCAACGGAAAAAAGAACGGAATGAAGAAAAAGAAAAGTTAACGCCCACTCTCCGCGCTCCATTCTCCTCCACTACTCCTTCACCCGCACCTTTAGTAGCAGCGCCCACTGGTGCGCGTCGATGAATTGGCGGGCGATCGTCGTCGGCTTGACGGCTTGCAGCGCGAGGCCGAGCATGATCTGCCGCTTGCCGGCGCGGGCACGGCCGGCGACCAGCACCCAGCGCGTCGGCTCATTCTCAGGCTCCGGTACGATCATGTTGCGGTGAAATTGGTTCGCGAAGCCCTCGTGGCTGAGCTGCGTCGGCCAGATGCGTAGCCGCGGCAGGTCTTCCTTATAGATTTCGCCCAAGCCCGGTACGACGCCGTCGAGCATTTTTTCCACTTCCTCCTGATCGACCTCGCTGCCCGTGCCCGACGGCGCGACGACCACCAGCCGAAGCCGGACCGGCACGCCTTCGAAGCGCAGTTGCCGGTCGCCGCTTTTGGGACTGGCGTCGGGATAGTCGTTCAGGATCTCTTCAAAACTCTGCCGCGTTGGTTTTTCGGGCGGCCGGCGCAAAAGACGCGTGAGCACGGCCCACAATAAGAGCAGCAAGAGGAGCCCAACGACGATCAGCACCGCGTACCAGCCGTAAGTGCCGCCGAAATTGCGGGCGCCTTCGGGAAACAGGTTGCGGAACCACTCGGGGGCCTTGACAATGTCCATACCTATAATGTGGAGTGATTTGCGGCGTGAATCAAGCCCACTGTAGACCCCACGCTCCGCGCGGGGTGGCATTCCCCCACGCTCCGCGTGGGGTGGCATTCCCCCACGCGGTGCGCGGGGTCTACTCGAGGAGCATTGTATGTGGAAGTTGGCGGCGCTATTGGCCCTCGGCGGCGGACAAGACGGCGACTGGAAAACGAAAGAGGCGGCGCATCTTGCGAACATCCGCCAGCTCACCTTCGACTTCACCCGCGCCGGCGAAGGCTATTTCTCTCCCGACGCCAAGCTCATCATCTTCCAGGCCGAGGAAGCGAAAAGCGAGAACCCCTTCTACCAGCAGTTCGTGATGGAACTCGCGACCGGCACGCTGCGCCGCGTCAGTCCCGGCGTCGGCAAAACCACATGCGGCTATTTTCTCCCCGGCGCCGGCCACAAGATCATCTTCGCCAGCAGCCACCTCGACCCGGACGCCAAGAAACACTACGCCGTGGAATGGAAACAGCGCGACGAGGAAAAACAAACGAAGAAGCGCCGCCGCTATGTCTGGGATTTCGACCCGCACATGGACATCTTCGAAGCCAACCCGGACGGCACGGCGCTCAAGCGCCTCACCGACACGCCCGGCTACGACGCCGAGGGTTCCTATTCCGCCGACGGCAAACACATCGTCTTTTGCTCGAACCGCTCCGGCAAAGACAACCTTGAGCTTCATATCATGGACGCCGACGGCAAAAACGTGCGCCAACTGACCCGCGCCCCCGGCTGCTATAACGGCGGGCCTTTCTTTTCGCCCGACGGCAAAAAAGTCATCTTCCGCAGCGACCGCAAGAAGAAAGATCATCTGCAACTGTTCGTCATCAACGCTGATGGAAGCGGCGAGAAAGCGCTCACCGATGACGAGAATTGGGTCTTCTGGGCGCCCTTCTGGTACAAGGACAGCCGGCACATCATTTACACCGCCGCCGACCACTCCAATCCGATGGCGCGGCCCAACTACGATCTCTATTGGATGGACATCGAAACCGGCACGAAGACCCGGCTCACGTTTGCGCCGGGGGCCGACGTGTTGCCCGTGTTCAGTCCCGACTATCGGCAGGTGATGTGGACCTCGACGCGCGACGGCCGCGGCCCGTCGCAGCTCTACGTCGCGAACTTTACCGCGCCGCGCGGCCCTCGCTAGCGCGTCGGGCTAGTGTTCCTTGGCAATTCCTTCAGCTTTCCCTGCGGAATGGGCCCGTACGATTGCAAAACGAGCGGGCCGCCGTTTTCCACCGGTCCGCCCTCCGCGCCGGTGCTGATCGGCGTCTTGAAGGCTGTTTCGTCGGTCTTCGGGCCGACGCGCAGCGATTTGCCGTCTTCGTACTCGATACTGAAAAAGAAATCTTCGTGGTGGGTGTACCAGTGCCGCCCAAAGGGATACACGTCTTCGTAAATCGCGTTTATCACCCAGGGACTCTTGTTGCTGTTGTCGCGCGAGTGGAACAAGAGGACGTAGCTTTCCTTGGGCTGGAGTGGAGCGACGTGGTTCAGTTTCACCGGTTGCCAAGCAAACTCGCGCGTGAGCACGGCGGCATCAATCGTGCCGCGCAAGAATATGGTCTCGAACTTCGCGTCGCGGATCTCGATTTCGAGCGGCGCGAGCGGGCGCTTGTCGTTGAGCTGGGCCACGCGCAGCTTGAGCGACTTCACTTTCGAACCGGTCGCTTCGAAGGTCTGAGCGTGCGCGATGATGCTGTAGACCCAGTGCCAGCCGTTGAAGTGGGCGTCGTACGCGGACGGCCGATGGGCGGCAATGATCCGTCGTAAGCGCATCAAGGTTTCATTGGAACGCGCCTGTTCCAGCGCACGCCTGACCGCGGGCAGGGCTTCGTCGCCCAGGCGGATAAGCTCATTCTGGGCGGACTCGCGCACCCGGAAGACCGGGCTGTCCAAATCGGCCACCAGTTTCTCGATTTGGTCGACTCGCTTCTGGTCGCCAGCATGGCCATGGCCGACCAGCAGCAAGAAACAGCAAGCAAAACCAATCTTCATAGCTAGGCCCTCGATGGCACCATCCTATCAGACGATATGATTGGGCGTCTCGATTGAAACTTGAATTTACCGCAGGTTGACGCGAACGCTAAACGATCTGTTGGATGGACTACTTCCCAGATGTGCGTCGTATCGCTTTGCCGGGTAGCGCCGTTCGCACCAGTTCGGCATCACGGATGACGAACGCGCCCGCGACGATCACATGTTGCATGCCGGCGGAAGTCTGCTGCGGTTTTTCGAAGGTGGCACGGTCGCGGACTTTGGCGGCGTCGAAAACGATGATGTCCGCGTCGGCGCCGGGTTGCAGCCGGCCTTTGTGTTTCATCTGCGGCGTGCTCGATTCGAGAATCTGCGCCGGCGTCAAAGAGCAACGCCGCAGCGCATCCATTAAAGTGAGAACCTTGCGCTCGCGGACATACGGGCCCAGGATGCGGCAAAAGGTTCCGGCCGCGCGCGGGTGGGCCAGTGCGTTTTCCGGCAGCGGCCAGACGTCGCCGGTCAGCGTCTTGCCGCCGACCTCCCAGTCGCCGCCGTCCGATGCAATCGCGCCTTTGGGAAAAAGCACCGAGCGGTCCAGAAGCGCCTGGTCGGCCGGTTTCTTGTCCGGATCAAGGAAGCGCAACAAAATCGAGCCGCCCGGATCGGACTTCTGCAATTCCTCCATGCGCTCCTTGGTCAGGCGTTCGCCGGTCTTGAGATAGAGGATGTCGCTATAGTCCATGCCCATGCGCTCGCGCCAATCGGGACGGCGCAGAAAGGCGGCGTTGATCCCGGTCCAGCCGGTGCCATAGGGATACG
>JAKEHV010000233.1 GCA_022614915.1 Gemmataceae bacterium | reverse complement strand
GTCGCCAATGCGCGCTTGTCGGCCAGCGCGGTTTTGGCGTACTCCGCTTTGAACAAACTGCGAATCTTCTTTTCCGCTTCGGCCAGCGCCTCGGCGTCCGGTGGCGGCGGCAGCTTGGACACGATTATCGGATCGGGTTTCTTCTTGGGTGTGATCGGTGCTGAGGGCATCTTCTCGGCATACGAAGCGGCAATCTCATCCGGCGTCAGCGCCCGGCTGTAAAGGCGTGCCTCCACAATGTCGCATTGAATGCCGCCGCCAAATTCGACCCACGCTTCGCCTTTCGGGTAGATTTGCAATTGGCTCATGGGCCCCTGCGGGATGAACGGCCCGGCGAGAATCTTGCCGTTGCGGTACAGCGTAATGCTGTTGTCGCGCGCGTAGACCGCGGCGAGCTGCAACAATTGGCCCGGCGCGGCGCTCTCCGCCGGCATGTCGAATTCTTTGCTGCGATGACGGTAACTGCTGCCCGGCGTCCAGCGTCCAGGCGTGAAGTCGCTGAAGATGATGCCGTCCCAAACTTCGGGCCGCTCGACGCTCATGAGCTTGGCGATTTTCTGATTGTTAACGGGCAGGTCAATCCATGCCTCTATCGTTCGATCGGCTATGTCGAATGGCAGAGTGCCGGTTTTCATCACATCCTTGGGTCCCAAGCGCAGCTTGCCTTCAACCAACTGGGGATTGCTGCTATGGACGCGGGCGTGCAGACTGCCGACTTGATCCCGCAATCCCGCGTCGAACTTCCACCATGCAATGGGCAGCGTCGCCGGCACAGCGAGGAGTTTTTGCAGGTTCGGCACGCGTTTGCTCAATCCAAGGATGCTGAGCCCGGTAAGGTGGGGCGCGGCTTCGACGTACCAGTGATAAGCGCGGCGGGCGGCGTGCTGGCGGGCTGGGCCGGTTTCTTTTTCGGCCAGCGCGAGCCAGCTATTGCCGAGGGCCAAGCGTTTATCAGCGTCTTCGGGGTTGGCCAGGTCCTGTAGCGCCAGCGCTTTTAGTCCCGCATCGCTGCCTTCACAGAGGAGTTTGAGCCCCGTCGCCCAAGCTCCTTTGCCCAGGCAATGGAATCGGCCCACCTCTGTATGAGCGGCTGGGTCGGCTTTTTCCTTCGAGGCAGTCAAGGCTGGTTGCAGTTTCTCGAATTGTTCGCGCAGGGCATGAACCGTCTGCAAACGGCCGGATGCGGCCGCTGAAAGGGTTGTGGTTTTCGCACCTTCCGCGACTTGGAGCGCGCGCGTGGCCAACTTCGCAGCGACGTCGTACTGGTCGGCGGCCAGCGCTTCATCCAGCGCGTCGTCTGCTTCCTCAACAATCTGCAAAGGCGTCAATGCGCCGGTTGAGGAAGCTGCTCGATCCAGCGCCTCCGCTCGAACAACGAAGGACTCGATCGAGTAGGTCTTGCTCAAGAGGGCCGCTGTTTGGCGCGCGGCTTCCAGGTCGGCCAATTGATAGGCCGTGTCCAGCGTTTCCACGAGAAAGGCGAAACGCAACTGGGGATCATTGGTTTCTTTCGCCAACTTGAAATAGGTTTGCGCCAACTTCGCTTTTTCCGCCGCGTTCAATCTGGGCTTGAGTCCCGCCAGGTATTTGACCAACTCGGCCCGTCGCGCCGCCAGCGTTTTGCCGTCAGGAACCGGCAAGCGCGAATCCATGGGTTGCGGTTTGACCTCTATCTTCTGCGGCTGCTTCGTCTCTTCCTTCTGTTTTGCTTCCGGCTGCTTGTCCTCGACGTGCGGCTTCTCTTCAACCTTTTTCTTGGGCGGCTCAACGTCCGGCTTGGTCTCGTCGCCTTTTTTCTTCTGCGGCTCGCTTTCCGGCTTTTTCTTCAGCTCGACGACGGTCGGCGGTTTTTCTGAGCCGCCGGGATTGCCGAACACGATCCATAGCACGACCGCGACCGCTACAACCAGAGTGCCGGCAACGATGGCGAGCACGAGCCGTCCCGTCCCGCTTGGCGCCTCCTCATCGACAGACGGTTTGTTGTTTTCCCGTTCGGCTAGCGCGGCGTCGTAGACTCTGCGTTTGACCGGATCGAGCAAGGCGGCGCGCGCTTGGGCAATTTCGTTCAACAGCCGCGTGCACTCCGCGGCCTGCGGGCCAAGCTGATAGGCGCGGACGTGGGCGGTCTGGCGAATGGCCGACTCCTCGATCACTTCGCGGTCTTTTTCCTTGGGATTGAGGCCGAGCAGACGGTAATATGTCGGCGGCTGCTCCTCCTTGGGAATGCCGAGCCACTTGTGATACGGATCAAACATGCTGCGCCAGTTGGGCAAACGCTTCGAGGAGTGTGCTTCGACCCATCTTATTGGCGCCGTTTAGGCGTCGCAATCAAAAAGAATCAATCAAGCGATGTGACGGCTTCGATCTTGCGTACGAACACGATCTTGCCAGCTTCGTAAATCGCGAAGTCGACCTTTAGCGGTCGAACGAAGCCAACTTGCAGGGGGAGTTTTTTCCACGGAAGGTTGCCGGTCAGTTCACCCAGGCTAAAAGGATCTTCGCGAAGGCGTTCGTCCATCGCGACAACCGCCGCTGCAAAGCGTTTCAGCTTGCCCGCTTTCTTCGCTTGGCCGAGGAGGACTTTGAGCCTTTCTTTGACTTGGCCGGGGTAGACGACGCGATATTCCGATGCCGCGGCAGGCATACTCCTTCTTCCTTTTCGAATTCGGCAAAGATGTCGGCCAAGGAGTACTTGTAATCCGCAGGGTCAAAGTCGCTCCAATCTTCGGCCCTGCTTTCTTTTTTCCAGCGTGCCATCAAGGCTTGCCGATAGGCGTCGCGCTCTTTCAGCAGCAATCGCTTTTCGCTTTCCAGCGTGCGCACACGTTGACGCAGTTGATCCTGATCGGACAGCCGGCCCGATGAGGGTGCACCGTTTCGTCGCAAGGGATGGCGCGGCATAATCACACCGTCTATGGAACAATGCGAACCGAATACAAAACCATTATACTCGATCAGCAGATGCGCTTTGTTGTCTTTTTCTTTGGGATTGAGGCCAGACAACCGCTAATATGTCGGCGGCTGTTATTCCCCGCAACCGTACACGGTGGAGGGTGTCATGCGCTACCTGATTGTCTTGGGACTTGTGGCCGCAGCAGCCGGGGCCGAACTGCCCCGGGAAGACGCGGTCAAAATCGAAAAGCTCTTCGAAGTGCCCAACTACTGCGAAGGCATCGTCTTCGACCACGACGGCTTCGGCTATATCTCGCACGGCAAAGTCATCACCAAGTTTTCGCAAGACGGCAAGCACGCGGTGTGGGCGGAAACCGGCGCGCCCAACGGGCACAAGGTTTTGGCCGACGGCACGCACCTGGTGTGCGACGTCAGCCAGCACGCCGTCCTCAAGCTCGACAAGGACGGCAAGATCATCGGCAAAGCATCCGCCGAGTGCGACGGCAAAGCGTTGCGCGGCCCGAACGATCTGTCGCTCGATCAGAAAAACGGCGGCTTCTACTTCACCGATCCGGGCGGCTCCGACGACATCAAGCTGATCGGCACCGTTCACTATGTCGATGCCGAAGGCAAGACGCATCTACTGGACAGCGGCCTCGCGTTTCCCAACGGCATTGTGCTCACGCCGGACGGCAAGTGGCTATACGTCGCGGAGAGCAAGAAGAACCGTGTGCTCGTATATGACGTGAAGTCGCCCGGCAAAGTCAGCGTGCGCCGGGTGTTCGCCGAACTGCCTAAGAAAAAGGGCGACCAGATCGACGATCAGCCGGACGGCATGTGCCTGG
This sequence comes from Gemmataceae bacterium, assembly GCA_022614915.1. Classification (GTDB taxonomy): domain Bacteria; phylum Planctomycetota; class Planctomycetia; order Gemmatales; family Gemmataceae; genus JAKEFD01. The sequence continues at coordinate 6,139 of JAKEHV010000233.1, read as the reverse complement.
ACTCGGAAGGCAACCTCTACGTGGCGCATTACGGCATGCGCCAGGTGCAAGTGCTCGACCCGAAAGGGCGCGTGGTGCGCCGCTATCCCGGCGGCAACTTGACAACGAGCAACGTCGGCTTCGGCGGGCCCAACATGGACGTGCTCTACATCACCGGCGGCCTGGGCAAAGAAGCCGGCGCGGGCGGATTGTTCCGGATTCAGCTAGAAGGAGTCAAGGGACTGGTGATACTTCCGAAGAAGTCGAACTAGGTTCGTTTACGTTTCGCGTTCGCTTCTACCTGGCCGCGGCGTGGCATCTAGCGAGCGCGAAGCCGCCAAGCGGCGGCGGAGCCCATCATGAGAACTCACATCTTTATTGCGTCGATCGTTGTCGGGCTTTTCAGTTCGGTCGGACACGCCGGCGAGCCCAAGAAGTACAACATCATCGCCATCGTCACCGACGACCAGGCGCGTTGGGCGGTCGGCGCCTATGGCAACAAGGAAGTCATTACGCCGAACATGGACCGCCTGGCCAAGGAAGGCGCCCTGTTCCGCAACGCCTTTACCGCCACGCCGGTTTGCTCGCCCAGCCGAGCCGCCTATTTGACGGGCAGGTACGGCACGCAGGTCGGCATCACCGATTACATCTCGCCCGCCGAGGGCAAGCGCGGCGTCGGTTTGCCCACAGACGCGCTCACCTGGGTGCAAGTCCTCGCCCAGCACGGCTACCTCACCGCGCTCATCGGCAAATGGCACCTGGGCGACTTACCCCAGTTCCATCCGACCAAGCGCGGCTTCGGACATTTCTTCGGCTTCGTGGGCGGCGGCACCACGCCGATGAATCCCGCGTTTGAGGAAAACGGCACGGTCAAGAAGTTCAAAGGCTCGGAAACCGACATCCTCACCGACAAAGCGATCGACTTTCTCAAACAAAGCAAGGCCAAGCCGTTTGCCCTTTGCCTGCACTATCGCTCACCGCACGCGCCGTACGCGCCGGTGCCGGAATTGGATTCTGCGCCCTTCAAGAAACTGGACCCTACGATTCCAACCTTCAAGGGTTTGAATCCGGAGCACGTGAAAAAGCTGACGCGCGAATACTACGCCAGCGTGCATTCCATCGACCGCAACCTGGGCCGGCTCTTGCAGGCACTCGAGGAATTGGGCCTTGCCGAAAACACGATCATTGTTTTCACAAGCGATCATGGCTACATGATCGGCCATCACGGATTGTTGCACAAAGGCAACGCGGCCTGGATCGTTGGCGGCGTCAATGGCCCGCGCCGGCCCAACATGTTCGATCACTCCATCCAGATTCCGCTCATCGTCCGTTGGCCCAAAGTGGTGCGGCCCGGCTCGAATATCGATCACTTCGTTTCCAACATCGACACGTTCCCGACGGTGCTCGGCATGCTCGGCGTGCCCGCGCCCAAAGGCTACAAGCACGAGGGCCAGGACTTCGCGCCCGTCCTGCGCGGCGAGTCCGTGCCCTGGCGCAGCGCCGTCTTCGGGCAGTACGACTTGCACAACTTCGCGCTTGCTTACATGCGCTCCATCCGCACCACGAAGTATCATCTCGTGCGGCATCACTTTGCCGAAAACATGGATGAGCTGTTCGATCTGGTCGATGACCCGGAGGAATTGACCAATCTTTACAACAATCCCGATTATCGGGAAATCCGCGACCAGCTGCAGGCGCGGCTGACGGAATGGATGCGATCGATAGACGATCCAATTCTAGTGAAGGACAAGAAGTAGCTGATAGCTGATAAGATAGGCAGTGTACATGTTCAACTAATGTGGCCAACAATCGGCGCTCGTGGGACGAAATAGCGGCGATACGGTAACATCGGCTCGCGCCCGCTACGATGCGAGAAAAGGAGGCCTCTCTTCGATGCCCCAACTGATCAAGGATATTCGGCTGAGAAATCTCTTGTCGTTCGGTCCTAACGCTGAGCCGCTTACGTTGCGCCAGCTTAATGTGCTCATTGGACCAAACGGGAGCGGCAAGTCCAATTTGATAGAGTCGATCGGACTGCTGCGTTCAGTTCCGGCAGAGATCGCCTCAACGGTGCGTGATGGCGGCGGGATCAGGGACTGGCTTTGGAAAGGTGAAAAGCATCCAACAGCTAGAATTGAAGCGGTTATCGAATACCCAAAGGGAGTGACCGATCTTCGCCACACGCTTAGTTTCACGGAACAGGGTGGAAGAATTGAACTTGTTGACGAGCGGATCGAGGACGCCGAGAAAACCGATCCGCGTGCAGCGCAGCCGAGATTCTATTTTGGTTACCAGAACCGCCATCCATACCTCAATGTCAAAGAGCAGAAGCGTTCTCTACAGCGCGAGGACATTGATCCGGAGAAATCGATTGTGGCGCAGCGGAAGGACCCAGACCAATACCCAGAAATCACTTTCCTTGGGCGCGAGTACGAACGAATTCGCTTGTTTCGAGAGTGGTCGTTTGGCCGCTATACGCCCGCGCGCCTTCCACAAAAGGACTCCGGAAGCAGTAGATTCCTCGAAGACGATTGCTCCAACCTTGGCATCGTGCTGAATAACCTCATGGGGGAGCCCGACGTCAAGGCGGAACTGCTCGAACGCGTGCGCGAGTTGTACGACGGCATCGATGACATACACGTTGAAATCCAGTCCGGTCACGTCCAAGTCGTTCTCCACGAAGGGAAAATGAAGATTCCAGCCACGCGTCTCTCAGACGGCACCCTCCGTTATTTGTGCCTGCTCGCCATCCTCTGCCATCCTCACTTGCCGCCATTGGTGTGCATTGAAGAACCAGAACTGGGGCTTCACCCGGATGCGCTTGTTGCGGTTACGTCACTGCTTAAGGAGGCATCGAGGCGGAGCCAATTCATCGTCACGACGCACTCCAGGATCATCGTCGATGCTCTCAGCGAAACGCCCGAAGACGTCGTCGTCTGTGACAAAATCGATGGTCAGACAAGAATGAAGCGATTGGATGGCGAAGAACTTAAAGTTTGGCTGGGGAAATACTCGCTCGGCGAACTTTGGCGGTCTGGCGATCTTGGAGGGAATCGCTGGTGAGTGTCACTGTCTTTGTTGAAGGCGGCGGCGATCGCGAAGACTTGCGGACAGAATGTCGCAAGGGCTTCCGACTCTTTTTCGAGCGTGCAGGTCTAAAGGGCCGAATGCCCACAATCAAAGCACGTGGCTCGCGCGGATCCGCGTTCGATGGTTTTCAGACGGCATTGAGCATTGCCAAGTCTAAGGAGTTTGTGATCTTGCTCGTTGACAGCGAGGCGCCCGTGGAAACTGATCCAGCAACACAGAACCAGGTCAGTCCATGGCTCCACCTGACGCGCAGAGACGGTTGGACCAAGCCTGTCTCCGCGACAGACGATCACGCGCACCTGATGGTTCAATGCATGGAGACCTGGTTTTTGGCCGACCCTGATTGCCTCAAGGCGTACTTTGAGCCTGGTCTCAAAGCTGACAAGCTCAAGCCCCATCCACGACTCGAAGACGTGAACAAGTCAACTGTTTTCAAAGAGCTGGCAGACGCCACTGCCGCTTTGAAAACGAAGTCCAAATACGACGAACGCAGCAAGGGAACACACTCCTTTGAGATTCTCGCAAGGCTGGACCCAGCCAAAGTCCGCAAGGCATGTCCGCATGCCGATCGATTACTCAAAACGCTAGGATCAAGGTGTTGACGGAATGGATGCGTTTGGTTAATGATCCGATCCTTGCCAAAGAGCGAGAATAGCCGCGCCTTTTTCCAAATTCAAGCAAACCGGCGTGCAACGACTCTCGTCTTCTTAATGGACGCGGCAACGAAACAATTTCAAAGCGCCGTGTTAGAGCGGTGAATTCACGCCTGGCCGCTCGACAAACATCGTGAACAACTCGTGCAGCGTCTGCACGGTTCCCTCGCAAACTCCCCTCGCCCTCAGGGAGAGGGGTCGGGGGTGAGGGAAATCCCATGAACCGCCCTTACGAGGGCATTGCGCGCAAGGAGATTGCTATGAAAAAGATCGTGCTTCTGTGTTTTGTCTTGCTGGGGCTCGTCGCGGCCCAACAAGGCTCGGCTCAACCCGCGACGCCCCTATCGTTGGACAGCAATATCGATCGACCCTCGCCTTGGGAAATGGAAAGGATTGCTCCATCTCCGTCGCCGGATTTCTATCGCCATATCTCCAAGAGCGTTGTCGAAATCCGCGGCGTGCTGGACACTCGGTCCTTGCTGGCCGCGCACCGCTACCCGATCGATTATCTTCACTATCTGCTAAACGGCGGGAACGGGTCGATTCGCGTCGATAACAAAGTCTACACGCTTGACTTCGGCGCCGATCCGGACTTGCACGCGCAAGCGCGGCGATTACACGGCAAGCGCGTCCGCATCAGTGGGACGGTCGCGCGCCGCGAACTGCCGCGACTGATGCCGGCGTCCTCCAGCCAAGTCCCTTCCCAAACCGCGGAGATCATCGTCGTCACGGACATCGAAGATCTAAATGAATACGTTCGCGAAACGGTGGACGTCGATATTCAGGGAAGGTTTCATCTGGACATGCTGCTTGGCTTCGACGGCACGATGGGTCCCGTGGTTCTTGTCCAAGCCAAGACCTTCGTGCTCGACTTTTCGAATCTGGGCCAAGATTGGCACAGATTCGTGCAGCACTTCGACGGCAAATCGGTCCGCCTCAAGGGACGATTGTGCAAAATGCAAAGCTACATAGGCCCCATGATTCCCGAAACGCAGCCGGTCCAGTATCGCCTGCTGCACGTGTCGAGTTTTGAGGCGGCCGAACAGACTTATGTCCGCCACGGCGACTTGATGGAGATCAGCGGCAAGCTGCGCTACTATCGTCACATTCGCTTCGGCCGCGGCGCCGTGGACATCGAGGCCGCCGGGAAGGCTTATTGGCTGGATTTCGGCGGCAACGATGCCCTGTATAAAAAAGCCGCCGAAGCGACGAGTGCGGGCCACACGGTCCTGGTGAAAGGCGGCCTGCGCAAATCGGATCAGGCCGTGGTAGTGCACGATGTGGAGGTCGTCCGGCCGCCGGAGCATTATCGTGAGACGGTGACGGTGGAAATCTGCGGCTTCCTGCAACAAGCCGAGCGCTGGGGCGGCGTGATGGAGCTGTGCATCTATCCGCCGAACCGCACGTTGCAGGTCAACGTCAACGGCAAAGTCTACACCCTGCAGTTTTCCGATCGCGCCCGCTATGTCGATGCATATGAACGAGTTGGCACGACGGTGGTCGTTTTCGGGACGCTCGAGCGCCAAACTCTGCATGTCAGCGACATGGTTTCCGCATTGCCCCCCGTCTGTCTCCGCCCAGTGCCAGACACGCTATCTTAGGTCGCGTGGCTGCAGGGCAGCTTCTAGAAAGGCGTGTACGTCGCCGACGCCCGGCAACAACTCTGGTTGCCGGGCCGTCCGGCGCAGGTGGTCCGCTAAAAGCCGCGTCAATTCGGCGACCAACTTGGCGTGCTCCGGCCGCTCAGCGAGATTGGTCGTTTGCTCGGAGTCCTTGTCCATGTCGTAGAGCTTGACAGTGCGTCCTGGCAGCGGTTTGCCGGTTGTGTAGCCGTCCTGGCGTTCGCGTTTGCCGGTGCCGTAGAAGAAAGACCACTTCGGCGTCCGCACTGCTGCTTCTTCGTTTTCCGAGTATTCAATGAAGACATGGTCGTGGTGTTTCGCCGTTTTCCCGGATAGTAGCGGCTCGAGGCTCTTGCCTTGAACGGTTTTCGGAATGGGCTGTTGGGTGAAGTCGAGGATCGTCGGCACAAGATCGACAAAAGAGACCAACGCGTCGCTGCTTTTTTTCGCGGGCACACGGTCCGGCAACCGCACAACGAGCGGCGCGCGGATGGCAACCTCCCACATGCTGTGCTTCTCGAACCGGCCATGATGTCCCAAACAGTAACCGTGGTCGCCGAGATATATGACCAGCGTGTTTTCCGCCAGACCGAGCCGTTCCAGTTCCGCAAGCACCATGCCCACGTTGCGGTCGAGGAATTCCACCGACGTGTGGTAGGCCGCGATGATGCCTTGCTTTTCCGCGTCGCTCAGGTCGCGAAAGATCGCGGGGACTTGCCAATCGTCCTCGGGGCCGACCTTGGGGGCTGTGAACTTCTTAGGATCGTGCCGGCCGTGAAATTCAACCGGAAAGTG
>JAKEHV010000232.1 GCA_022614915.1 Gemmataceae bacterium | reverse complement strand
CGGTCAAGAGGTGCAACATGCCGAGCTACGTGCAACGCGGCGCCCATATAACCTTTCCGCAACCTTTGTCTCTGAAAGATTGCCGCACCTATTCGTTCCTGCTGGATGCCGACGCCAACGCACTGCAGGCGTTGTGTGATAGGTGTCTCAATCAGCCCGGAGAAGGCCCACTAACCTATCGGCCCCTTTTGGGTAAAGTGATGCTGGTGTTCGCGGACATCGGCCGTTCCAGCTGCCTTGATCCACCCGCGTCCGACATCGGCTGGATGCACGAGATCGACGTCGCGTTCTGGATTCCTGTCGTTGGCCTCAAAGGAAGCAGCATCGAGCTCTTGGCCTGGTTCTTGCCTTATGTATTCGTCAACAACGGCTGGGCGATGGCGACCGGCCGCGAAACCTATGGGTTTCCCAAGGAGATCGGCACATTCGTGTTGCCGAAAACCCCACAAGACGATGCCCGCTTCGCCCTTGATACGCTGGCCATCAAAGTCCTCAGCCCCAACTCGCAAGCTCTAGAGCAACGGCTATTGGAAGTGCGCCGGACGGACGATCGTCCGCTTGGCGACCTGGCGCAAGTTTGGGACGATGTCGAAGCGGCGTTTAAGGTGTTCATGGAAACCTTTATCGGGACCGAGGGTCGCGTGCACTGGCCCGGCCTTGGCCTGATAGTCGAAGCGTTTCGCTTTTTGGTCCACCACGAAGTTCCCATGGTCTTTCTGAAGCAGTTTCGCGCGGCCAGACAGCCCGGCAACGCGTGCTTTCAGGAGATCATTCAGGCGCCAGCCCGTTTGACTACCTTCCGCAAGTTTGGCCGTCTGCCCGGCGAGTTCAAGCTAACCATTCAGGAATTGGGCACGCACCCGGTCATAAAGGACCTGGGCCTGGCCGGCACTGAGGTCGATGTGACGTCGGCGTGGTTCGCGGATTTCGACTTTGTAATGGAGTCCGCCAGTTCATAATCTTGGCAGAATCGAGCAGTTGAGTTCCTTGTACGCCGCTCTAGCCCACGCTATAGTCGCCTCATGCCGAAGACCCCGCCTTCCGATGATTTTGACAGCCCGTGGAAAGAGGCGCTGCAACGCTACTTGCCTTCGTTCTTGCTGTTCTTCTGGCCGGACATCCACGCCGATGTCGATTGGTCGCGCGGCTATGAATCGCTCGACAAGGAGTTTCAGCAGATCATTCGCCGTGCCAAGACCGGCAAACGGCTGGCCGACAAGCTCTTCAAAATCTGGCTCAAGGACGGCGCCGAGCGCTGGCTGCTGATTCATATTGAGATTCAAGGCGCTTACGAGAAGGACTTCGCTCGGCGCATGTTCGACTACAACCTGGCCGCCTGGCAACTGTACGGCGAGTCGGTCGTCAGTCTGGCGGTGCTGTGCGATGACCGGGCCGATTGGCGGCCGAACACGTTCACCTACGGGCACTGGGACTGTAAAATGGAATTGTCGTTCCGGGTCGCGAAACTGCTCGACTACGCCAACAAGGTTGAGGAGTTGGAGGCGAGCACCAACCCCTTCGCGGCGATCGTGCTGGCGCATTTGCAAGCGCTCAAGACGCACGGCGACTGGGTGTCCCGGCAACAATGGAAACGCCGCATCATAAAAGGGCTGTATCGGGGCAATTGGTCTAAGGACGACGTGCGCGAGTTGTTTCGCCTAATCGATTGGATAATGACTTTGCCGAAAGACTTGGACGAGGCGCTGCGGATCGAGATCTATGAATATGAGGAGGAGCGAAAAATGCCCTACATCACCAGTTTCGAACGGCTTGCGAAGGAAGAAGGTCGCGAAGAAGGCATTTTGGAAGGAATCGAACTGGACCTGGAGACAAAGTTCCGTTCAAGCGGCCGCAAGCTCTTGCCCAAGGTTCGCGCCCTGGGATCGCTTGAGGCGCTGCGGCGGTTTGCGCGATTTCTCAAGAAGGCCAAGAACATCGAACAAGTCCGGTCGCGGTTGAGCGAGTAATGTTCGATGGCCACGAAGGCGGCGCCGGCAAGTTTGCCAGAGCGTTCGGCATCCCGTGTAACTCGCTCCGAGTGTATTCAATCCTGAGATGAGAATCCACGAATTCGTCTGGCCGCAGGAGAGGATTGACCACATCGCACAGCACGGTGTGACGCCCGAAGAAGTGGAACAAGTTTGCTTTGGGAAATCCTTCGTGCGGCGGGCGAAATCGGAAGGAGAGAACCCGGTATACTATGTTTTGGGGCAAACCGAGGCCGGTCGCTACTTGTTCTGCCTGGTGATCCGCTTTCCGGACGGCAATGGCTACCCCGTGACGGCGCGAGAGATGACCACGAAAGAGAAACGCCGCTACCGAAAATGGAAACAGCGATGAAGAAGCCGAAACTGCCGAAAACGGACTCGATCCAAGAGTTGGCCCAGTTCTGGGATACCCATGACTTGACCGATTTTGAAGGTGAGCTGGAAGAGGTCGCCGAACCAGTGTTCGTGCGCCGCAGCGCCATTCAAGTGCATTTGGAGTCGCCCGAAGCCGAAGCGGTCCAAAAGATGGCTCAAGCGCAAGGCGTCTCGCGGGAAGAGCTAATCCACGCGTGGGTGCTGGAAAAACTCGCCCGCCGGAACAATGCCCGCCGCAACAGCGCCCGCCGAGCCAATCGGTGAAGCGGACCGGGGCCACCCTGTCAAGAGTCTCCTCGGCAATTCCAAGAAGCGGGAGATCATTCGATGGCTGCCTTGAATTACGCCGACATCCTCGAAAGGGTGCTCGATGCATACACGCGCATTCCGTATGCCCACGGCGACTTGACGTGCGAAGCCATTTTTGATCCGAAGCGCGGCCGCTACGTCCTCATCACCGTCGGGTGGGACGGCGAGGAACGTGTCGATGACGTGCTCGTCCACATCGACATCAAGGACGGAAAACTCTGGATTCAAACCGACAACACCGAGCATGGCATCGCGCCTGAATTAGTCGCAGCCGGCGTGCCGAAGTCCGACATTGTGCTCGCCTTCCAGGCGCCGGAGGTGCGACAGCATACGGAGTACGCCGTGGCGTGAGAAAGAATTGGCAACGCCATACCGATTCGTGGCTGAGCAAGTAACGATGTTATGCGGTGGCGTGTGCGTCAGACCCCAACCCAGCGAAGGAGTAACCCATGGCAGACTGGAAAAAGTTGGCGAAGGCCGCCCTGCTCGCCGATGGCCGGATCGACACGAAGGAGGTAGAGATCATCCGCGCGGCGCTATTTGCCGATGCCCGGATCGACAAGTCGGAATTGGAGTTCCTCGCCGACCTCCGCAATTCAGCCACGTCCGCGGTGCGCGTATTCACGGATTTGTTCATTGGCGCGGTAAAGAGCCACATATTGGAGGATGGCGTGATTAGCGACCCAGAGGCCAAGTGGCTGCGCAAGACAATCTTTGCCGACAAGCAGGTCGATGCCGACGAGGTACAACTGCTGAAGGATCTCAAGAAGGAAGCCAAGCACTGCGGCCCCGAGTTT
>JAKEHV010000231.1 GCA_022614915.1 Gemmataceae bacterium | reverse complement strand
GCCTCGGGCGGTTCGAGCAACCCCGCGGCCATCTCGCACGTCGGCCACGCGCGGCAGCTCGCCGACTTCGTGCAGGCGCTCGAAACCGGCCGGGCCCCGCTCGTCGACGGCCGTGAAGGGCGGCGCGCAGTGGAGGTGATTCTTGGCATCTATGAATCAGTCAAGTCGAAGCGTATCGTCTCGCTGCCGGCGAGCCGAACGCCGTAAGGCGTCGGGTGCATGGCCTGCCCCAAACCCGGCCGCTTACGCGGCTCGGCTCGCCACAAATGGAACCTGATCTTGCGAAAAACCGGTCAAGAAACAAGAATTCAAGCAAATCGTGATTTCAATTTGCAATTTGCAATTTGCAATTTTCAATTTGAAATACACACGCATCTAGCCACGTGGAGAATGGCGAATGGCGAAGGAGCGCTCGCCCACTCTCGATTGGATCGTTTACGCCTTGATGCGCGTGGTCGTGTCTCTTATCCAAGCGATCCCCTTCGCGCTCGCGTGCCGTCTCGGCGGATTCATCGGCTGGCTCGGCTTTCACCTCGACAAGCGACATCGCAACGTTGCACTGGAGAATCTGCGGCACGCTTTCCCTGGCCAGTTCACGGACGCAGAGTTGTTGCGACTGGTGCGCAAGGTCTTTCAGCATTTCGGCCTGTTGCTCATCGAAATTCTCTTCTTGCCGCGGCGCGTCAACATCCAGAACTGGCGTCGGCACTTGCAGTTTCGCACGGAGGAAGATGTGCGCCGCTTCCTCGATTTGGCGCTGTCGGGCCGGCCGGTGCTTCTGGCTACCGGACATTTCGGGAATTGGGAACTGTCCAGCTTCGTGCTCGGCCTACTCGGCGTCCCACTCTACGCCATCGCCAGGCCGCTCGACAATCCGTATGTGGACGATTACCTCCGCCGGCTGCGCGAATACCATGGCCAAAAAATCCTCGCCAAGCAAGGCGATTTCGAGCACATCCAAGAAGTGCTGACCAAGGGCGGCATCCTCGGCACACTCGCGGACCAGGACGCCGGCCAACGCGGCCTGTTCGTCGAGTTTTTTCATCGTCCCGCCTCGACGCATAAGGCGCTTGCTCTCTTGGCCCTGGAACACAACGTGCCCATCGTCGTCTTGGCGGCGGTGCGCACCGATGGGCCGCTTGTTTATCGCGCGCTGGTAGAGGACGTGATTCTGCCCGAAGAATACGATGGCCGGCCCGATGCGATCAAGGCGATCACGCAGCGTTACTCCACGGCGTTGGAACACATGATTCGCCAGTATCCCGATCAGTATTTCTGGTTGCACCGGCGCTGGAAGCACCAACCCCTTGCCAAGGGGAAAAAGAGAGCCGCGTAGCTATGCTCCCCTCGCCTTGGGGGAGAGGGGTCGGGGTGAGGGCTTGCTACGGCGGACAACGCGGGACGCTTGTCCTACGGTAACCATAGGTGCGCAATGGAGTGGAACGGTTTGGCGGCGGGCACCATCATCTTGATTCTAAAGATTGCGGTCGTGGCCGTCTCCGTGCTGCTCGTCCTGTCGCTTGGGGCGCTTGCTTGCGGCAACTTTAGATTGCATGGCCGCATCAATCTCGTGTTCTTTGTCCTGACCTTGGCCGCGCTGCTCGGTTTGGAAATCGTGGCGCGCTTGCTGGCGCCCGACATTTTTGCCGAGCATTTCGAGAAACACCAGGCAACGAACGCTCTGCGCGTGCATTTGAGTTTTTCGCTGCCGGCCACCGGCGTGCTCCTTTTCATGCCGCTGACGGGCTTGCGGCATCGGCGTCGGCTGCACGTCGGACTGGGCCTCTTATTTCTGGTGCTGTGGACCGGCACATTGGTCACGGGCGTTTTCTTTTTGCCGCACGAGAACCTGTAAGCATGGCGGAACCCATTGAAGATTTGGGCAAGTCGTATGCGTCGCTCCTGCGCGAGCGGCCACCGGAGGATGCAGCGGGACAGGCCCCCGACGCGCCGGACGCCGCGGCAGGCCCGCGACCTGCCCTACGCGAGCAAGCCCCGCCGTTGCCCGCGCGCATCGTCGAGGCGCTGCTCTTTGTCGGCGGAGCGCCGTTGACTGCAACACGCGCCGGCGACATCATCCGCGGCATGACGCCGGAGCAGTTTACGCAAGCCCTCGACGCGCTCAACCGCGCCTATCGCCGCCAGGGCCGCCCTTACGCCGTCGTCCCCAAAGGCGACGGCTACGTGCTCGCACTGCGCTCGAAGTATCGCGGCATTCCGGAAAAAGTATTCGGCGGCCCGCGCGAAGCCCGCCTGTCCACCGCCGCCGTCGACGTGCTTGCCCTGGTCGCCTATCGCCAGCCCGCGACCAGAGCCGAGGTGGACAACTTGCGCGGCGCCGACTCCGCCCCGCTCTTAAGGCAACTCGTCCGCCGCGGCCTCATTCAAGTCGTCTACCGCGCCGACGCCCACGAGCGTGAAGTCTCCTACGGCACCACGCCACGCTTTCTGGAGCTGTTCGGCCTGCGCAGCCTCGACGACCTGCCGCGCGTTCAAGATTTGCAAGTGCTGTAACTGCGTCCGGACAATAGCGCGGGTGAGATTCGAACTCACACTGCCCAGTTTTTGAGACTGGCGACTCCTGCCGTTGGTCTACCGCGCCAGGCTGAAGGAGTGGGAATTGAACCCACGCCAGACTTTTCGGCTGGAACGGCACGGCCACGAATCAATCGCTTTTCCATTTACTCCCGTCTATACGTATGGTGAAATAGCATTACGGGATACGCGAATAGCACCGGGGTCCCTCGCCCCATTTCCGCCAAAGGAATCCCAACATGTCCAATCCCTTGCAACGGCGCTTGGCCTCCTTGCGACGACGCTTCCGTCTGTTGGTCGGCTGGCGCGGCTTGTGCGCTATCGGCGCGGTCCTTATCGGCGCCGGCGTGATTGTGGGGCTCGCGGATTGGTTCTTGGAATTGCCGAGTTTGTTCCGGGCGCTGTTGCTGGTCGGCATTGTCGGGAGCGCAGGCGTGGTAGCCTTTCGCCTCTTGATTCAGCCGTTGGCCCGGCCCAGCGACGACTTGTCGTTGGCCCTGCAGATTGAAGGCGTCTATCCGGAATTGAACGACGCGTTGGCCAGCACCGTGCAGTTCTTGCAGCAACCTCCGGACTCCGCCGCCGCCGGCTCACCGGCAATGCGCCAGGCCGCGGTCACGCGGGCATTGAATCAAACGGAAAGCTACGACTTCGGCAGAATCCTCGATCGGCGCGGCATGCTGTGGCTTACGGCGGCGGCCCTGGTGTCCGTGTTGGCCGCGGGACATTTCCTCTATCACCACACGCAGTTCGCGCAGGTGGCGTTTTGGCGCTTGGCCGACCCGTTCGGCTACCACACCTGGACGCAGATTCAGGTGCAAGATACGCCCCACCGCATTGCGCAAGGCCAACCGTTTCTGATCAAAGCCAAGCTGGACGGGATCGTTCCCAACCAGGCGCGCGTGGAAATCGACGGTGCACTGCGGACTGAGAAAACGATCGCCGTCAAGCGCGACGACAAGAAGCGCGGCGGGGCGTTTGTTGCCGCCGTGGATATGACGCAGCAAAAAGGCAAGTTCCGCTTTCGAATTCACGCCAACGACGCCGTCTATCCGCCGGGCCGTGGCCAATGGCACGAAGTCGAAGTGCTGCCGCCGCCCAAGTTCGCCATGCTGGACGGCCTGCCTTCGCCGCAAATTGAGCTGCGCTTTCCGGACTACACCGATTTGGAACCCGCCAAGCTTTCGCCCGGCAGCCGGCACATCGAAGCGATTCTCGGCACGCACGTCGCCTTCCGCGCCGCCGTCGACCGGCCGCTTGAATCCGCCGAGTTGGCCTTTCGCTCCGAGAATCCTCTGGTGAACCTGGCGGCGCAACTGGCGCCGGTCACGCACACGCTGCCCTTCAATATGTTGGGCTCCTTGGGAACCCAGCAAGCTGTCAACGGCAGTGTGAGTGCCCGTTTCGAAAACGACCAGTTGTTCAATCTCGACTTCATGCCGTGGGTGACCGGTCCCTACGTCCTGCGCCTGCGCGACAAACTGGGACTCGTGAAGGACTATGAGATCGATACGCGCGTCAACCTCGATCCTTTGCCCGCGGTCCAACTAGTTCGTCCGGCGACCAGCCAAAGCGTGCTGCCTGACGCGGAGGTCGCATTCAAGATGCTCGTCAGCGACGAGACTTTCGCGGTTCGCTCGGTCTTCATTGAGTTTCGCCGCAAGAACGCCGAAGGCAAATGGATCGACGACGAGCCGGCGCGTTTGCCGCTTTACGATTACCAGGTGATGGGCCGGGTGATTCCGCAACTATCGGCGAGCTTGCATCGGCAAATTCCCGGCTTCGTCGAGCTCAAACTGCGTCCGAAGGAGCTCGACATCCTCACGCACTGGGCGCTCAAGAATCGCTTCCAGGAAGGCGAGTCCATCATCCTGCAAATCGGCGCCGATGATTTTTGCGACATCTTCCGCTCGCGCCAGCCCGGCCGCAGCCACGAAATCGAATTGCGCATCGTCGGCAGGGCGGAAATTGCCCGCATTCTCGACGACGGCCTGGCTCAAGCGCAGCAAGAACTCGTGCGCGTGCAGCAAATGCAAGAAGAAGCCCTCAACCTGGTCAAGGATCTGTTGGAGAAAAAGAAAGAGGGCAAGATCACGCAGAAGGTGCTGGACCAACTGATTGAAGCGGAGCAGATTCAAAAGCAGATTCAAGAGCGCTTGGGGCAGCGCCCGGACGAGGGCATGCGCAATGAGCTCAACAAGCTGCAACAGATGATCAAGGACAACAAGCTGCCGCCCTCGGAAACGCAGGACCTGATCCAGACGCTCAAGAACGAGTTGGAACGGCTGGCACAAGAAGACTTGCAGCAGATCGAGCCTAACCTGGCCGAGGCCCGCAAAGAGCTATCCGGCACGACCAAGCCCACTCCGAAAAAGCAAAGTTCGCTCGAAAAGGCCGGCGAGCTTCAGCAACAGACGAAGAAAACGCTCGACGACCTCGCGAAGTTCCTCGACCCGTGGGCGAGCATGCACATGGTCAAGGGCAAGACCAGCGAGCTTTTGAAGAAGCAGAACGAACTCAAGAACGAGACGCAGCAAATCCAGAAGAAGCAAGACGAGCTGGCCGGCAAGCCGATGAACGCCAAGGACAAGAAGGATGCCGAAGAAAAGCTTGCCAACGACCTCGGCAAAAAATCCGACGCGCAAAACAGCTTGGCACAAAGGGCGGAGGACTTGCTCAAGATGATGAACGACGCCCAGGCCAAGCGCGCCAAAGACGGCGACAAGGACAGCGCCGACCGCTTGAAGCAAGCCGCCAAGATCGGCGAGCAGAATATGCTACCCGACCAGATGCGCGAAGCCGGCAAGAGCCTCGGCGACAAGAACAAGCTCAATGACGCCATGAACAAGCAGTCCAAGGCCGCCAAGGATTTGGAGAAGATGCTGGCCGCTTTGGAAGGAAAGAAGGAGGACGACCTCGAACGCCTGCAAAAGAAGCAGAAGAACGCGGCGGACGTCCGCAAAGACATTGATCAACTGGCTAAGGACCAGGACCGGCTGCGAAAGAAGGCTCGCGACGCGCAAAAAATCGAGAATCCGGAGGAGCGCGACCGCGAACTCAAGCGGCTGGCCAAGGAACAGCAGGCCTTGGAAGAAAAGGCACGCGAGAAGGCCCGCGAGCTGGCCCGCTTGCAGGAAGAGCAAGCCAGCCGCGCCATGAACCGGGCCGCCCAAGAGATGGACAAGGCCGCGCAAAAACTCGGCGACGGCGAAAACCCCGAGGAGAATCAACAAGAAGCGTTGGACCGCATCGAAGACGCGCAGGCAAAGCTGCAAGAATTCGAGGAGGAGTTGGCCCGCGAACAGTTGGCCAAGATCGCCGACCGCATCAAAGGCCTTAAAGAGCGTCAAGATGCGTTCCTGGATCGATCCAAGGAGTTGCAAAAGAAGGTCGTCGAGCGCAAACGCTGGTCCACGGGACTCTTGGACACGCTGGTCGGCGACATCACTTCTCAGCAAGGCTTAGCCGGCGAAACCCGCAGCTTGAAAGAAAAGCTCAAAGACGCCAAGGTCTTCGAGCATATTTTTGAAAAGGCGGCCAAGGCGATGGACGAAGCCGCCAAGTCGATGGAGGAGCGAAAAGAGATCGGCAAAGAACGCCGTTTTGCCGATTTGGAAAAGGAGGAGCTAGACGACGAGCTGCGCCGCGGCAAGGAAGTGGAGAAGCTTCAAACCCAGGCGCGCGAGCGCTTGCAAAGACTGCTCGACGCGCTAAAGAACGACCCCAATGAGGTCGCGCAGAACGGCGGCCAGAAGAAGGACGACGGCGGCGGGGGGCAACCTCAGGAAGGACCGAAGATGCGCCCCGGCGACGGCATTCCGCCCATGGCCCAACTCAAGGCCTTGCGCTCCGAGCAGGTGGAAGTAAACGAACGGACCAAGGAATTTGCCCAACAGAACCCCGATGTCAATAATCTAACGGATGCCCAGCGGCGCGAAGCAGCGGATTTGGAAGTCGAGCAACGCCGCATCCACGAGTTGTTCCAACAAATGTTGCAACAGAAAGAGAACAAAGGAGAACCCCAGTGAAACGCCAAATGGGAATCACTTTGTTTGCATCGGCTTTGATGGTCGCTTTTCTGGCGGCCCAGGAGCTCCCTGAGCGCCCGCAGAAGAAAGAGCCTGATCCGCAAGATCAAAAAGTCAAGAAAGAGTTGGTCAAGAAGCTCGAGCCGCTCGACAAAGGCAAGAAGCCGCTGCCGGGCGACGAAGGCGGCGGCGAGGATATTCAAGCGATCATCAAGCGCTTGCACGAGAACATGGATGCCTCGGAGGAACGCTTGGGCAAGAAAGACACCAAAGAGGGAACGCAAAAGATCCAGGACAAGATCGTCAAGGATTTAGACGAGCTCATCAAGCAAAGGCAAAAGAGCGATCAAAGTTCGTCCAGCAGCAGCTCCAGCAGCTCGAGTTCCAGCAGCAGCTCTTCGAGCAGCTCGAGCGGCAAGAGCGGGCAAAAAGGCAGCAAATTGAACGACAACAAGCAGGGAGGCAAAAAGGAGGATAGCGCCAACGCCGGCAACAAGAAGGACCAAGGCAGCCAAGGCGGCAAGGACAAGAACAAAGACAACGGCGGCAAGGGCGATCAATCGGCCAAAGGTGAAAACGACAAGAAGGGCGAGAAAGGGACCGGCGGCCAAGTCGGCAAAGACAAACGCGACAGCAAGAACACCGTCGCCGACCTTTTCCCCAAGGACATTTGGGGCCATTTGCCCAATGCCAAGAAGCAAGAAATGGACACCTATTCCAAAGAGCGTTTCTTGCTCAAATACGAAGACATCCTGCGGCAATACTACCGGACCATTTCGGAAACCAGTCGCGGCAAGGAACGAAATTGATTCACAAGCGAGGCCGCTTGT
Organism: Gemmataceae bacterium; assembly: GCA_022614915.1. Classification (GTDB taxonomy): domain Bacteria; phylum Planctomycetota; class Planctomycetia; order Gemmatales; family Gemmataceae; genus JAKEFD01. The sequence continues at coordinate 2,961 of JAKEHV010000231.1, read as the reverse complement.
GGCTACGGGCGGCGTAGCGACAAGCGAGGCCGCTTGTCGGCTCAGAAAGCAGCGGTATTGAACGGACAGGAATGTCCGACCTTCGTTTCGAACCAAGGGAGCACTCACATGACCGGCCGGCGCAAGTTTTTGACTCGCGGTTTGGGATCGCTCATCGGTCTGGCGGGAGGGGGGCTCGTCCTGCGCGGCTTGGCCCAGGACAATCCGGAAAACCAGGCCCGCGGCATGATCACGGCTGCCACCCAAGAAACCATCGACTCCGGCTTGGCCTATCTCGAACGCCAGCAGCACGAGGACGGTTCCTGGGGCACGAACCAATACACCGGCAATGTGGCTGTCACTGCATTGTGCGGACTGGCCTTCATGGCCGGCGGCCACCAGCCCGGCCGGGGGCGCTACGGCCGCTGCGTGTCGCGCGCTTTGCAATTCGTGCTTGCCCACGAAGACCGCAACACACCCGGGTTTCTCAACAATCCGCGCGCCTCGTTGCACGGCCCCATGTACGGCCACGGTTTCGCCACTCTGTTTTTGGCCGAGGCGCACGGCATGGTGAACGAGCCGCAGATGCGCGACCAGTTGCGCGGCACGCTCGACCGGGCGGTAAAGCTATTGATCAAGACGCAAAACACCGAGGGCGGTTGGCGCTATCAGCCGCGGCCCCACGACGCGGACATTTCGGTGACGATTTGCCAGATCATGGCGCTCAGGGCAGCGCGGAACGCGGGCTTCGCCGTGCCCAAGAAAGTCGCCGACAATTGCATTAAGTATGTGAAGGAATGCCAAGACTTGCACGGCTCGGGCGGCTTCTATTACCAGCGCCGCGTCGGACAGGCAGGTTTCGCTCGCACCGCGGCCGGCGTCGTGGCCCTTTACAGCGCCGGGCTCTACGAGGGTGAAGAGGTCAAGAAGGGGCTCGATTTCCTTATGCGCTTTAAGCCGGGCGACAACCGCGGCGGCGGCCTCTTTGGCGAGCATCAGATCCACTACTACTACGGACACTACTATGCCGCTCAGGCTATGTGGATCGCCGGACCGCGCTATTGGCGCGAGTGGTATCCCGCCGTGCGCAATGAGCTTCTCAGCATGCGCCAGGGCGGCCAGGGCGAAGCCTGGTGGTTCGACGGACGATTCTGCCGTCACTATTGCACGTCGATGGCATTGATCATTTTGCAGATTCCCAACAACTACTTGCCCATCCTGCAGCGCTGACCTTTGGAGTGCGGCGCTATTCCGCCGCTTTGTTTTTTGCGGTCGAGCGCAGAGAAGAGGCGGGCAATCAATGAGCAAAGTATCGGACCACTTTCATTGCTTGCCTCTGCGTTCCTCCGTGCCTCCGCGGTTCTTTGCATTCAACCGCAGAGGACGCGGAGAGCGCAGAGGAAGTGTACAAGCTTCCTGTTTCCTTCTCCGCGTTCTCTGCGTCCTCTGCGGTTTGATTTCCTATGTCGGGTTGCCGGCGTCCTCCTCCTTCGCACAAGAATTCATCGCACGCACCGTGGACGGGCCTCAGCCCCCCGCGCCGATCGTTCAATGGACGCCGGCATGGGACGTAAGCTTAGGCGGCAAGTCGCCGCGCAAATTGTCAGGCGTCGAACTGGTGTCCCTGCGCCGCGCGGGCGAACGCTTGCCTCCCTTTCCGGCGCGCGACTTCCTGCTCCTTACTAACGGCGATCGCATTCCCTTTGCGCCGAAAAAACCTCTCACACTCGAAGAAGAACGGCTGACGTTCACGCCCATGTGGGCGGACGCTCACGTCGGCGTGCCGTTGGCTTACGTCGCGGCGCTGTGCCGGACCTTTCCCCAGGGCGACGAGGACGGCGAAATCCTCTTGCGCCGATTGCTTGGCGCGAAACGGCCGAATGATGTCCTGTTGTTGGCCGGCGGCGACCGTGTCGAAGGAAGACTAGTCGCGCTTTCCAGCGCCCAAGGCTTCCGCATGAAGCTTGGGGAAAGCGAATCGGATACGCCCTGGGAAAAGACGGCTCTCTTCGCGCCACGGCCGGAGTTTCTGGCCAAGCCGCGGCCCAAGGGTTTGTTGGCCGGTCTCGTTTTGAGCGACGGCACGCGCTTGCAATGCACGCGCTGGACGCTCGCAACCGGGGCGGCGCATTGGGAAGCAAAAACTTCCTTTGGCGCCAGTGTGCGCATTCCGCTCGCCGACTTGCGCGCCGTCCAGATGCGCCAAGGCTGCGCGACGTATCTGTCCGACCTGATCCCCAAGAGCTTCGAACACACGCCGTTTTTCGGCGTCGCCTGGCCACTGGTCGCCGACGCCAGCGTGACCGGCCTGCCGCTGCGTCTGGCGGGGCAAACCTACGACAAAGGATTGGGCATGCACGCCCAGAGCCGTGCGTCCTATGCGCTGGACGGCAAGCAGCGCTGGTTTGAAGCCTGGGTGGGGATTCACGATCAAGCGGGCCCGCGCGGCGCCGCGCGCGTGAGCGTGCTCGCAGATGGCCGGGCCTTGGAGAACTGCTCGCAAGTCGAGATTCGCGCGGGCCAGGCGCCATTGGCTATTCGCGCGGAGATCCAGGGCGTCAAGGTACTGGTTTTACTGGCCGAGTTCGGCGCCTTTGGCGACGTGCAGGCTCACGTGGATTGGGCGGACGCGCGTGTGATACGCGTCGAGTAGCCAGCGTTTCCTACGTAGACCCCACGCTCCGCGTGGGGTCGACTTCTGGCTTCGCCATGATCAGGTGCTGTGTGTGTTGGGGCGAGCCCACTTTCAAATCAAAAAAAAGTGAAAAGTAAATGGTGATCTCGTACCTTGTTGTTGTGAAAATGGTTATGTCAATCCGTACCCCCCCATTTTTCAGATTGCGTGATAGGAAGCAAAGTGAAAACTGGTCGGAATTCGGTGGACTCGCAGGCGCAACAACGCGCGCTTCGGAGCGTGCAGGCGGGTCCGTCTCGGGTACTCGGGGGGACGAGCGGACTCGGGCGAGAGGGGGTCCGCTCTCG
>JAKEHV010000230.1 GCA_022614915.1 Gemmataceae bacterium | reverse complement strand
GCTTACTAACTACTAATTGATGATTTGCTAAGATTTGTTACCTAACCGCAACAAACCGCCGTTTTGGTTTTTTGGAGTGCAGCGCTATTCCGCCGCTTTAGTTTTTTGGAGTCCGGTGAACCGTCCCCGTTTAGGGTCTTTGCACGACCAGGGCGAATCTCCAATCCAAAAATCCCAAAGCGCGACAAGTCGCCGCACTCAAAAAAAGCGGCGGAATAGCGCCGCACTCCAAAAAAACAACGTGTAAAATGGCTCGATCAAACTTCAAACACGTGCGACGGCATTGCGGCGGACGGTCTCATGTCGAGCGGCTTGGAATACCGGATCTACGATCGACAGCAACTCGTGTACTCGACGGAGTTGTCGGGGCAGGTGGAGCTGGGCCGGCAAGACAAGGGTGAAGACAAGCCGTTTCATCAGTCGCAAAAAAGCGGGCTCTGGCGTTTGATCCTGGCGCGTTTCGACGAAGACCAAATCTCACGCAAACACGTTCTTGTCGAGCCGTTGCCCGATCGGCGGCTACGGCTCACCAACCTCAGTAAGTCGGTGCCCATTGTCGTCGAAGACAGCGGCGACTTAAAACCGCTCGCGACGCTGGATTTGCCTCTGCCGGTGGTGTTCCTGTTGGGACCCAAGACCGTTCGCGTCCAGTCTACTGCGGAAGACCAATTCGAATGCCTGCCCGAGGTGGCCACGCCGCCGATGTCGCTCGTCGGGCGGACTTCCCTGGCGGGCCAACTGAACCTGGCCGCGCCGACGCGCGACGTCGAAATGTTCATCCGCTGGTTGCAGACCACGCTCGGCGTTTTGCAAAGCGCGGCGACCTCCGACGATTTTCTGGTGCGCGCCGCGGGCGCGGTCATTGACCTTGTCGGACTCGATTCGGGCGGCGTCTTGCTCCGGCAACCTGCCTCACCGCCCAGGGCGGAGGGGACGGCCGACAACTCCCCTCGCCCTGAGGGAGAGGGGTCGGGGGTGAGGGGGACAAGCGGCGAGTGGAAGGTTCAGACTTTCGCTTCCTTGAAAAAGGGCGGCGAAGCCGACTGGAAACCCAGCCAGGGCATCCTTGGCAAAGTCCTCAGCGAAAAACGCACCTTTTGGGATTCGCCCGGCACGGGGGCGGTCGGCGCCAGCCTGATGGGCGTCAAGGCCGTCGTCGCCGCCCCCATCCTCGATGCCCAGGGCAACGTCATCGGCGCTTTGTACGGCGACCGACGCCTGCATGGCGCCAGGATTATGCAGCCTATTTCACGCTTGGAAGCATTGCTCGTCGAATTGCTGGCCAGCGTCGTCGCCGCCGGTCTGGCGCGCGTCAAAGAGCAAGAAGACAAGCTGCGCACGGTCGCTCTTTTCGAGCAGTTTTTCACCCCTGAGCTGTCGCGCATGCTCATGGCCCAGCCGGAATTGCTGGACCCGCGCGACGCCGAGGTCACCATCCTCGTCTGCGATATTCGCGGCTATAGCCGCATCAGCGAGCGCCATGGCGCGGCCCGCTCCGTCGAGTGGATGAACGACGCCTTGGGAGTCTTGTCGGAATGCGTGCGCAGCGAAGACGGAGCGCTGGTGGATTACACAGGCGACGAACTGATGGCGATGTGGGGAGCGCCGGTGCCGCAGCCGGATCAAGCGCGCCGCGCCTGCCAAGCCGCCTTCGCCATGCTGCGGGCGTTGCCGGAGTTGAATCGGCGCTGGCAACCCATCCTCGGCGAGGCGACACGGTTGGGCATCGGCATCAACTCGGCCAGCGCCCGCGTCGGCAACGTCGGCTCTAAGATCAAATGGAAATATGGCGCTCAGGGCAACACGGTCAACGTCGCCAGCCGTGTCCAAGGCGCGACCAAGTACCTGGGCTGTCCGCTAGTCGTCACGCAAGCGACGCACGCCCAAGCCGGCCCCGCATTCGCCGCGCGGCGACTGTGCCGAGCCCGAGTCGTCAACGTCGTACAACCCGTCACACTCTACGAGCTGGTCGGCGATCCCCCGGCCGGTTGGGCGGAACTCAAGAAGGGTTACGAAGACGCCCTCGAGCGCTTCGAAAACAAGGACTTTCAACAAGCCGCGCGTTTCTTGGGCAAACTCCTCTCCGAGCACCCGCACGACGGCCCCGCGCTTGTCCTCATGTCGCGCACCATACAATGTTTGCCAGAGTCGCCCGACGATTTCGATCCTGTCTGGCAACTGCCGGGCAAGTGACAGCTGCGATCAACCTCTTGGGTGGCATGCTTTCGCCGATCCTTTGCAACGAGTCTATACCCTGGACCAGCACGGCGAAAGCATGCAGAAGCGCCAAGTACGTGGCGCTTTTGCATGCCTTGGCGGTGCCGGTCCCGGGTTCGGAGCCGTTGCAAACGATCCGCCAAGGCATGCCACCCAAGTTTCACAAAGGCTATAGAGGTAACATCCATGCCCGAACGTCCCTTCATTAAGCTGTTTCGCGTCCCTGCCGGCAAGAAAATCTCTTTGAAGGATTATGATCCGGGTTGGCGGCAATCGAAAGAACTGGAAGAACTGGGCAAAGACGAAGTCAAGAGCCGGGCCAAAGCGATCCTGGAGAAGGACCTCGCCGAGTTGGCCAAGGCCCAGGAACTGCTGTATGCCGACGATCGTCATGCCGTTTTGATCATCCTGCAAGCCATGGACGCCGCCGGCAAAGACGGCGCCATCAAGCACGTCATGTCCGGAATCAATCCACAAGGCTGCCAAGTGTATAGCTTCAAGAAACCTTCGTCGGAAGAGCTCGACCACAACTTCCTGTGGCGCTGCATGAAGCGCCTGCCCGAACGCGGCCGCATCGGCATTTTCAACCGCTCTTATTACGAAGACGTGCTCGTCGTCAAAGTGCATCCGGAGTTGCTTGAACAATCAAAGTTGCCTGCCGGCAAACGCGGCAAGTCATTTTGGGAAGACCGCTACGAAGACATCAACACGTTCGAGCGGCATCTGGTGCGCAACGGCATCGTCATCCTCAAATTCTTCCTCAATGTGTCGAAAGAAGAACAGAAACGCCGCTTCCTCGAAAGGCTGGAGCGGCCGGAAAAACACTGGAAGTTTTCCGCCGCCGATTTGGAAGAGCGCGGCTTCTGGGATGATTACATGCGCGCCTACGAGGACGCGCTGTCAGCCACCAGCACCGACTGGGCGCCCTGGTACATCGTGCCGGCGGACCATAAATGGGTCACGCGCACCGTTGTCGCCGCCATTGTCAGCACCACGATCTGCGGGCTCGATTTGCGCTATCCCGAGATCAGCGAGGCGCAGCGCAAGGAACTGGCGGAGGCAAGGAAGCGGTTGGAGAAGGAGTAGAGCGCGGAGTGTGGAGCGCGAAGCGCAAGGCGGCGGCATGTGAGGTTCGTTAATGGCAAGGGAAAAAGCACCCACGGAATCGAATTGGCAAGCCCTCTTGTGGTCCGGCGCACAAGCGCATGACCAAGGACAATGCGCCGAGGCCGAGCAGTATTTTCTGGCAGCGCTGGCGGAAGCCGACGCTCTTCGTCGCAAGGACCATCAGGCCTTTAGCGCTTACAAGCTCGCTTGCCTGTATGCGGACTGGGCGCGGCTCGACGACGCCATCCGGCTCCACCAACAAGCCCTGAGTCTGGCGGAATCCGAGTTTGGCGTTTGTGCGCTTCCGGTCGCCGAGAGCCTGACCGCGCTGGCCGGAGTGCTTTGCCAAGTGAATCGGTCCGCAGCGGCGGAACCTTTGCTCCGCCGAGCGGCGGCGATCAGCCTGCGGGCAGGCGGGCGGCGGCACACGCTGTTCGTGCGCGTGCTGGAGCACTTGGGCCTTTGGAATATGACCCAGGGTCAGTATGTCCAGGCGCGGAAACGTTTGCAGCGAGCGCTTCGGCTCGCAGATCAGGTTTTTGGCCCTTGGCACGCGGAAACAGCGGATTGTTGCCGCAGTCTTGGCTACGCGCTGCACGCGCGCGGCGACTTGCGCGACGCGGAAGCGCTTTATCTACGCGCCTTGGCGATCGATGAACGACTCTTTGGACCGGGCCTCAAGCAAATGCGCACGCTGAACCTGTTGGGCGCTTTGTACGAACGGCAGGGCCGCTACGCCGAGGCGGAAGAGCAATTGCAGCGCGCCCTGAAGATCGTGGAAGGCACGCTGGGGCCGCAGCATCGCAATTACGGCCGAATCCTGAAAAACCTGGCCGACGTGTGCCGCAGCCAGGCCCGCAATGTCCAGGCGGAAGCGCATCTGCGCCGGGCGCTGGAACTGGAGGAGAACGTATCCCCGCCGGACATGCACCTGGTCGCCTACATGCTGTTGCGCCTCATGCGCATGGTCCGCGAGCGCGGCGACGAGCGCGAAGCCGCCGCCCTGTGGCACCGGTGTCTGGAACTGCACGAACCCCTCTTGGAGCTGGACCACGTCGACGCCGTCCCTTGCTTGACGGAGATGGCGCGCATACACGAGGAACAAGGCGACTTTGCCAGCGCCGAGCGCTTGCGGAAACGGGCGATTACCATCGAGGAAGCGGCCTTTGGTTCAGACAGTTTGGAGTTGGCGCGCAGCCTTCAGGGCTTGGGTACGCACTACCTGAAGCAGGAACAATTCGAACTGGCGGAAGAGCTGTTGCGGCGCTCTCTGACTCTGATGGAGAAACACCTCGGCCCCGTGCATCCCGACGTCAGTGTCGCGGTGGCGGCGCTTGGTGCGGCCTTTCATTACCAGGAGGACTTCGCTCGTGCCGAAACCCTGTACCGGCGGGCGCTGGCCATCAAAGAAGAAACGCTGGGGCCGCGTAATCCGAATCTGCGCATGTTGCTGCGCAACTACGCCATGCTGCTGCGACAAACGGATCGTCATGCCGAGGCCGAACTGATCGAAGCGCGCGAACAAGAACTGAGCGAGAGTGGATGATGGGCGCCGAACCCACGGTTGCTGTTTAGAAAATTGTGCCCGGCGGCATTCTCTTGTATCGCTTGAGATAAACGATTTCGCCATTGAACCGAAGCGCGGCTTCGTGCACTTGTTCGTATCCAAACTGGCCGTCGGCTGGTGAGTAATCCCGAACCGCATAGTCCGCGTTGAGGATCGGCGTAATAGCCGGATCGGAACAAATCCAGCTGCCATCATCTTGCAATTCGGCGACGACCTGGAGCGCGCCGTGTTGAAAAGAAATCCGGGCGATCATGCGTCTGCCTCTGCGGTCGGAGTTGCCGTCTCGCCTTCCACAATCCGAATCTCCTCCGCCGTCAGCCCGTACGGCTCGTACGCCAACTGGTCAATCTGCCGTTCGCTGGTGGCGAATCCGTCCGTTTTCAACGCCTCACGATATGCAACTCTTCAGGTTCAGGGCCTGGCCCCCGAAAGGCAGCGATGCAGTTTCTGCCATTGGACTTTGCAAACTCTTTGGCCTGATTCGCCCGAGCTAGCAATTCGCGGTCGGTACAGGGGCAATCGCTTTCCGCGATGCACAGGCCGATGGACACGGTCGTTTTTTCCTCGATGTCCGGATAGGCAAGATTTGCCAGCTTGTTACGCAGCTCATCGAGAAACTCCACGGCAAGCGCCCTCGATAAGCTCGGTATGATCAGCAAATACTCATCGCCGCCCTGACGATAGGCATAGCCGTGATGAAATACGTGGGCTTCGATCACCTGCATAAAACGCGGCAGCAGCGTGCGATCTACCTTCGTTTCGGTGTATTTCCTGTTGAAATCCTTGAAGCTGTCGATGTCGAGAAAAGCAATGGCCACTGGTGCTTCGCGCTCCTCGCATTTCGCGCGGAAATACGCCAGGTCAGGAAAGAACAGGCTCGGCGCTTGGAGAATGTGGAATTTCTCGTCAAACTGCCGCGGGGCAAGCTCCAATGCGCTCATCACGGCTTCGATGTACTGGACCGGTAGAAAATCTTTCAACTTTGGCAGCGGCGGCAGCGTTCCGAGTTGATGAAACCACTCGGTCGCCACCAGCGCATCAAGAGCGTTGACTTCTTGCTCCAAGCTCTCGGTCAATTCGCGATGAAATGTCTTGTCGACCAACATTTCTGTCGAAGCCGCGCGGTGACGCCGATAACAAAGGATCATCTGTTTGAATAGGGGCAATCGATCAGGGTCTCCTGCGGACAACATTTCTCCAAGTTGTGCCCAGGACGGCGATTCTTGCCAGGCCCCGATTTCTCCCAACAGATTCTCAACATGTTTCACGACCCGCAGCACTTGCTTCGGCAACACGTGGCTTGGGAAATTGCTCTCAAGAGGATGAACGAGTTTTCGATTGACAAAATCCTTCAGAAACCAATCGAGTGCGTTCCGCAGCAAAGTTTTCTGGAATCCTTCCTTCGTGCGGCTCATGACGACGATGCCTCACATTTTCCAGCAATTGCCAAATCTAATTCACCTTGCTCGAAGGCAACTCGACCCCTTTCATGGTCAGGTCGGTGAGGACCTTAACCCAGACGGCAATCGGCGCGCCCCCGACCTTGGAAATCAACGCCTTTGCTCGATTCCAACGGTCTTGGTCCCTGGCCAAATCCAGGAATTCATGTCCTTTCCAGGTCAGATTCGTAGGAATGGCTTCCGGGCCCTGACTGTGTTGAGTGGTTACGTCAACCCCCTCAAGCAGCCCCTCCTGCATCATGATGTGCGTATGGTATCCGATCTGATCCCGTGTGAAGCCGAGGATACCGAAGTTCCGATCCTCACCGGCTGTCCGCCCGGATTCCAGCCTCATCAAAATCGTTCGCACCAAGTCCATGTTTCGTTCCATGTTGTACCCCATCCTCTCTGCAGCGTATTTTATCGGCGTGCGGTGATGAATGCTACTTCGCCCGGGCGTCCTCCCCCCTCGCCTTCGACAATCCGAATCTCCTCCGCTGTCAGCCCGTACACCACCTGGTCGATCTCGTGGTCCGTCGGCTCGATCTGCCGCTCCTACGAGTCATGCCTCAACGAATGACTTCCGGATTAGCGGTTCCGCCTCCGTCAACTGCTGTGCCGTGGAGATATCCAATTCGAAGTCGCCGGTGCCCCAATGTCCAACCTTGGTCACGTCACGGGCGAAATCCGGCGGATTGGGCACATCGCCAAATCTGAGCTTGAGCCAGACGCGCATGCCTCCTCTTTGGAGATGAAGTGTGCAAAAGGTCCTCTTCCCCTCGCGGCAAGCAATGTACTTCGCAAGGTAGCGCTTCTCGATGGCACCAGGTTGGAGCGTTAGGCAGAATTGATCCAGTTGCTTGTAAAGTTCAAGGACTTCGCGCGGCTTGCCATCCGTGTGGTGATTCTCCGAGAACTGCGTCACGAGCTGCCCCTTGCGCGTTTTCGACGCCTTTCGCCCGGTTGCCGATCGCGAAATCCCTACTCCCGTCGGCGACATGCGGGCTGAAAACTGGCCAAAAAGCGGCGCAAGAACTCTGCCGAGGCTGTCTTTTACTGTTTGAGGCTTAAGCGATTTGTCGCCGGTTGCTTTGCGGACAAGATTCAGCAACACTCGCGGTGGACTAGACACCAGAGCTTCTACAGCTTTACGAATCTTACTGTCCGTAAAAGTCTGTTCGCCGATGGCGTCGAGCGTTCCTTTGGCCATTTCTTCCCGCGACAAGCGGTAGAGTTGCTCCGCGACCTGAGAAAGGTTCATGCCTTCGAGGTCTTTCGGATCGTATGATACCTCGAACATCAGTTTTTCCGGGGCCGGACAACGCTCGACACTTCGATAGACGCGCCACAAAACGCCGTTCGTCAAGACGCACCAGACGATTCCATCGTTCGCGGCATAGCCGGTTGTTTGAGTTATGTCTTTGACGTCGGTGAGTTGGTCGTTTTGGGACTTGGCCTCGACTAGGAGAACGGGCACTGGTTTGCCGTCGCGCGCGATCTTCAGCGCATAATCGACGGACTTCCCGTCCACGGTGGGATACTCCAGCGCGACCGAGTCCGGATCCCTAACGTCCCATCCCAAAGCGTCCAAGATCGGATCGATAAAGATGGTTCGAGTCGGAGTCTCCTTCAAGCCTTCCTTGCGAAATCGCTCCAACTTGGCTTGTAGCTGTTCCAAAAGAGTGACGAGTTGCTTCATGAGCCGACCCTTAGAGGCGTATGCTGGTGTCCACACAATAGCCTAGGAGTCGCCTCTTTTCCACAATAGACAGCGGCAACCCGGCCGACCAGGCGTATCGTTGGAGCTGGTAGGACGGCTCCGGGTCTTTCTTCAAGGGCACCCCGGGCTTTTTCGCCTCCAGGAAGAACTTGCGCGTGCCGCCGACGCGGAAGCAGTAATCGGGCGCTTTGGTGACGCCGCCGATTTTGATGGCGTCTTCGTGGATCACGTCCTTGTACGCTTCGGCGAAGCCCAGCGTGTTGTCGATATCCCAGCCGAGCGCTTTGAAGAATGGGTCGATGAACTCGATGCGCGCCTGGGTTTCGTTGTAAGCGCCGGAGCAATAGGCCTCGACGTTGTCGTCGAAACGCTGAACGAGTTGCTGGATTTCCTTGGGGGCGGGCATGGTGGCGCGGAAGTAGGGAGGAATTTACAACAGGATAGCAATTCCCAAGGACCTGCGAAAACGGCAAGGCCGCCAAAAAGTGGCAACCTTGCCAAAAAGGGGCAACCTTGCCAAAAAGTGGCCCTCTTACTGTTTTAAGGCTGCCAAAAAGTGGCAACGTTACCACACGGCCAGTGTGTGTCGCTTGACGCTCCCGAGCTACTTGCAGTCGCAAAGCTTTCAGAGACAGTCACTTGTGTCGTAGCTCCGGAGCGACAAATGATAGTGGGTAATTGTCGCTCCGGAAATGTTGTCGCTCGTCCGGCGTGGCTTTGAACATGACGAAGCCGAAGAGCGAGCAGTCCTTCACATAGAAAGGCCCGACGGGAAAGACGGGCTGCGCCTGTCTGCCGGCCATGATGATCATGCGGCCGCGCCAGGCCAAGAGGTCCACGGTGCGGGCAAAGTCCGGCTCGCGCTGGGTTTCGTACCAGACGTGGACCCCCTGCCCTTTGGTGAACTCTTTCACTTTCGCGGGGATGTCGTCGGTCTTGTAGTTGAGCACGCAGTCCGCGCCCCAGGAACGGCATAGTTCGGCTTTCTCGGCTGAGCCGACCGTGGTCACGACTTTGGCGCCGGCGGCTTTGGCCATCTGCACAACCATGCTGCCGACGCCGCCCGCGCCGCCGTTGACGAAAACGGTTTCGCCGGCTTGCAGCTTGGCGCAGCGGAAGAGGCCCAGGTGCGCGGTGATGCCTACAAGCGCGGCCGCGGCGGCTTCCGCATCGGACACTCCCGCCGGCGTCGGGTAGAACCAGTCTTCGGAAGCGCAGACGAATTCGGCGCACGTGCCTTGGCGGCCGAGCAGCCCTTGGTTCGAACCCCACACGCGGTCGCCGACCTTGAATCTCTCCCCTCGCCCCTGGGGGGGAGAGGGGCCGGGGGTGAGGGGGCCGACTGCAGCGACGGTGCCCGCCGCGTCGCAACCGGTGATGTACGGCTGCGGCAACTGCATGGGAATGGTCCCGGCGCGGATGTAGATGTCGATCGGGTTGAGGGCCGCCGCGCCGACCTTGACGAGAATCTCGCCGGCCTTGGGCACGGGGTCAGGCAGGTCGCCATAGCGGATCACTTCGGGCTCGCCGGTCTTGTCGAAGAATGCGGTCTTCATGTTATTCTCCTTTGCGCCTTTGCGTGAGAGTCTTTCCTATCTCACGCAGAGGCGCAAAGGCGCAAAGAATTACTTTCGATCAAAATACCAATCCAGCGTGCGGCGGACGCCCTCGTCGATTTTGACGCGCGGCGACCAGCCCAATTCCGACTTGGCCTTGTCAATGCTGAAGAGCGTGGGCCGGCCGATGAGGTAAATGGCGCGGCGCGTGATCGTGGGCGGCTTCTTCCGAAAGAACAACTTCGCGAAGAATTCCTTGAGAAACGCAAAACGCAGGGCCAGGCCGTAAGGGACGCGCTTTTGGATGCGCGGCAGGCCGAGCGCGTCGGTCAGGGTATCGACCATCTGCCGCTGCGTGATTTCACCCTGGCTGCACAGGTTATAAGCCTGGCCCACACTGTTTGGATGGTTGGCGGCCGCAATAACGCCGGCGGCAACGTCGCCCACGTAAATGATGTTGAGCAAGTTGTCGCCTGAGCCAATGATGGGCACGCGTTTTTCTTGCAAGGCGGGCACGATGCGCGGAATGGTGACGCGGTCGCGCGGGCCGTAAATCCAACTGGGCCGAACGATCGTTACATTCGGCTTGTACTCCCAGACAATTTCCTCGGCCAAGAGTTTGGCGCGCGGGTAGTAATCCCACATCCAGAATTCTTGCCCGAGCGGCGTTGTTTCGGTGACGAGCTGCCCCGGTGCGAGCTTGGGATGGCCGTAGACCGAGATGGAGCTGACGTGCAACAATCGGGCAACGCTTTCGGCCCGGCAGGCATCGACGAGGTTGCGCGTGGTGGCGACGGCTTCGTCACGAAAATCGCTCCATTTGCCCCAGTCGCTGACCTTGGCGGCGCAGTTGTAAACGATCGTCGCGCCGGTGCAGGCGCGGCGCACGGACGCGGCGTCGCGCAGGTCGCCCTCGGCCAAGTCGATGCCGATATTGCGGAGAAACGACGCGTCGCTGCCCGGCCGCACCAAGGCGCGCACGCGCTCCCCGGCGGTCCGCAGTTGCTCGGCGATGTGGCTGCCCAGTTGCCCGGTCGCCCCGGTGATGACGTTGAGTTTGTCCATGCGTTCCTGTTTCGGAGACCCTCACCCCCGACCCCTCTCCCTGAGGGCGAGGGGAGACTCGGAGATTATAGTGCGGCGCTGTGCGAAGCCAGCCCTTCCTTTCAAAGTGCGATGGAATAAGGTAATATTCTCCATGTGCGGCATCGCAGGCATCGTTGATCTGACCGGCCAGCGTCCCCTTCCCGGGGGCATTCTCGAGCGCATGGCCGACGCCATCGTCCATCGCGGCCCCGACGAAGACGGCTATTGGCAGCAACCGGGCATCGGTCTTGCTAATCGCAGGCTCAGCATCATTGGTCTGGCGGACGGCAAGCAACCCCTCTACAACGAAGACCGCTCGGTGGTTGCCGTCTTCAACGGCGAGTTCTTCGAGTATCCCGAGATCAAGAAAAAGCTCGAAGCCAAAGGACACGTCTTCCGCACGCACTGCGATACGGAGCTCATTCCGCATCTTTGGGAAGACCATCAAGAAGGCATGTTCGAGCATTTGCGCGGCCAGTTCGCGCTCGCGTGCTTCGATCAAAAAGAGCGCCGCCTGGTGCTCGCCCGCGACCGCTTCGGCATTTGCCCGTTGTTTTGGACCGAGCAGAAGACCTCGCAGGGCACGTGGCTCTTGTTCGCTTCGGAAGTGAAAGCGCTGTTGGCGTCGGGCCTAGTCCGGGCGCGGCCCGATGTGCGCGGCATCGACCAGGTTTTCAATTTTTTCGCGGTGCCCGGCGTTCCGACTTGCTTCGAAGGCATTAGCGCTCTGCAGCCTGGTCAATACCTGGACATCCGCCTGGGCGGGCGTGGCGCGAACGGCGACGTTGCGCAAATTCAACGCAAGAATTATTGGGAAATGGACTTTCCCGACCAGGGGCAAGAGGAAGACAGCGACGATCCCAAGAAGTTGGTGGACGAATTTGAACGCCTGATGCTGGTCGCCGTCGAGCGCCGTCTGCGCGCCGATGTCCCCGTCGTCTCGTATTTGAGCGGGGGCATCGACTCCAGCATTGTCGTCGCCATGGCTGCCAAGCTGCGCGGCCAGTCGATCCCGACGTTTACGATCCAGATCATGACGCCGCACCTGGACGAAACCAGCCAAGCTGCCGTCGTATCGCGTCACATCGGCGCTGATCCGGTCGTGGTTTCCGTCGGCGACAAGGAAGTCTTGGGCACGTACGCGGAGCTGATTCGCGCGGCCGAGGCGCCCGTCATCGATACGTCGTGCGCCGCCCTGTTGATGTTGGCACGCTCGGTGCACCAGCACGGCTACAAAGTCGCACTCACCGGCGAAGGTTCCGACGAATGGCTCGCCGGCTATGCCTGGTACAAAATCCACCGGCTGCTCGGCATGTTCGACGTGATTCCGGGCATGCCGATGAGCGGCCTGTTGCGGCGCGGCGTGCTGGCCGCGGTCGGCGCACCGCCCGGCGCGGCCCAGTACATCAACCGCGTGCGCGATGTCCTCGGCGACCACACCGCGTTTCAAGATATTTATGGGATCGTCTGCCTGTCGCGCTTCCGCTTTTTCAGCCCGTGGATGCGCGAAGCGTTGGCCGATCACGTCGCCTATCTCGACGTCGAGCCGAATATCGAACGCATGCGCCGCTGGAGCCCGATGAATCGCTCTTTGTATTTGGCAGGGCGCATCCATCTGCCGGGGCACTTGCTCAGCCTGAAGGGCGACCGCGTGGCCATGAATTCATCGGTCGAAACGCGCTATGCGTTCCTTGACGAAGATGTGTTCGCTTTCCTCGCCCGCATCCACCCGCGCTGGAAAATGCGCGGCTTCCGCGACAAGTACATCTTGCGACTCTTGTGCGAGCGTTATTTGCCCAAGGAAGTCGCCTGGCGGCCCAAGGGCATGTTTCGCGCCCCTTTGGATAGTTTCTTTGATAAAGTCGTGCCCCCCTACGTGCGACAGCTTTTGTCGGACGAATCGCTGCAAAAGACCGGCTACTTCGACGTCCGCGCCGTGCAGCATTGGCGTCAGGCCATCACCGACCGCCGTGTGAGCATTCAGCAACGCTCCTCGATAGAGCTAGGTCTTGTCGGCGTCGTCGCCACGCAGCTTTGGCATCAGACGTTCATCGACAACTCGCTCGCGGATTTGCCGTCGTGGAGTCCGCGCAGCGACGCAAATGTTCTTGCAGCCGTCGGCAACTGATCTGTTCATAATTCGGTGCTTAACCCACTCCAGCGCATTTTCATTTTGCTCCTAAGTGATTCTGAGCTAGTGTTGGTTAGCCAGCTCCAAACCTCATCCCCAGGAGATCCCCACCCGTCCGCTCCTGGCACATGAAGGATGCGCCATGGCTACCGGGTCAACAGGTCTTTTCTCCCGATTGAGTTCGCGCCTTCGTTCTTGGCTGGGCGGTTCGCGCCCACGCAAGCCCCATCGCCGCCCACCGCTGCGGCCATGCTTCGAATGCTTGGAGGACCGGCTCACACCTGCCGCCAGCGCGCAAGAGCTGTACATGCTCGAGCTGGTGAACCGGATGCGTGAAAACCCGGCAGCCGAGTTGCCGATTTTGCTCAGTTCCGACGATCCAAACATTCAAAACGCACTGGATTTCTACAACGTTGATTTGAACGTGCTCGCGCAACAATGGGCAACGCTCACGCCGGTCGCGCCTTTGGCCTGGAACGAAAACCTCGCCACTGCCGCGCGCAATCATAGCCAAGAGATGATCAACCAGGGCATTCAAGGCCATCAGCTTCCAGGCGAGCCGAACCTGCAAACCCGGGTGCAGAACGCCGGCTACACCAACTGGAACAACCTCGGCGAAAACGTTTACGCGTACCCGCATGCCGTCTTCGAGGCACACGCCGCTTTCGCCATCGATTGGGGCAACGGTCCCAGCGGCATTCAAAGCCCGCCCGGCCATCGCGAAAACATCATGTCGTCCGGTTTCCGCGATCTGGGCATCGGCATTCTCACGGCGCCCGTCGGTTCCGCTGTCGGTCCGCTCGTCATCACTCAGGACTTTGGCAACCGTTCCAACTACGGCAATCCGTTTCTTTTGGGCACTGTCTTCGAAGATCTTGACGCCAACACCTATTACGACATCGGCGAAGGATTGTCCGGCGTGAGCATCACCGCGGTCGGCGCTCAGACTTTTTCCACGACTGCGTCGGCGGCCGGCGGCTATCAATTGAAACTGCCGGCAGGAACCTACACGGTCACCGCGTCCGGC
>JAKEHV010000229.1 GCA_022614915.1 Gemmataceae bacterium | reverse complement strand
CAGAAGGAACAGCCAGGAACCCTTGGCCGGGGCGGCTGCTTCCGGCAACAACGGCGGAGGGGTTTGTGTTTCAACGGACATGGTGCGCTCCTTTGAAAGAAGGTTGCTAGTTTTCGATCCGGATCATGCGGTACACGGCCTTGTCTGCGTGGTCGCGCAAGACGATCTCGTCGTGAGTCAATTTGAGAATCATTTGCGTGACGGTTTCGTCTTTGGAATTGACGGCATTTCTTGTGGTCAGATAGGGCTTGTCTTTCTCCATTCTGACGGTGGATTCGATCGAGGCCTTTTTTCCGCGGTCGTGCATGGTGGTGACGGCCGTGCCGTTCCAGCGAATCTCCACGGTTGGGCCCTTTTCGTTGCCTTCGATGATCTGCCAGGTGCCCAGGAGTTCATTGGGAAGGCCGGCCGACAAAACGAACTTGAACAGCACGAAGCTGCCGATGCCCGACACGATCAAGCATCCCAGCAACACCCACAGCAAGCGCCGGCTGCGCGCTGTGGGTTTCTGGTCTGGTTTGTCGTTGCCGGGCACGTGTTCATTCCGAGAAGGCCGCGGAGTCGCCACCAGGACGCTGAAAAGAATCGCGCCCGTTGGCCAAAGCGCCGAGATGTTATGAGGCGGCAACTTGTGGGCAAAGCCGATCTCGGTGCTCAGGTGGCAGATAATGCCGACAAAGAGGACCTTGAGCGTCAAGCGCGCGGCTCGAGCCTTGCGCCCGCTCATACTTTGCTCTGCTCCATCGCCTAAGTTCACGGTCGCTTCCAACATCGCCTTTCCTCTAGATCCGGCGTGGCAGTCGCCGCGCGTCAGGCTTGCGCTTCTTGAATGGAGAGGAATACGGGTCCTACGTACAAGACCGGAAAACCTGAACCTGATTTTCAAATCAGTTTTGGCGCGGAGATTGATGCAATTGTGTGCCGATTCCTTCGTGATTGACCGCGCCTGGGAGAGTGATCGCGCGCACTCCGCTAAAACATCCGTGACGTGCAGGGGTGATGGTATGGCAAGACGAGATCGCGTCCAATGAAATTTCTATTAAAAACGCGGTGCGAAATGGTCCAACAAAAAAACAGGGCGTCGGATTCGCTCCAACGCCCCGCAGGCTCGGTTCCCCCGGTTGACGAGCCTATGGCCTGGGAATCGTCGGCAGTTGGCCAAGGAAGATCTGCTCTTCCTCTTCGTTAATGATGATGCGCGGCGTTACCATGATCATAAGGCTCTGAGCTTCCCGTCCGTAACCGACGTTGCGGAACAGGCGGCTCAGGTAGGGGATCTTGCTCAAGATGGGCGGACCGAATTCGTTCCGCGCCTCGGACAAGGTCTTCAGACCGCCCAAGAGCACCGTGCCGCCGTCCGGCACGCTCACCGTCGTATCGAGTGTGATCGTCGTAAACGCCGGCTGCTGGAAAAACATCTGGAAGATCGTCGGCTGGCCCGACGTGGTGTTGCCGCTGCCTGGCCCTTCGAAGAGCTGCGGCACCGGAATCTGTACCGGAATCAAAGGCACCGTCGCCGAGGCCAGGTTCGTCAGCGTCGGAATCAGGTTGATACGGACGAAGCGGCGGTCCGCCGACACAACCGGCGTGACCGTGAGCGTTACGCCCAAGGGGAACGGCTGGTTGTTGGGTGAAAAGAACAACTGGGCGTTGGCCTGGATCAGCGACACGCTGGTCATGAAAAACTGCTGATCGGCGACGGTGAGCGTCGCTGTTTGGCCGTTGAATACCGTGAGTTTCGGCGCCTGCATCACGTTGGTGCGGCGATCGCCTTGAGCGGCCTCCATGAACATGAACACCTGGATGTCGCTGAGGAACGCCAAGCCCAAAGCCAGGCCGCCGTCGCCGGCCAGGGTGCCCGGGAACCCGCCGAAGGGAGGTATCGAGAAGTCGAAGCTGGTCGATCGAACCGGTATGGCCAGGTCGGGAGTCAGCACGCCGGCCGGCGTCAGACCAGACACGATCCCGTTGGGGATGGTATTGATCTGACCGAACGGCTTGAACTGGCTCGAGGTCAAGAGCGGCTCGATGCGCGTGTTGTTGGTGCGAATGTTGAGGTCAAAGTCCATGCCGACGCGCTCGAAGAACGCCTCGGACACCGACACGAGCTTCATTTCGATGGCGACTTCCAGCTCTTGCAAGCGGCGCAGTGCGGCCAACAGGGCGGCCACTTCCTCCTGCACTTCCTGCGTCTGGTTGATGACGAGCGCCATGCCAAGCGGGAAATACTGAATCGTTCCCTGCCCGCCGACGTTGGCCCACGAGTTATGGTCCACGGTGTTCTGAATCAACTCCATGAGCAAGCCTTCGAGTGTCTGGTTCTGGCGTGAGGCTTGCATGAGCGGCGATTGCGTCATCGGGTTGGAGGCGAAGGCGCCCGCGTTGCCGCTCGACTGCGAGCTGACAGCCGTGCCGTGGGGCAAGGAGAACGGCCCCGTGTGCGGCGAGACCGGCTGCGCAACGACGCCGGAGCTCGAGGCGATGTGCCGGGCCAGCGCGTCGTGCATGCTGTACACGCTCGGCGTCGCGTTGTTGGTTACCGGCACGACGAGATCGGCGACCGGATACGTCACCGTCCGCAACCGGCCTTTGCCCCGGTCGGGCGTGGTGATGAGCAGCACCTCGTTCTGGATGACGTAGGTGAGCTTGGCCTGATCGAGAATCAAATTCAGAATGGACTTGAGCGACACCTTTTCAACGGCGGGCAGCGACAGCGGCATGTCTAAACTGATATTGGCATCCTGCAGTGTCGCACGGTCAGGAACGATGTTTAGTCCCGTGATGGCATTCAAGTCGTCAAGGACTTGATAGAGCGGCGTGTCTTTGAAGCCGCCATAACTGACCGGTTCGTACAAACGCCGTTCAATGAGTTTTTCGGCCGGCGTCCGCGTCTGCGACAGGAAGCCGTTCTTGCCACCGTCACGCATCTTGGCACGATCATGGACGGTTTTGTCGAAAGAAACGGGGCCTTGCATGCTGACGTCCGGTCCGGTGTCGGTGTTCATCTCGCGGACAAAGCGTTGTTCCTGGATCGCCTTGTTGCGGTCCCAATTGCGTTGATTTTCCGCGGTGGTGGAGATGAGGATCGCGGCGTCGGCGGCGACGTTGTCCGGATCAAGTTCCTTGGCCTTGCGCGCTTCGGCCAAGGCTTCCTTGAACTTGCCTTCGCGCTGGAAGGCGGCATAGCTCTTCATGAGCGCGGCCACTTGCTCCTGGTTCTTCGAAATCTTGCGAACCCGGTCGCCTTCGTTGTGCTTCATGGCGATGGTGCTCGCCTGTTTCTCCATGGCCTTCTGTGCGGCGATGGTGCGGTACTGGTTCAAGCGGTTTTCGATGGGCCGCTTGAGCAGGACGATCTTCTCCGCGTCGAGCTGAGTCTCGGTCACTTGCGCGAGATACTCAGACAACAGATCGACCGCGCGCAACTCTTGGCCCTGCTTGAAGAGGTCCATGGCGTTCTTCTGCGCAGTCAGGCCCAGCTCGCGCAGCCTCTGGAATTGGACTTCTTCCATAGCGCGGAAACGGGTGGTCGCGTCTTCGACGTCTTGGACAATGTCGGTGGCCGAAGCGGCGCCGGGTTTGTCCCCCGGGATGACGCCGGGCACGCCGGTTTTGGCGACGGTCTGTTGGACCGCGCCGGGCTGCATTTCCGGCGTCGCAATGATCTCGCGGATGCGCTCGGCCTTGGCCGGATGCAACAGGTGCATGTCCACGCTGGCGAACAGGCTCTCGGCCCGGCGATAGTCGCGGCGGATGAAGGCGTCGATGCCGGCGTCGGCATTGCGGCTCGCCATGTTCATGCGATGGTTGTGCTCATCGGCGTCGATGCTGCGCATGAGGTCGGCGGCTTCCTTTTGAATGCCGAACGAAGGATGGAAGGCTTCCTCGGCAAAGCGACGGGCCAAGGGCCAATTGCCGGCCTTCAGCTCCAAGAAGGCTTTATCCAGTTTCTCGATGCCGACCTGGCGCGCCTGGGCGGCCTCGGCGTTGACTAAATGGCTTGAGTCCTGGCCGATGCCCTTGGCGCCTGCGACATGGACGCCGACGGAGGTCGCGGCTTGTTGCACCCACTTCGATTTCTCGTCCAGCTGGCGTGTGCTCTGACCGAAAGCTTGGGCGAGCTTGCGGGCCGAGCCGAGGTCCGCTTCCGCCTTGTGGAAGCGTTGGCCGTCGGTCGGGTGGTTCATCACGTGATCGGTGGCGCTCTTGATCATGAGCTGCACGTGCCGATCGCACTGAGCGGACAAACTCAAAAGGCAGGACTCCGGGCTGTCCTCTTCCGGGCCGAAAACGACTTTGAACGATTTAGCCTCGACCGCTTTGGCGCGGGCTTCGAGCAGTTTGCCCTGGCGCTGCAGCACGCGGGCCTCGTTCAAGAGCGCGACGGCGCGCGGCTTGGCGGCGGCCTGTGCCGTGCCCGACACGAGCGGCGGCGCCTTTGCAGCAGGTTGCGATTTCTTCTGGGCGTTCTTGGCCAGCGCCGGCGGGTTCTGATTGGCCGGGCCTTTGGATTGTTCTTTGGGCTTGGCGACGTTCGTGGGCGCTTCGGAAGGCCCCTTCTTGGTTTCGGCGCGCTGGATTTCCTCGAGCAGCTTCTGCGGCCGATCGCCCAGATCCCAAACACTGTACGGACCGTGCAGCTCTTGAGCGCGCAGGGCTTTCACGCGCGCTTCGTGGTGATTGCCCATCTGATGGAGCTTGCGGGCTTCGGCCAAAAGCCGCGCCGATTCGTCGCGATCGCGTTTGGTCTTGGCTTTGTGGATATCGTTCTTGAGTTTGTCCGGCGTGTCTTCGAAAAGTCCCCAGCGGATGCCGGTTGAGCCGGCGGCTTGCTGGCATAGCTTGTCCGCTTCTTCCAAGCGGTTTTCCTGCAGCAGCGACCGCGCTTCTTTCACGAGAATGCGGGCGTCGGCCGGATTGACTCCGGATTTCTGCGCCGTCATCGGCTTGGCGGAGGCGCGGCGTTGCACGTCGGCGAGCAGCCGATCCGGATTATCTTCCCACCATTCCAGATTCGGGCGCAGGTCCTTGGCCTGCAAGGCGAGCTTGCGCGCGGTTTCCACGTCGTCGCTGTCGAGGGCGCGGTAGCCGGCCTTGATCATTTTGCGGGCCAGCGCCTGATTCGCGGCGGCGTCGCCCGCTTGCTTCGTCGCCGGATAGGTGGTTTGGCGAACCGCCGGGCCTTCGGGCGTCTTGTTCGGCTGCGCCGACTTGGGCGGATTCTTGGCGAACGGACCCGCGTCTTTCGGCTGCGCCGCTTTGGGCGGATTCTTAGCGAACGGTCCCTGGTCTTTCGAAAGTTCAGGCCCTTCCACCGGACGCTTTTCGTCCTTCTTGAAAAGGTTTTTGAATCCGAACAGGCCGCCGGTATCTTTCTTGTCCGCGCCTTCCTTGGCCACAACCGGCATTTGCTTGGCGCGGGCGGCTTGCACGTCGCGGCGGACTTTGGACGGGCTATCGTTCCATGGCGCCTGGAACCAAGAGGCCAGGCCGCTGGTCGCCTTTTCGGCTTCGACGGCATAGGCGTCGGCGACGTCCCATTCGCCGCGCTGCAGGGCGGCGCGGGCCGCGGCCAGGAGCGACTTGGGGTCGTTCTTGGCCGGCGCGGTGACCTTCGGGTTGGCCATCGTCCGGCTGGCGGTTTTGGAGTTATTCGAGGGGCCGCGCACTTCGTCATTGAGCTTCGCCAAGGTTTGCTTGTCTTGGGCGGAGAGGTACGGATTGGCGTTGACGGCGCGGAGGAGCTTGGCGGCGTCGTGCGCTTTGCCCTGCGCCAGGGCCTCTTGGGCCCGGAGGAGCTGGACGGCGCCGTCGCGCTGCGTTTCCAGCGCCTGCGAGTTCTGCTTGACGAAAGCGCGCAAGTCGCGTTGCTCCGTTGCGGAAAGGTCGCTTTGCCGCGCCTCGGCTTGGGCAAAGAGCTGGGCGGCAGCTTCGTAGTCGCCGCGCTTGTAATGGTCCTGGGCGGACTGCAGCAGTTGGCGCACGCGCGGCGGCTTGAGACCGTCCTGCGCCGCCGCGTTCGGGGCGGCGATGCCCCAGACCGCCACGGCGATTCCTACAAGCGCCCCCAACCACATGCTGCGTACAGGCTTGCCGGCAAGTTTGCTAGCCACCCCTGGCCTCCTTTTTCCGTCGTTCCCCCGTGGCGGCGCGTCACCGGGCGACGCGATCCGCCTCTGGTTCCGATAGACAATCCCGCAGGCGGCCCCCTGCCCGCGCGGCACGGCCCGCCTGCTGGATCACGACGTCACATCTGTTTGGTCACGGAAGAATAGCCCCGCGCATGCCGCCACCCGCTTTTCCCCAAAAGCGGACCCCGGGCGGCACAGCCACCTGAGAGAGAGTGTTTCGCTCAAGTTTGGGACAATTAAGCGGCGGGGGTATAACGGCACACCCGGCACTCGTCAAGAGCGGATTGCAGAAAATGCGGCGTTTTTTCTGGCCGGCGCGAGCTTTGGCGATCCCATCTTGGCAAGCAGGATAAAAGACGCGAACAAGAGAAGACGTCCTATTGCAAATGGAAGCGTATCACTTCGGGCGAAACGCTTCCAGCGACGCCGCCACCAGGTCCGCGCCTGTTTGGAGCAGCGGGATGATGGCCCACAAAAGTCACGCCAATTGCTTTCATGCCGCGCGCCTTGGCGGCATGGATGCCGACGGGGGCGACTTCGATAACCAGGCAACGGGCGGGGTTCATGTGCAGGAGGAGCCTTTGCGGCTCCAGAAAGCACCGGAGCGACAAGCGACACACAGGTACCCCCCCCTCCTGTCATCAATTAGACGACACAAAAAGCGACGGCGGCCAATAGTTGCCGGGGACCGGCGGACTGTGCGGCCACCAGAAGCACTTATTCTCGCCGACGGCGTAGGCAATGCAATTGAATCGGAAATCCGGCGGGTGGATCACGCGAATTGGAGCGCCGAGCTGAACTTTCGAAAACCAAGATCGAAACCTGGCTTGTGCGTCTTTCAGGTACGCGTCGAGTTCTTCGGGCGTCATCTTGGTCGGAATCTAGGAGACACCGCGGTCCCGCCCCCATTGCAGCCAAGCCTGGACGGCTTCATCCACATTTCCGGATTCGATGTTCGCCGCCGGGTTTTCACCAGTAATAGCCATGAGCGCCCAGAACCAATGATTGGGCTCGCGCTGCAATTCCTGCAACAACACCGGCACGACCGGCGCTCCCATCCCGATGATCTGTTGGTAGGCCGGATGGAGTAAGATCTGCGCCAACGATGAACTCGGACCAATGCCGCGTAGCCACTGCGCCTTGAGGCGGCGGAACCTCTCCTCGCTGGTCGCAGCCTTGCCGCCGGCGGCAGCAATCGGGACCCAATCCGTCAGGCCGTCGGTACTTGCGGTGTGAGACATTGTTCATTTCCACTAAGCGGGATCAACACGACTCAGAATAACACGTTGCTTGCCACCCGTCAACGCGACGGCCCGACTGCCTTCATGCCGACGCTTTCCGCAGGAAGCGGTTAAAGGCGGACTCTTCGATCAAGCGCATCCTCCTCATATTGTCTTCATCCGGCACTGGAGCGCCAAGTTCGCCGCCGTGTCGTCGAGCGCCAGGTCGCGCACTGCGCACTACAAAAGCAGCATGCTTTCGCGCGACCTGTTGCGACAAATCCGGCGGCTGCAAATCCGTGCCCGCCGCGCCGTCGAAGACTTGCTGGGCGGCAACTACCGCAGCGTCTTCAAAGGCGCGGGCATGGCCTTCGAAGAGGTGCGCGAATATCAGCCCGGCGACGACATCCGCACCATCGACTGGAACGTCACCGCCCGCATGGGGCATCCGTTCGTCAAGCGCTTCGTCGAGGAGCGCGAATTGACGTTGATCCTGCTCCTCGATGTCAGCGGCAGCCAATACTTCACCACGCAATGGAAGACCAAGCGCGACGTGATGGCGGAGCTGGCCGCGCTGTTGGCGTTTTGCGCCTTGGCCAACAACGACAAGGTGGGCCTGGCTCTGTGCAGCGAAAAAGTGGAGCAGTACGTGCCGCCGCGCAAGGGCGCACGCCACGTGCTGCGGCTTTTGCGCGAGGCGCTTTTCTACGAGCCGCAAAAGCCGGGCACAAATCTGCGCGCCGGCCTCGATTTCATCAACAAAGTGCTGCATCGCCGCGCCATTGTCTTTTGCCTCAGCGATTTTCTCGATCAGGGCTATGAGGCGGCGCTGCGCCGGACCGCCCGACGGCACGACCTTGTCGCCCTGGAGGTCAGCGATCCGCGCGAGCGGCAAATGCCCGCGACCGGCCTGGTCGTATTGCAAGACGCGGAGACCGGGCGCGAGCTTTGGGTGGATTCGAGCAACGCCGCGTTGCAATCCGCCTGGCAAGATGGCGCGGCGCGGCGGCGCGAACGCTTACGGCAGCTCGGACGATCCGCGCGCGTCGATTGGGTGGACATCTCGACTGCGGCCGACCAATGGGAAGCACTGGTGGCGTTCTTTCGCATGAGGCAGCGCAGATTCGGACGCACTTGAAATCATTTTCGAGTAGAATCCATCCAGGAACTCTTTACTTAGAGAGGAATTTCAAATTGAAAATTGAAAACTGAGAATTGCAAATTGGCAGACAGTTCGCGCGGCGGTCTTTCAATTTACAATTTGAAATTTGCAATTTACCATTTGCAATTGCTTGGAAATGTTCATCCGCAGGAGCCATGTTTCCATTCATCCACGAGCGCCGTCGCTTCTTGCAATTCGGCTGCGTGAGCCTGTGGACGCCGGCGCTGATGCACGTGCTGGCCGCGCAGGCCGCCGCGAAGGCCCCCTCACCCCCAACCCCTCTCCCCAGGGCGAGGGGAGGTTGCGGGCCAGCGCGCGGGCGTGCATCCTTCTCTTCCAGCTCGGCGGTCCATATCAGGCCGACACTTTCGATCCCAAGCCCGACGCCATCGAGGAAGTCCGCGGGCCCTTTCGACCGATCGCCACGCGCGTGCCTGGCATCCGCATGACCGATGCCCTGCCGCGTTTGGCTCAACATGCCGACAAGTTCGCCATTGTCCGCAGCGTGCACCATACGATCCGCTGCCATAACCCGGCCATCTATTGCAGCCTGGTCGGCCGCGAAGCCACCGATCCCATGGCGGTTTCCAATCGCACCGCAGCCCAGCGCACCGACCACCCGCATTTTGCCTCGGTCGTTGCCCGCCTGCGTCCCCACGCTCCGTCGATGCCGCAGCATGTGATCATCCCCAATGTGACCAACAACGGACCGTCGAAGTCGCCGGGGTTGCTCGCGGGCTACCTGGGCGCGCAATACGATCCTTTCGTCCTGGGCGCCGATCCCAGCGATCCGGACTTTCGCATTGACTCTTTCGCCTTGCCCGAGGACGTGGACCGCTCGCGGCTGGCGGCGCGGCAAACGCTGCTCGAAAGGCTCGACGGCACGCAGCGGCGTGTGGAGGCCGGCGGCGCGCAGGGCACCATGGGCACGCACTACCAAAGCGCTTTCAATCTGCTCACGTCGGCGCGGGCCAAGGAAGCGTTCGATTTGAACCGTGAGCCGGCGCGGTTGCGCGACCGCTATGGCCGGCACATTCCAGGACAAAGCACGCTCCTGGCCCGGCGGCTGGTCGAGGCGGGCGTGCCGTTTGTGTCGGTGTTTTCGCACACCGACGTGGATCGCGGCAGCTGGGACACGCACAACAGCCACTACGCGCGCGTGACCAACGAATTGGCGCCGCCCGCCGATCAATCGTTCAGCGCTTTGTTGGAAGACTTGCACGAGCGCGGCTTGCTCGACGACGTGCTCGTCTTGTGGATGGGCGAATTCGGCCGCACGCCGCGCATGGGCGTCAATTTCTCCAACAACACGAACAACGTCGGCGGCCGCGATCACTGGTGCAACTGCTACAGCGTCGTGTTGGCCGGCGGCGGCGTCCGCGGCGGCAGGGTCGTCGGCTCGTCCGATCAGGTCGCCGGCTATCCACGCGAGCGCCCGGTGCACATCAGCGACTTGACCGCGACTTTGTTTCACGTCTTCGGCGTCGATCCGCGCAGTCAGCTCTACGACATCCAGGGGCAGCTACGCTTCATCTGCGAGGGCAATCCGGTGATGGAGCTTTTTTGAATGTGATTCAGTCTTTCTCCGGCGTCAGCAATTCCTCCAGGAAATCACCAACGCTGGACCACGCGCGTTTTTGTTGGCCGGTCTCATGGCTCAGAAATATGACCGGACATTCGCCGTCCGGCTTCACGTTGGCAGTGTCCAGCCAGACGGAATCGCCGATCTCGGTCTCTATGACGAGCAGCAACGTGTCCGCAAGGTCGGCGCCCAGGTACCGATAATACTCGACTCGACATCTTTTCAAACAACGGTTTCAGGAGGGCGTGACGTTCGTTGAGCCACGCTGTCGCCTTGTTCTCGGCAAGGCCTTCGGGTGGACACAGGCAGAAATGGAGCAGATAGCGGATCATCGCAGGATTGTCAGCGCCCGTCGAATCCCCACACCTTGGCCGCGTTCTTTCCCAAGATCTTCGCCCGATCCTCGGCACTAAGAAACGGGATCTCTTTCTCGATGATCGCCAGCTCTTCTTGCAGCGAGGGCCGGCCGGCTTGAGCGCGGGTAGCGCCGGGGAAGCCGGTGCCCCACAAGAGCCGGTCGGGACCGAAGGCGTCGTACACCCTTTTGACCAGGGGATAGACGTCGCGATACGGATACTTTTTCGATGGCGAGAGCACATTGAACTCCGACACCTTTACGAACACGTTGGGATAGCGTGCAAGCGCCAGGAGCTTCTTGATTTCCGGTTCGGGATCTTTGGCCTCAAGGTCCACACGCGCCAAATGATCGATGACCACTTTCACTTTCGGGAAGCGCCGCACCATGTCCTCCAGTTTGGGCAACTGCTCCGAGGCGATGAAGAAATTGAAGACCGCGCCCAGCTCTTCCGCTTTTTGCCAGAGCGGGTAACTGGACTTGGCATTCAGCCACTCGTCCTTGCCTTGGTAGTACATGGGGCTGAAGCGCACGCCGGCCAAGCCGTGCTCTTTCATCCAATACTCGAGCTTCTTCGCCACATCCGGATCGGTCGGATCGATCAGGCCCTGGCCGCGAAAGCGTTTGGGCTGAGCCTTGAGGCAATGGACCAGATAGCGATTGTCCCAGCCGTGCGAAATGGTCTGCACCAGCACGCATTGGCTGACGCCTTGCTCGTCCATCTCCTTCAGAAGTATGTCGAGGGAAGCCGGAATCTTGGGCGGCATGAACTTGGCGTCGTAGGGATGCGCGAACGGGAAACGCACGGGATCGTCGCTCCAGACGTGCATGTGCGAGTCGATGAGGAGCGGCTTGGCCGCCTTTTTTTGTTTCGGCTCCTGGACATGGATGGTCACGATGCCGGCTGAGGCGCTGCTTGTAGCGCCGTCATGCACGTGATACGCGAAAGAATCTTTTCCCGTGAAGCCCCGATTGGGCGTGTAGAGGAACGAGCCATCGGCGTTGAGGACAAGTTTGCCCTTGAAAGTTGGGCTGTGAAGAACGGCTTGGAGTCGATCGCTGTCCGCGTCCGCATCATTGGCGAGCACGCCGGGCGCCGCGACTTCGAGTATTTCGTCCTGGCGGATCGTGTACTCGTCGTTCGCGGGATTGGCCAACGCGTTGGTAATCTCCAAAAGCACCGTGGCGGCATCGCTTTTTCCGCCGGCAACGGAAGCTTGATACGAGAATCGGTCGAATCCGACAAATCCGGCTTTTGGCGCGTAGGAAAACGTGCCGTCGGCATGGAAGTCCAGTTTGCCGTGTTCCGGCTCGGTCAGCTTGCGAGCTTGCAACGGCTTCTTCGGGCGACTGTAGTCGTTGTCGAGCACGCCGCCTCTTTTGACTTGCAGCATGCGGCTATGACGCACCATGTATTTGTTGTCGATGGCCATTGTGAACTCTTTGGCCATTGGATCTTCCACGATGAAGCTGCTCAGTCCATCCAGCTTCCACGAGAACCGGTTGTCGCCGTCATAGTCCACAAGCAAGTCGAACTTGCCGGCCCGGTCCGCCCGCCAAAGCTCCGTACGTGGAATAGTGCCCGTGGCGTCCGTTTTCACCCAGATCCGGTGAATCGCATCGGCCCTGAGCGAGTCGCCTTCCATCCAAATGCGGTGCGGCACGACGAAGACATCCATCAAGACGTTGGGGAGGTAGTTCGTGTCGTCCGGACCGCCGAGGAAAACCTGATCGCCGACCCGAAAGGTGGCAGCAGGCAAAGCCAGCGTCGGTTCGGGTTTGAAGTCGGGAATGAAGCTCGCCGTTCGACTCGGCGGCTTGATCGCCTTATTCTGTCCCTGCACGGCTGAAGCGCAATAGATGCAAGACGAAAGACACGCGAATTGAAGAATGATCGTTTTCATTACATGTCTCCGAGGCCCAGCCCAGCCTACCGCGCGCTAGCCTCCGCGCCGGAGTCCTGACTCAGTTCTTTCAAAGCGTCGTGATAACGCAATAGCAAGCGATTGCTTCGATCGTCGTCGATCAACGTAACCACAAGGATTTGCGCAATCTTGCCCGCAAGCATGCCGAGAATCAGTCCAGTTGCGAGCCCGATAACGAAGCCAAGTCCCCAGCCTGGCATGTTCATCAAGGGCTGAATTACCCAAACAAGCAGGCCGAACAAAACAGTTCCAAACACGCCACAGAAGAGCAGATTCCAGAAACGCCAGCGCTCGTATCTCGCGACGGCGCGTCGAATGCCGTCGATGTATTTCTCGTCGGAAGCGTCGAACCAGGCCGCTACTTCTTTGAATCGGTCCGGCATTTGGATTCGCCTCCACTCTTTTGCAAACAGCTCACTTCCTTGGCAAAGATGTTGACGTTTGCTTAGTCCGTTCCCATCTGACGCACCGATCCGTCCGCGTAGCCGACTTTCAGGCTTGTATCGCGTTTCCCCCCGCGGAGTTGGTGAAGCACCACGATACGAGAATAGGGTTCCTTGGCGCCGAGCAATCGCTGCGGCGTTTCGTACTCATAACCGGGGTCATCACCGGTTAGCGGGTTTTTCATGATCGTCCGATAGACAGCGTCTCCGCCCACCAGTTCCTTGAGTTGATCGAGACGCTCCGGCCAGTTGCCGCCGTTTTGAATGGCGAATTCATGCATCGCCAATTGCAACTTGTGCATGTTCTGCCGCGAATCTTCGGCGACGCTTCCGCAACCGACGGCAGTTACGCAGAAAAGCAAGAACAGGCACAGCCGGCGAACGGCGCTGGCGTTGTAGACGCCGAACACGACACGCTCGGTCAGCACGGAGAGCGAGGTTGCCGTTTGCGCGTGCGTCTGGGCGTCGGTCTGGATGCCGTTGACATAGTAGATGAACGGCAAAGTGACGGGCGGGGTCACTGCCGCGTATTGCAAGACTTGTCCGTCTGTGTTGGGCTGATTCATGTGAGATCCTCAGCGAAAGAAGCGCGCGGGCAAAGTTTCTCCGTGAATTCTGCGAATCAGTCCTCTTCCGTCCGGTCCATCCAGTATTCCGGCTTACGCTTGGCATGGGCTATTGCGACGACCCAAACGTAATCGTCCCGTTCCCGATAGATCACCAAGTATGGAAACCTGTTGACCACGCGCTTTCGAAATCTAGTCGCGCGATAGTATCCGAACGCACTCGGATTCTTCGCTATGCTCTGAAAAACTCTCTCGGCTTCGGCCAACAAGTCCAAACCGAGGCCAGCCTTTTTCTCTTCGTAGTAGGCGCATGCCTCATCCAGTTCGGTTTGGGCCAGCGGGTGGAGGACAACGGGCTTCAAGAGTACTTCTTCCTCAGTTCCTTGACAACTTGTTCCGCTGGAATGCCTACGGTTTTACCATTTCCAATTTCCGCCCAGCGCCGTTCCAGTTCAGCCTCCCACGCGGCAGCAACTTCGTCACCGTCGTCTTCGGAATCGAGCGAGTGAATAAGGTAGTGCGCCAAGGCTGCTCTGTCTTTGGACGACAGCAAAGCCAATTCCCCTCTAATTCGTTCGGCATCTTGAGACATGACAAAGCCCATTCAGTCCTGGAATCTCTTACTTCGATCATTCTACACTCTGCCGAGTGCCGCCCAACAAAAAAGGAACGGGGAATGCGCCCGTTCCTTGCCGTGTTTCGACTTCATGCGCGCGACCGGCCGTTACGACATGTTCATGCTCAGCAAGAACTCCGCGTTGGTCTTCGCGCGCCGCAGCCGGTTGACGAGCATCTCCATCGCTTCGACGGGATGCATGTCGGACAGGACGCGGCGGAGCATGCGGATGCGCTCCATCTCGTCGGGATGGTGCAGCAGCTCTTCTTTGCGCGTACCGGAGCGGTTGATGTCGATGGCGGGCCAGACGCGCTTGTCCACTAAGCGCCGGTCCAGGTGCAGCTCCATGTTGCCCGTGCCCTTAAACTCTTCGAAGATGACTTCGTCCATGCGGCTGCCGGTGTCGATGAGGGCGGTGGCGAGAATGGTCAAGCTGCCGCCTTCTTCGGTCTGGCGGGCGGCGCCGAAGAAGCGCTTGGGCCGCTGCATAGCGTTGGTGTCCAAGCCGCCGGAGAGGAGCTTGCCGCCCGAAGGAGCTTCGGTATTATGGGCGCGGGCCAGGCGCGTGACTGAGTCCAAGAGGATAATCACGTCCTTGCCGTGCTCGACCATGCGCTTGGCTTTTTCGAGCACAATGTCGCTGACGTGGCAGTGCTCGGAGGCTGCCTCGTCAAACGTGCTGGCGACGACTTCGCAAGTTGGTCCGGCCACAGTGCGCGCCATGTCGGTCACTTCTTCCGGACGCTCGTCGACCAACAGGACGATGAGATAGCAATCCGGATGGTTTTTGAGCATGCTCAGCGCGATCTTCTGCAAAAGAATGGTCTTGCCGGCGCGCGGCGGCGAGACGATCAGACCGCGCTGCCCCATGCCGATGGGCGTGACGAGGTCGACCACGCGCATGTTGATTTCCTCGGAACTGGTTTCCAAGCGCAGCCGGCGATTGGGGTGCAGCGGCGTCAAATCTTCGAACGTCGTCGGCGACGTGCGCTGATCCGGATGCACGCCGTTGACCGCGTCGACCTGCATTAGTGCGAAATTGTCTTGCCCCTCGACCGGCAGTCGGATCGGCCCTTCGACGATGAGCCCGGTCTTGAGGCCCAGCCTTCGGATTTGGCTTGGCGAGACATAAATGTCCTCAGGCGAGGCGAGATAGTTGTGCGCCACCGAGCGCAAAAAGCCGTAGCCGTCGGGCAGCACTTCGAGCGTGCCGGAGCCGCGCACGGTAATGCCGCGTTCGATTTGCCGGCGCACGATGGCAATGATCATCTGGCCGCGGTTCATGCCGGTGTGCTCAGTAATGCCTTCGCGCTCGGCGTAGGCAAAGAGCTTGGGCATAGGCAGCCGGTAGAGGTCATCCAAGCGACTGGAAGTGGCTGTGCCACCGGCGATGGTCGAAGTGCTCGGCGCCGGCGCGGAAGTGACAGGAGCGGGAGGGCCCCCCGGTGGGGCATCCATCGGTTTGCGAATCATGCGTCTGCGGGTCATGCCGACTTGGGACCCTTCGTCGCCACGAGCGACGGCCATAGCGTTCCTCCAAACAGGTGTGAAAAAGTGTGAATAGTTAGCGGATTACTAGCCGCACGAACGGTCATAGTTTCACGGCTAACCGTGGTAAAGCAACATCAAAGTCGCGGAATTCGGACTGTCCGAACTCTTGCGAGTTTTACTGTTTTGGCGGTTTCTTCCAGGGGATACCCTGGTTCAGTCAACAATCCCCAAACATTAGTGGAGTGCGAAATCCGAGTTGCGGCGCACATGGACAACGTGCTTCGCTCGCGGCGGGCACGCTACAAGACGTGCCCCACAACGGGATTCGAGATGACAGCCTCTTGGGACAAACCGAAGGCCAAAAACCGACGACCTTTCGCCAACAATTCCCCTTTGGCAAGAGGTCCGGAAAGCGAGCCCTGCGCCCTGACCCT
>JAKEHV010000228.1 GCA_022614915.1 Gemmataceae bacterium | reverse complement strand
TCTTGAACTTTGCATGGCCACTCGGGTTGCTATGCGGCTTGCGCCTAGCCGAAACAAACCGGGTCTAAGGCTGCGGCTTCAAACTTATGCGACCGTAATGGCCGATCTTTGAAAAGCACAATCACCTGCTGCTTTACCCGGTGCAATATGAAGGGCTGGAAACGTCGCCCAATGTGTTCTACTTGGGGGCTGCGCCGAACCAGCAAATCATCCCGGCCGTCGAATGGGCAGTGAATAGTCTCAAGCGCAAGCACTTTTTCATCGTCGGCTCCGACTACGTTTTCCCGCGCGCTGCCAGCGAGATCATCAAGGACCAGCTCAAGAAGATTCCGAACGGCCCCACTGTCGCCGGCGAGGCCTACGTCCCGCTGGGAGAGCAAAATGTCGAGACGCTCATTCAAGCGATCCGTTCGGCCAAGCCCGACATGATCCTCAATTCGATCAATGGCGACACCAATGTCGCCTTCTTCCGGCAATTGCGCGCGGCCGGCATTCGCGCGGCCGACGTGCCCTGTCTCTCCTTCAGCATCGACGAGCAGGGCCTGCGCGGGCTCAATCCGCAGGATGTGGCCGGGCACTATGCCGCTTGGACGTACTTTCAAGCGCTCGAGAGTGCTGAGAACGCCGCGTTTGTCAAGCGCTTCTTGGAGGAGCACCCGGAACGGGCCGTCACCGACCCGGCGGAAGCGGCCTACGTGGGCGTCAAGCTCTGGGCGCAAGCGGTTCGGGCAGCAGAAAGCGTCGAGCCAAAAAAGATCGCCCGCGCCCTTTTGAACCAGCGCTTCGCGGCCCCCGAAGGCGAAGTGCGCATCGACCCGGACACGCAACACTGCTACAAAACGCCGCGCGTTGGACAGATCACGGACGACGGGCAATTCCGTGTTGTCTGGTCCTCGTCCGCGCCCGTCGCTCCCGAACCGTATCCGTCGACGCGAACCGCGGCGGACTGGAAGGCATATCTACACGATTTGTATGCCGGATGGGGGAATCAGTGGTCCGCCCCCGAGAAGAGCGCGGCGGCGCCGCAATAGACAAATTAGTTTGCAATCGCAGCGTCTCTAATCCAGGTGGAGCGCAAGTTTGGCTACCACCTGGTTGAGACTTACGCCTCGCTGGCCAGGGCGGCGTGCAGCGACCTCGGCAGGCGCACCTTGAACTTGCGCTGTATTCCCGCCGTCAACCAGTCTATCGATCGCTAAGCTCTGCTAGAAGTCCTTCTTCTTGAATTTTCCTTTGCCGCCGGCGCCGCCAAAGCCGCCGAAAGCCGGCATCTTGAACTCCGCGCCCACCATTTCCTTCCAGGTGGTGCGTTGCGCTTCGGACAAGACCTTGGTCACCTTGTCGGTGGCTTCCTTGCGGAGCGCAGCCGTCTTTTCTTGAAGTCCCTTGAAATCACCGCCGGCCGCGGCGTCCTTGGCGGCGTCCGCGATTTCCTTGGCCGAATCTTCCAGAATGCTCTTGATATTGGTCTTCTGGTCATCGGAGATTTTCAGCGCGGTCTGCACGCCTGGGTCGAGGAACGCGTTCATGCCTTTTTGTTGGAGTACGATTTGATTCAAGCGCTTCATCTGTTTGTCATTCAGGACTTCACCGAGCGCCTTGGCCAGGGCTGCCGGGATCTTTTGGGTTTGCTCTTCGGTGATGTCAAGTTCCTTGATGACTGCGGCGTTGCGAACCAGGGTAACGGGATCGGCTTGGACGCCGCCGCCGAAGCCGCCGCCTTTGCCGCCGAACTGGAACTGCTGCCCGCCGGCCAAGCCGACCAGCAGCAAGAGTCCGGAAAACACGACCAAGAGATGTCCAACGCGACGCATGGGTCTTCCTCCTTATGGATAGAAATGTGCGAGTGCTCCGAGGTTGGATTATAAGCCCGATCATTAAGAATTGATTATTTTGCTATCCGGGATGAGTCTAAACCGACCTTGCCCGTAATCAAGTGAAAAACGTCGCGAATTTGCTCGAAGCCCACGCGCAACAGAAACTGCGCATTGCGGCCGTAACTCTTCGATCCCAAGATGTAGAAATTAGGCTCTGGGTTGCGGAGCGATTCCGGCCCATGGCTGGATTCCTTCAGGCAGTCTCCTTCCACATTGCTTTTTTCCGGAGTCGATTCGACGAGCGCGGCCGCGAGCTTCATTGGTCCGAGCGACGCGTAGCATTCGTGAATTTGCAACTCGCGATAGAGCAACCGGTCCGGCGAGTAGCCGACGTTGGCGACGATGCGCTCCACTTCGAAATGGCGTTGTTTGCCAAGGGAGCGCGTGACGACGCGAAAGCCGCGCTCGGGGCCGGCCGACTCGATCGCCTCCACAACCGTTTGTGGATGAAACTCGACGTTGTCATCGGTGCGAGCGGCCAGGTTATTCGCCCGAAGCGCCAAGCGGTCGCGTTCCTTCAAGGGATCGTTGGGTATCCGCTTAAACGGCCAATGTCCCTGGCAGCGTGCGATCCAGTAAACCCAAGTCGAAGGATTGTCCGCGGCCAGTGCGGCCAGGCTGCACACCGTGGTGGCGGCTGAGTAGCCCGCGCCGATCACCAGGATATTGCGGTTGGCGTAATGGTTGCGCCGCTCGCCCGGGATATCGTCGAGGACATAGCTGATTTGCCCCTCAGCTGCCAATTCACCGATCGCCGGGATGCCGCCTTCGCCCAGCCAGCGGTGTTGGGCATAGGTTCCGGTGCAGTCGAGAACGATGTCGGCTTCTTCGATGCGCTCGCGGTTCTGCTTGTCACGCAGCAGGAGTCGGAAAGGCTGCTGGGCGCGGATGGCGCTGCCGGGTTGATCCTCCTTCAGCAAGCCGCGCCGGCCGACTTGCAAAACAAGCGTGTCCGTCTGGATGCGATCTTCGAGCGTTTCGGCCAACGGCATTAAGTAAGAGCTGACATGCTCGCGCCCGGTAATGCAGGCGTCGTCGGCCGGGAACTCAAACTTGGGAACATTTTTGAGAATGAGGGACCGTCCCAAAGGCGTGGCGTTCATACCGAACGGGCTGAAAAGGCGCACGTGTCCCCAGCGATGCAGGTGCTCACCGATGCGGCCACGCTCATAGACCGTGAACGGCATCCCCAGCGCTTGGGCGTACGCGGCCGCCTCCAGGCCGATGGGCCCGGCGCCAAGGATAGCAATGCGCGGCGTTTCCGTTTTGGCCATGAGGGTCTTTTTAACCACAGATTACACGGATTGACACGGATGAAGACAACGGAATGATCCGTGTTATTCGTGTAATTCTCGGTAAACGAATTCAAACCGCCAACAATTTGCGCAGATGCAAATGATGCGGTCCCAAACTGCCGCCGTAATTGCCCGCAGAGATGCACACGACGCCTGGCCGGCAGGCGGCGCGGACGCCGATGCGGGTCGCTTCTTCCACGGCGGCCAGATCGAGGCCATCAATGACGATTTCATAGACGGCGTTGACATTATCTGGCAAGGCGGTTTGCACCAGACCGCGCAGCGTCGGGCAATAGGCGTCGTTGGTGCTGGCTTTCAGCTTTTTGTAGCGGCTGCCGACTTTACTGCCCGAGCGCACGATGCCGCCGGGGAAAGGGAGAATGACGCCCGGCGCGGCGCGAATCGCTGTCGCCGCCGCCTCGGCCGCCGCCAGTCCGGCATCCAGGCTTTCGGCAAGGATCAAGAAATTGCCGCCGGCCACGCCTTTCACGGTGCCGAATACATCCTCGCACAGAAACTCGCCGTCCATGGTCGGCAAGCGCCAAAAGCGTTGCCCCTCCAGTTTTTTGCTGAATTGAAAACCGTCGCCGAAGAAGCGCAAGTTGCCGCCGATCTTGATGCACTTGTCTTTCACGACCGACAATCCGTTATAGCAGGCAGTCGTCGGGCAAGTGAGTACGCATTGGCCGACGCGATTGATGAGGGCTTTCTGCAAGGCGTCCCGGCTGAAGGCGAAGAAGAGCAGGCTGACGCCGGGCCGGCCATCGGGTGTTTCGTCCGGGCCAAGTTCGCGCTCGATGCCAGCCTCGGCGTCGCAGCCGATCACCGACGAGGCGTAACCCGTGGCCACTTGCCCAGCCGTTTTCGCCCAAGCCGGCGAATGCGCGGTGACCACCAGCCGGGCCGCGGTCATCGGGAAGGCTTCGGCAAACGTGTCCTCAATTTTGACGTCGTTGATGTCCAACGAGACGGCTCCAAAACATGGGATTGCCTAGCGTAGGTATATTACTTGCTGAAAAACGAGGACTTGGTTCTTTCAGGCTACTTTTTGGAGGAACTGGGGAATGGAAAGGGCCGACTGGGTGTCCGGTTGGTCGAAATGCGCGATGTGTTGGGCTACATCCAATTCCTTCAATCCATAGCACGCGAATTCCAAGCGTCTCTCTGCGTCGGAGAAAGCCAAACGCAGCTGAAACAGCGACTCGGCAGAGGGCTTCGCGCCTTTCTCAAGCAGCGCGACGAGCGCGCTCAAACAGCGACCCGGAAAGACGACCGACTCGACAGGCAGATTCCAGCTTTTTTTCCAATTGTTCAGCCACGGCCCAAAGACTACTCGGAAGAATCCCGGCTTGGGAGTCGACGGAGGCGCTGCGATTTTTCCGTTCAAAACTGTTTCGGGGAAATTGTCCAGCAGTCGATCACTCAACTGCCGAATCGCTCGAATTTTGTCATCATCGTAGTAGGCGAGGAACTCGTCCCAACTTCTGGCAGGATTCATCAAGAAATGCAGCGAGCGCTCTGCTTCACGCAGATAACAATACACCGTCAAAAGCTGTTTCTTTTGCAGACGGATCTTCATGACACTACGGGACGTTGATACGCCAAAACTCCCAAAAATGGCGGCGCACCTTAACAAAAACAGGATTCAGCTTTTCAAGCAATAGCAATTCTCCAATCGGCACCGAGATTATTCCGCTGTGTCGTGGGCCGCACCGATAATCCACCAACCCGTCCTCCGGTGAATCGAATTCTACAAAGGCGCCTTCGGCGAAGCATCCTAGCTCATCCTTCGGACCGCGTCGTTTTCGCGACGACGGTTTGGCCGATCCAAACGGTTCAACTTCAACGTGCACGCCGGATTCCACCGATTCCCAGCCGCGGCTGGCACGAATGCCTCCGCTTTCAATGATCCCCGACAACCCCTTGTCATTCGTGTGATGGCGGACACGTGCGGGCATAAACTAAAGAGTATTGCTATTGCATCGAGAGTCTCGGCTTCAGAGGAACGGAATTGTATCCCCATCGCATGCGCCTACTCGGCCCGTGGGAATGCCAACCTCAGGGTCGTCCAGCTTGCACGGTCCGCATTCCATGCCTTCTGTCCGACGTGGGTTTGGAAGGCGTCGCTGGCCTCGTTCGTTTCCAGCGCCGCTTCGGCCGTCCGCGCCGTATCGACGATCATGAGCGCGTGTGGCTGACGTTCGCCAACGTGCGCGGATCTGCTGCCGTCCGGCTGAACGATCAGACGCTGGGCGGAGGTCTAACGGGCGACTTCTCGTTCGATGTCACGGCCAATCTCGG
>JAKEHV010000227.1 GCA_022614915.1 Gemmataceae bacterium | reverse complement strand
GGACTATTACAGAAAACACCATGCGGCGCGGCTTCGCGCCCAAGGCGGAAGAAGAGTGAGTGGTGAGTGGTGAATTGTGGTTGTGAATTCCCTGATTCATCGTTCATCATCTCTGGGGGGATCGAATCAACAGCAAAGGAGAACACTGCCATGAGACGCATCGGTTCACTGATTGCCTTTTTCACGTTGTGCATAACGACCATCGCGCTGGCGCAAACGCCTGCCGAGTTCAAGGGCCATACCGGCCTGGTCTTTAACGTCGCTTTCAGCCCGGACGGCAAGACGCTGGCCACGGCCAGCTTTGACAACACCGTCAAGCTTTGGGATTTCTCCAACGGCAAGGAATTGGCCACGCTGAAAGGGCACACGGCCCCGGTCTACGCGGTGGTGTTCAACAAGGAGGGCGACCTTATTGCCACCGCGGGCCAGGACAAAACCATTCGCATCTGGGCCAAAGACGGCAAGTTCCTGCGCGAGCTGAAAGGCCACACGGAAATCGTCGATTCTCTCGCCTTCAGCCCGGACGGCAAGATGCTGGCTTCCGGCAGCGCCGATAAGTCCGTGCGCCTGTGGAATGCGGACGACGGCAAGGAAATCAAGAACCTGGGCAGCCATAACCAATCGGTTTACACCGTCGCCTTCAGTCCGAACGGAGAATTGCTCGCCTCCGGCTCCAACGACACCACCATCAAGATTTGGGAAGTGAAAGGGCAAAAGGAAATCAAGATGATCGGCACGCCGCCCAAAGAGCCGGAAAAGCCCGCTCCCAAGAAGAAAGAAGACAAAGAAAAGAAGAAAGAGGAAAAGAAAGAAGAGAAAAAGGAAGAGCCGAAAAAAATCGAGATCAAAGATTTGCCCGACGTGCCCGAAGGCATCACCGGCGTCGCGTTCACGCCGGACAACAGCCAGGTGATGGCGGTCGGTTTCGACAAGAAGCTGCGCTTTTTCAGCGTGGCCGACGGCAAGGAGATCAAGAAGATGCCGTCCACGCCGGATGACCTCTTCGGTCTGGCGTTGTCGCGCGACGGCAAGTTCGTCGCCACCAGCGGCTACGGCGGCAGCCTGCGCGTTTACGAATTGGCCAGCGGCAAGACGGTTTTCAGTCACCACCTAAAGAAAATGGTCACCTACTGCGTGCAGTTCACGCCGGACGGCAAGGCCCTCGTCACCGGCCACGAAAAGGACTACGCAGCGCGCGTCACGCCGATCCAGGATGGAAAGTGAAACGCGGCAGTGAATCTAGTTCTTGCTAAAGTACAGCTTGCTCAGGTGTTCCTTGCCCAAGGGATCGTGAATGAAGCGTTTGTGACATTCGCCGCAGAGATCGTAGCGAAAGGTTTTGGCAGGTTCATCGAATTCCAATCCTTCGTCTTCCATCTCCTGTAGCATTTCGCTGACGGCTTGCAGGTGGCCTTCTTCCAGATCGGCCTCGGTCAGGTCTTGAGAGTCTTCGGCGGCGCACGCTTCGATTCTCACCACAAACCGCTGGTCTTCGCCGGGCGTCAGTTCCTTGCCGCAATGATCACAGGTGAAATGCATCATAGCCTGTTCACTCCTGGCGTCGCCGAGCCTTGCCCTGGAAAGAGAGCCAGCCGGCGTGGCAAACAAAGAAGGGAGTTATACCAATGCTGATACTTCCATCGTTTGCAGGTTTGGTCGCGACTGTCAAGCGGATTCTCGGAAGAATGACGAATTTGTCAATTGTGGCGGCTAAGCCAGCTTCTTAGTCAGGACTTGCGAGCGGCGGCCGGACGCGTCGTAGCTTTGCCGGCGCGGCGTGGGCAGGTCGTCGGGCGTGCCGAGTCGAAAGCCGCCTTTCTGCACAAAGTAGTTGAAGGCTTGCGTGGACAAACAGAACAGTTCCTTGGCGCCAAGTTGCTTGGCTTTCTCCTCGACGAAATGCATGAGCCGGCCGCCGATGCCCTGGTTTTCGTACTTGTTCGAAACGCACACGCACGCCATTTCCGCCTTACTCGCCTCCGCATACCAATGCAGCGCCACGCAAGCTGCCAGGCTGCCGTCCACTTCGAACACATAGAAATCGACCAGTTGCCGTTCGATCTCGCCGACGGTTCGCGGCAACAATTCCTCATTCTCCACGCCCTCTTGCGTCAGGTGGAAGATGCCGCGCGCGTCTTTCTTGCGCGCGGGCCGAATCGCCTGGTACTCGTTGGCGTGGATGAGCGTGCCGATGCCCTCGTTGGAAAACACTTCCGCGAGCAAGCCTTCCTCAACCCGGCCGTCGATGATGTGAATGCGCTGCACGCCTCCCTGCGCCGCCTTGACGGCGCTATGGAGCTTGGAGACGCTGGCCGGGTGCAGATCGTTGCGTTGCTTCTTCGCAATCGCGTCCGCCTCATTGACCGACAATTGCCGCAGCACTTCGCCGGCTTCGTCCTTTGCGCTCTTGCCCTTGACAATGCCCGGCATGTTGCTGAGATAAATCAGCTTTACCGCTTGCAGCGCCTTGGCGATCTCCACGGCAACGGCGTCGGAATTGAGCCGAAAGGTGCTGCCTTCGCCGTCGCAGCCCAGCGGTGGAATCACCGGGATCACATCGTGCTCTAACAGCGATTTGAGAAAGCCGATGTCCACGCGCTCGACACGGCCGGTGAATTTGTGGTCCACGCCTTGCAGAATGCCCGCCGGATGCGCGACCAGGACGTTGCCGTACGCGCCGCGCAGGTCGTGGGCGGCCAGGCCTTCGAGGATTTCGTGCGTGACTCGATTCGCGGCCGTCAGAGCAAGCTGGAGTGTGGCCGCGTCCGTGACACCAGTGCCGTCGATGTTGCTCGCGGTCTGCTTCGTTTGTTCCGCCAAGCGGCGAATCTGATGCCCTGCCCCGTGCACGAGCGCCACGCCGATGCGCAGGCTGCGCAAGAGAGCGATGTCCAAAAGCAAGTTGCGAAAGTTGTCGCATTCGACGATGGCGCCGTCGATCGCGATGACAAAGATTTTGTCGCGGTAGTGCGGAACGTAGCGCAGAATTTCACGGAGGTCGGCAAGACGCAGCATTTTTCTAGTATACAGCCTCAAAGACGGTCGCGATGCCTTGTCCCGCGCCGATGCACATCGTCGCCAGGCCGAACTTCTTCTTTTGATCGATCATCGTGTGGATCAAGGTCGTGGCAATGCGCGCCCCGCTCGCGCCCAGCGGATGACCGATTGCGATTGCACCGCCCCGAGTATTCACTTTGTCCGGGTTGGCGCCGAGCAGCTTGATCACGGCAAGCGTCTGGGCGGCGAAGGCTTCGTTGATCTCGATCAGGTCGATGTCGTCTAATTTGAGGCCCGCGCGCTCCAGAGCCTTATGCGTGGCCGGCACCGGGCCGATGCCCATGACCGACGGATCAACGCCGGCGACCGCCATCGCCTTGATGCGAGCGAGCGGCTTTAGTCCGAGGTCTTTGGCTTTGTCCTCGGACATTACTAGAAGCGCCGCCGCGCCGACGTTAATCGGGCTGGCGTTTCCCGCGGTCACAGTGCCGCCTTCGGGCATGAAGACGGGCCTCAGTGCGGAAAGCGCCTCCAGGCTGGTGTCGCGGCGAATGCACTCATCCTCCTGCTGGATCGACTTGCGGCCTTGCGCATCGCGGCCCCAGGTCGGCACGATCTCCGCCGCGAACGCACCGCCGTCGGTCGCTATCGCCGCGAGCTGGTGGCTGCGGAGCGCGAACTCATCTTGCTCGCGGCGGCTGATCTTGTGCTTCTTGGCCAAGTTTTCCGCGGTGAGCCCCATGTTCAGAGTCGCCGGGCTATGGAGATAAAGAAAACGCGGGCTGGGGTCGATGCCGGATTCCATGGGAATGTGTTGCATGTGCTCGACGCCGCCCGCGATTTGGATGTCTTCCGCGCCGGCCGCGATGCTGCCCGCCGCCTGGTGCAAGGCCTGAAGACTCGAGCCGCAGTTGCGATTCACGGTGGCGCCGCACACCTCAACCGGAAAGCCGGCAATGAGCGCCGCCATGCGGGCCACGTCGAAGCCCTGCTCTTTTTCCTGCTTGACGCAGCCCCAGTGCACATCCTCGATCATGTTGGCGGGCACCTTGGCGCGCTGCAGCAAGGCTTTCATGAGGTCCGCGGATAGATCGTCGGCGCGGACGTCGCGGTACATGCCTTTTTCCGCATGGGCCCGGCCAATCGGTGTCCTGAGCGCTTCAATCACAACAGTTCGTTTCATGTTCGTTCCCTCCCTGTTTATTTTATCCTCGGGAACATCGGCTTCACTGTGCCACCCTCGAATTGCGCGATGACACGAAGGTCTTCTTTCTGCGCCGTGCTGCTCGCGGCATCCGCGTAGGATACCGTTTCAAACGGCTTTGTGAAATTGAAACTGCGGTAAATCGTCTCCGCCGTGCGCGGCAAGAACGGCCTAATCAGGATGGAAGCCACGCGCAAAGACTCCGCCAACGCGAACAGCACCTCTTTCGTCGCGTCTTTGTCTGTCTTCGCCAACTCCCACGGCTTGCGGCGATCCGTGAACTGGTTCGCTGGATCAACTACTTGCCGCCAAATCTTCTCCAGCGCCTGGTTGTATTGACACGCTTCCATGTGCGACTTCACTTGGCGCACAAACTCAACCAACGACTCATGAATCGGCGACGGCGTTTTTTCCGCGGTCCCGTCCAGGGTGCCGCCGAAATACATCGTCATGAGCGTTACGACTCGACTATACAAGTTGCCGAATTTGTTTGCCAAGTCGGCGTTAAAGACTTCGCGGAAGCGTTGCCAGGTAAAATCGCCGTCGCCGGGGAAGGGGCATTCCCTCATGAAGTAATAACGAAACGCTTCGCTGGAGAACTTCGTGATAATCTCCATCGGCTCGACGATATTGCCGAGCGTTTTGCTGATTTTCTCGCCCTTAGAATAAACGAAGCCGTGGCCGAAAACCATGCGCGGCGGCTCCACGTCTGCGGCCAGCAGCATCGCTGGCCACAATGCGCAATGGAAGCGCGTAATGTCCTTACCGATGAAATGAATGTCCGCGGGCCACCACTCGTTGAAACGCTGTTCGTCGGAGCCGTAGCCGATGGCAGTGATGTAATTCAATAGCGCATCAAACCACACGTAAATCGTGAACTCCGGATCAAACGGCACGCGTATGCCCCACGCCTCGCCGGTGCGTGTGATATTCACGTCCTGCAGACCGCCTTTGACATAATTGACGACTTCGTTGCGCCGGCTTTCGGGCTGAATGAAATCGGGGCGCTCTTCGTACAGCTTCAAGAGGCGTTCTTGAAACTTCGACTGGGCGAAGAAGTAACACGGCTCACTGCGGCGAATCGGCGGCACCTTGTGATCCGGGCACACACCGCCCGCGTCCTTGATGTCCGACTCGGTTTTGAAGGCTTCGCAACCTTCGCAGTACAAGCCTTCGTACTTCGCCTTGTAGATGAAGCCGTTGTCATGCACTTTTTGAATGAACTTCTGGCAGCCCGCGTGGTGCCGCGGCTCGCTCGTTTGGATGAAGTCGTCAAAGCTGATGTCGAGAGCCCGCCAGACTTCCTTGAACTGGCCGGCCATGTCGTCGCAGTATGCCTTAGGATCCTGGCCCAGTTCCGCGGCGCGTTTGGCGACCTTCACCGTGTTTTCGTCGTTGCCCATGAGGAAATGGACGGCGTACCCCTCCATGCGGCGATAACGCGCCTGCACGTCGGCGCCGATCTTCTCGAATGCCGTACCGATATGGGGCCGGCTGTTGGGATAATCAATTGCGGTCGTTATGTAGAATCGTTTTTCCATGTCGCTTTCTTTATGGGTATGCGTTTGTCCTAAGGAGGAGAGCAAATCTTGGCCAGCGGTTCGTAGTGAAGGGGTGAAAGTGTGAAAGGGTGAAAGGGTGAAGGGGACAGTGGCGATCGTGACCCCTTCACCTCTTCACCCCTTCACCCTTTCGCCCTTTCCCCAGTAGATTACCAAAGGACGAAAGAGGGAATGGATATGGCGGAAGAGGTCAAATTGCCGGCGCTGGGCGAGAACATTCCCGGCGGCGATATCGTCGACGTCAAGGTCAAGGTCGGCGACGTGGTGAAGGAGGGCCAAGCGCTGGTTGAAGTCGAGGCCGAGAAGAGCACGTTGGAGCTGCCGTCTCCTTTCGCGGGCAGCATCGCACAGGTCA
The DNA here is from genome assembly GCA_022614915.1 of Gemmataceae bacterium. Lineage (GTDB taxonomy): Bacteria > Planctomycetota > Planctomycetia > Gemmatales > Gemmataceae > JAKEFD01. The sequence goes on along the minus strand of JAKEHV010000227.1, from coordinate 5,264 downwards.
TGGTGAAGAAAGGCGACAAGGTCCGAACAGGGCAAACGCTTTTTTTGATCGACAGCAAGAACGGTCAGGCGGCCGCGCCGAGCGCCAAGCCCGCTACGGCGCCTCCGGCTGAGTCCAGGTCGCCGAAAGTCGAAGCGAGCGCGAAACCGCAAGCGGTGATTTCCTCCCCCCTCACCCCCGACGCCTCTCCCCCCAAGGGCCGAGGGGAGACGACCGACCCCTCTCCCAAGGGGCGAGGGGAGTTGCCTGCATTGAAGCCTCCTTCTGGCGACGGCATCGTCGTGCCCGCAGGACCGGCGACGCGCAAGCTGGCGCGCGAATGGGGCGTCGATCTCGTGCAGGTGCCCGGCACGGGTCCACTGGGCAGGGTGACGCAGGACGACGTCAAAGCCTACATCCGCAGCCTGGCGACCACGGGCGGAGGCGCGCGCGTGCAGGCCGCGCCGCTGCCCAGCTTCGAGCAATGGGGACCGGTTGAAGCTAAGCCCTTCGACTCCATCCGCAAGAAAACCGCCGATCTTGTCAGCCTGTCCTGGTCGCTCGTGCCGCATGTCACGCATCACGATCAAGCCGACGCTTCCGAGATCGAGGCGTTCCGCAGACAGCAGGAAGGCAAAGGCCCGAAGCTCACCGTCACCGCTTTCGTGCTCAAGGCCTGCGCCATTGTTCTCAAGGAGCATCCGCAGTTCAACTCGAGTCTCGACGTTGCCAAGGGACAGCTCGTTTACAAGCACTATTACCACCTGGGCGTGGCGGTTGATACCGAGCGCGGCCTCTTGGTGCCTGTGCTGCGCGACGTGGACAAGAAAAGCGTGCACGACATCGGCCGGGAGATGGCGGAGCTGGCCGAGCGGGCGCGGTTGAAAAAGATCACGGCGGATGACTTGCGCGGCGGCACGTTTACCATCAGCAATCTGGGCGGCATCGGCGGCACGGCCTTCACGCCGATCGTCAACTATCCGGAGGTCGCCATCCTCGGCTTGTCGCGCTCGCGCATGCAACCGGTGTGGAAAGACGGGCAATTCGCGCCGCGCCTGATATTGCCCTTGTCGCTGTCGTACGATCACCGCGTCATCGACGGAGCGGCCGCCGCCCGCTTTACGCGAAGGCTCGCGGACATGCTGGAAAACCCGCTGGTGATGCTGTTGCACGCATGATCGTTTAGCGTTCGTTGGATGCTGTTCAATGCAAGATCCAGCGAACGCTAAACGATAAATCGGAAGCGAAAGTATGCCTGAAAACATCTCGACCCAACTGGTAGTTCTGGGCGGCGGGCCCGGCGGTTACGCGGCCGCGTTTTTGGCGGCCGAGCGCGGCCTCAGAACCACGCTCATCGACGCCGCTCCCAAGCCCGGCGGTGCGTGCTTGCATGTCGGCTGCATTCCGTCAAAAACATTACTGCACGCGGCCAGTGTCGTGACGACGGCGCGCGACGCCGCCGCTTTCGGGATCAAGTTTGCCAAGCCGGAAATCGACCTGGCGACTCTGCGCGCAAAAGGAAACAAGATCGTTGACACGCACGCCAGCCACCTTTTGGAACTGTGCAAGAAACGCGGCGTCACCCACGTGGTAGGTCGCGGCGTCTTCAGCGGCCCGAAGCTGATCGAAGTGGACGACGGTCCGGAAGTGACTTTCGACCATTGCATCGTCGCCGCCGGCTCGAGCCCGGCAAAACTGCCTGCCCTCAGTCTCGACAGTCCGCGGGTTATGGACTCGACCGCGGCGCTCGCACTGGAAAGCGTGCCGGCAACGCTCTTGGTCGTGGGCGGCGGCTATATCGGCCTGGAATTGGGGACTGTGTATGCCGCCCTGGGCAGCAAAGTCACCTGCGTGGAGCTCACAGGCAGCCTGCTCCCCGGCGTCGATGCCGATCTCGTGCGCCCCCTGGCCAACCGTCTCAAGAGTCTTTTCGAAAGGATTCACCTAAACACGAAGGTGACAAAGATCGCGGAGGCCAAGGGCGGCATTCGCGCCACCTTTGAGGGCGAAGGCGCGGGCGAGCACGTGTTTGAAAAAATCCTGGTCGCGGTCGGTCGCCGGCCCAACTCCGCCGGCTTCGGCCTCGACAAAGCCGGCGTCGAAGTTAGCGACAAAGGTTTCATCAAAGTGGACGAGCAGCGCCGCTCCTCGAACCCGCACATCTTCGCCATCGGCGACGTGGCCGGCGAGCCGATGCTGGCCCACAAGGCGGCGCATGAAGGCAAGCTGGCGGTGCAAGTAGTCCTGGGCGAGCCGATGGTCTGGGAGCCGCGCGCGATCCCCGCGGTCGTTTTCACCGACCCGGAGATCGCCTGGGCCGGCCTCACCGAAACCGAAGCGGCCAAAGAGAATCGCGAAGTGCGCGTCGCCCGTTTCCATTGGGCCGCGTCCGGCCGCGCCAGCACGCTGGGCCGCTCGGACGGGCTGACGAAAATCCTTGTCGATCCCAAGAGCGACCAGGTCTTGGGCGTCGGCCTGTGCGGCCCCGGCGCGGGCGAGCTCATTTCCGAAGCCGTCGTCGCCATCGAGATGGGGGCAACGTCGAAAGACTTGGCCCTATCCATCCACCCGCATCCTACACTGACCGAGACGATCAGCGAAGCCGCGGAGACGCTGCACGGGCTGTCGTCGCACATTTACGTGCAGAAAAAGCGAATCTTGTAATTCGTCGGCTTCATGCGTTCAAGGTTGTAACAACCTTGCGCACCTTGTTTTTCAAGCACTTCGAACAATCCGCTTCCGAAGCCGCTTGTGCGAATACCGTGAAAATGGGTTCCCCTTTCCGAATCAGAGCGCCGCAATGCGGAATGTCGGCAAAGTCAGACTCATAGGAATTGTCCCACTTTCGTTCGAGCTCGAATTGCCATGGCCCGTTCGAGCGAAACCCCATGTCCCGATTCGCAAACAGGATCGCCTTGCCGCACACTCTGCCGTGTGCCCCGATCACGTCCTGGGTTGATTCACCGCTTACTGCGTGCGCGGCTCTCAATTCAGGTGGGGCGAACATTCCTGTTTGCCCTCGTCCGGGCAAACAGGAATGTTTGCCCCACATGAATTCGGACGCCTTTGCTTGAAACAGACTTTTGTTCAATGCGAAGAACGACTGTCCCGTCGCCCGCTCCAGCACTTCCATCGAGGCCGCGTAGCGCGGATTGACCTCGACCGGCCAAACGGTCTCGCCGCAGCGAATGCAGTCCACGCCGAACAATCCAAGCAAACCAAAGGACTTCGTTAGTATCTCTCCGAGTCGTTGTAGTTGATTGTGCAGTTCGGCGGACAACGCGATGGGGCCAATGCTGCCGCAGTATCGAAATGGCTTGGCGCAAAGCCAAGGCTCGCCGATGAGTTGCCGGGTGACGCCGAGCAAGCGCGCGGCGAGGTTTGGGAGGCCGAGAAATACGGCGGCGTAAGAGGGCCCGTCGACCCATTCCTGCAAATAGAACGACTGCGGCAGTTTTCCGCCTTTCCAGAAATGAATGCCCGCGCCGCCGGCGCTCTTGCGCGGCTTGACCAGCCAGCGCTTGGGGTCTTCGGCTGTGGGAAAACGGTCGCGGGCCAAAGGACACGAAACGCCGGCTTGTTGCAAGGTCGTCGCCAACCCAATCGGGTCGCGCACCTGCCGCAGCACGTTTGGCGGGTTGCCCCAAAGCGGCCGGTCGCGAGCGATTGCTTCAACAACATTCGGCCAATTCTCTAAGGCGCCTGTGTAAGCGAATGGCCCCGGCGGCGCTTCCCGAGCAGCCGCGACCAGGCCGTGCGGATACTGCCCCGCAGGCATGCGCCGCACCGGCGCATGCCGCTCCAAATCCGCGTCGGCGAACAGATCGACGCACCACGGCGAAAGTCCTGCCCGTCGCGCCGACCACGCGGCAGCGCGAACGCTTGCTCCAATCAAGAGAATGGTTTCCGCCGTGTCCATCATCTAGAATCATTTCATATGAACTCGCGCTACGCCACGCTTGCCGCCTTCTACTTCCTACTTTTTGCAATGACGCTGACCGCGCTTCCCTTCGGGTCGCGGTTAAACGACGGAACGCAACTGCCGGAACAATTTGTGCCGCCGCCCTCGAAACCGCTTTCTCCTCAAGAAGAGCGCAAGACCATTCAGCTACTGTCCGGCTTCACGATCGACCTGGTCGCCTCCGAACCCAACGTCGTCGATCCCGTGGCCATGGCGTTCGACGAGCGCGGCCGGCTCTTCGTCGCCGAAATGCACGGCTACCCCAACGGCGGCCTCGGCACCGGCAAGATCTCCTCGGGAAAGATCAAGCGACTCGAAGACAAGGACGGCGACGGCGTTTTCGAGTCGGCCACCGTGTTCGCCGAGGGACTGCGCTTTCCCACTGCCGTCATGCCCTACGGCAAAGGTCTGCTCGTCGCCAACGCCCCGGATCTCATCTATCTTGAAGATGCGGACGGCGACGGCAAAGCGGACAAGTCGCGCGTCTTGTACACGGGCTTCGACATCGCCAATATTCAACAGTTGTTGTCCGGCTTCCAGTGGGGACTCGACAATTGGGTCTATGCCTGCGCCGGCGGCAAGGGCGGCGACATTCGCTCGGTCGAGAATTCCAACATGCCAGCGTTGCCATTACGCGGCCGTAGCATTCGCTTCAAGCCGGATCGGCCGGGCAGCCTGGAGCCAACTTCCGGTGGCGGGCAATTTGGACTGGCCGCCAACGAATGGGGCCATTGGTTCGTCGCCACCAACAGCCAACACCTGCGCCACATCGTTTTGCCCGATCACTATCTTGCCCGCAACCCGTTCCTCCCCGTATCGGCGGTGACGCTCGATATCCCCGAGCACGGCGCGGCTTGCAAAGTGTTCCGCATCAGCCCCTTCGAAGCCTGGCGCGTCGAGCGCACGCGCCGCCGCAAGGAAGGCGTCGACTTCAAGCGCTTCGCCAGCACGGAGCTGGTTCCCGGCGGATTCGTCACCTCCGGCACGAGCCCGCTGGTCTATCTCGCCGATCTTTTTCCCAAACAATTTCAAGGCAGCGTCTTTATCTGCGATCCCGCCAACAACCTCATCCTGCGCGACGTGTTGGAACCCAAGGGCGGTTCGACGTTCGTGGCTAAACGCGCCGACACGGACCGCGAATTCCTTGCTTCGACCGACAATTGGTTCCGTCCGGTCTGGCTGACGCTGGGACCCGACGGCGCATTGTATGTCGCCGACTTTTACCGCGAAGTCATCGAGACGCCGCTGTCGTTGCCCGAGGACATGAAGAAAGTCCTGGTGCTTGAAAGCCAACGGCGCGGGCGCATTTGGCGCATTCGCCCGG
>JAKEHV010000034.1 GCA_022614915.1 Gemmataceae bacterium | reverse complement strand
CTTGAATGCCGCCCGTGGGGCTAACATTCCTTTTTGCCCGGGCGCGGCCGGCTGGGGCAAACAGTATGGTCCGCCCCACTTGATTTCGTCGGCCCTTGCTAGCGCGTCGGGCTCGCGTTAGCGGCGCCGGTCTTGTTCGCCCAGCGCTAGACCCAGGTGCATGAGAGGCCGGTAGATTTCGTCGCTGGAGTCGATGAGGTTGAGGACGCTGGCGGAGTCGCCCACGCAGGCGTTGTGACGGGCGTAGAGCTGCCAGGCCAAGGCGCGGCTCGCGGATTGCTTTTCGCCGACCTCGTCGGGCAAAGTGGCAGAGACGGCGACGGTCGTCTTCACCAGGTGGCCGCGGAACAGTTCCAGTTGGGCGCGGGCTTTGAACGTGGCGGTCAGCTCTTTGAGCGTTTCCTCCTTGGCTCGAACTGCAAGGTCGGTTTGACCGGCAAGGCGAATCGCCTGCAACACTTGCCAAGGCGCGGCTTTCCCTCGCAACTCTTTGTTGATGATGTCCAATGCTTCGGCAAGAAACGGTTTGGCTTCTGCCGCGTTGTCTTTGGCTTTCTGGTCAGCAAGCGCGATGGCGGCGCCGGAAATAGCGGCGTCCAAGCGCGCTGCCGCCGGGCCTTTTGCTTGAACGAGCTTCAGCGCTTCGGCGTAACGACGCTGATGGCAAAGGCCTTCGGTGTAGGCGATGCGCGCCAACGAATCGGCAATCGTCGCCGCTGCGCCGGGATCCTTTAGGAGCTCGTTGGCCGCCTTGTCGTTCTTGCGACCGGCCAGGAGACCGACCAACTGCGCCACCAGGGGCGAGCGCTGCAGGCCCTTGGCGCCGGCGCCGGCCTTCGCCAGGTTAGTCGCCAATCCAATGGCGACTTCGCCTTTGTCCAAATACAAGAGCTTCGCCCCCACGTCGCGCAGGGCGGCGGCCTTGCCGTCGTCGGTTTTCATCGCCTCCAAAGTGCGCCGCAATTCCGTTTGCACAACTTCCTTCTTCCAATCGAAGCGCTCGCCGTCGCGGTCTTCTTCAAAGCTGCCGCCCATGTCCACGAAAGACAGCGCCAGCTCGCAGAGGAACATGTCTTGTTCAAACGGCGACGGCGGCGACTCCTCCTTCGGCGGCTTGTCGATGGCCAGGGATCGGGCTTTGTAGAAGTGCTTCTTGGCTTCTCCCGCTTTCTTATTGCGCAAGTGCACTTCCCCGGCAATGCGGGCGCCTTCCGCTTTCAAGAGCAACGGGACTTTGGGGTTCTCCAATCCTTTCAGGCCCAAGTCGAGGTGGTTCTTCTCGGTGCGCGCCGTTCGCCCTCGGATCAGCGCGGAAACGATGAGAAAGACGACGCCGGCGATCAGCGCTGCGTAGAAGCCGCGCTTGAGCCAACCCTTGACGCCGACCGGCTCCACTTCGACTTCGATGGCGTCGGCTTCAAGCAGGGCCGTGGTGCTGACGCGCGTTTTTTGCGCGCTGGTCATGACGTCGTCAGGGATTTCCGGCTGATTGATGAGGGCCGCCGACGGGCCTTTCTTCACCAGCTCGCGCCAGTCGCCTTTCTGCTTCTCCTTCGGCATCGGCACTCGGATGATGCGCCGGCATTCGGGGCAGGGCGATTGCTTGCCGCCCAAGTCGAGCGGCAGATGCAAGTCTTCGGAGCAAAAGGGGCAAGGAAAGTCGATGGTCTTGGGGGCATCGTCTTCTGGCTTGGCTTCGGGCTTATCGTCGAAGGCGGACGCGGCGAAGGCTTCCAGGTCGGCAGGCGGGGCCAGCGGTTCGGGAATGGTGATCGCCTGTTTGCACGCCGGACATTGGCCTTTTTTGCCGCCGAGATGGTCCGGGACGCGGAGCGGTTTTTTACAGTGCTGGCAATGGAAGCGAATCGGCATGAATTGATCCGTTCGGGCTGACGTCGTTCGAGTTGTTCACAAATTAAGAATACTCGCCGCGAGCGTCAGTCGAAACAGCTATTTTCGTTTGTCCGGAGGCGTCACCGGCTCTGGTATCGTGATGGCCTGCTTGCACACTGGGCACGAGGCTTTTTTGCCGCCGATATCACCTCTAACGCTGAGCGTTTTTTGACAATGCGGGCACTTGAAACGAATCGTCATGACATAATCCGTGCGGGCCGACAGCGTACACCGACCTATTCACACTTTAAGGATACTCGCAGCGCACGCCCGTCGAAACAGTTTTTTTTTTGGATTCCGGCTGTTTCACCAGTCCGCGCAGTTTGCCCTTGTGTCGCGGCTCGTTTTTTTGGTAATCATCCCGATGGTCAAGGAGGACCGGCGATGGCTTTGTTGGAAGTGCGTGGCCTGGTGAAGAAGTACGGCCGGCGCGCGGTGGTGGACGGCGTCCACTTTGAAGTAGACGCCGGCGAAGTGGTCGGCCTGCTTGGGCCCAATGGCGCGGGCAAGACGACGAGCTTTCGCATGGCCACCGGACAGATCACACCCAACGCCGGCCGGGTCTATTTTGACGGCCAAGACGTCACCGCGCTTCCCATGTATCAACGGGCCCGGCTGGGCATGGGCTACTTGTCGCAGGAAACCAGCGTTTTTCGCAAGCTCACGGTCGAACAAAACATCCTCGCCATTTTGGAGATCATGCCGCAGTCGCGCACGCTGGGCCGGCCGCTCAACCGCAAGGAGCGCTGGGAGCGCACCGAGGGCGTACTGGAGCGCTTCGGCCTGGCCAAGGTGAGGCGCAACGCGGGCGCCCGACTTTCGGGCGGCGAGAAGCGCCGTCTGGAAATCGCCCGCTGCCTGGTGTGCGAGCCGCTGCTCATTCTGCTCGACGAGCCGTTCACCGGGATCGATCCCATCACTATCGCGGAGATTCGCGACATCATCAAAGAGCTGCGCGGCACCGGCATCGGCGTCTTGCTCACCGACCACAACGTGCGCGAAGCCTTGAAAATCACATCGCGCAGTTACTTGATCAAGGACGGCAAAGTGCGCACGCAGGGCACGCCGCAAGAGATCGTGCGCGACCCCATCGCCATCGCGGAATATCTGGGCGCGGGCTTTAACGACGAGTCGTTCGTCGACGGCACTCAGCGCGCGAGCGTGACCAGGGAGTTGGAACGGATCGCACCGCCCGCCACGCTGGAATTCGCGCCGCCCAAGACCGTGGGACGGATGTCCATTCCGTCCCACACCAACACAGGACGGAATCCGACCCACTCGACCGCCGGACAAGCCATTCAGAGTGTGCTGGAACAAGAGAAGATTCAACGGTTGATTGAAGGGCTGAAGACGCCGGACTTCGCAATGGCCGCCGCCGATCTGGAACAGCGCGGCCCCGCGGCGCTGCCGGCGCTGTTGGCCGCCTTGGAGCGCCGCGACGTGGAACTGCGCCGACAGGCCGTGCAAGTGCTGCAAGCCATTCTCAAGCGCCCTGTCGCCTTCGATCCTTATGCTCCTGAAGCGCTGCGCCGGCAACAACTCGCCGCTTTACGCGAACAGCATGAACGCAAGGCAGGTTGATCCCTCGCTCACGCGTCGGGCTCCGCGCCAGGAGCCCGATGCGTTAGCGAGGGTCACGGCAACGGTCGTTGCTCGTAAAACCGGCTGAGCGCGCGGACGCGGTTGACTTGATACGACGTGATGAAACCGAGCATCGCCAAACCGACGAGCAGCATGATGTGCTTGTGCAGCCCTTCCAGCGCGCCTGTCCGCACCCACCATTCCAACATCAGCACCATATAAGACGCTTCGGCAATCGCGGTCGTGAACCACACCAGCGGCACGCGAAACCACAGCCCCGAAGCCGCGACCAGAAGTGGGTAGCCGATGATGATCGGACTCAGAAGCGCTTCATCGACGACCATGACCCAGGTGTAGAGCACCACGTCCAGGCCGGCCCAGAGAAAGCGTACGTCGTCGGACCAGCTCACGGTGCGCATCAGCCGTTGGCAGACCGCGGACAACAGGCCCCAGAGCGCCAAAATGCCCAGGATGTGTAAGTGCAGGCTCAGCGGAATGGTGCGGAAGAACTGAAAGCTGATCTGCGCCACGCCGATGCAGATCGCCAGCGTGACGAGCCGGGCGGCCAACGCAGGCTCGCGCCGGGTCCAGCGCGTCAGCCGGTTCACTATCCCCGGCGTCGGACACTCAATCTCCTCGTTCTTGAGGAAATGCTCGAGGTCTTTGGCGAGCGCGGCCGCGGACGGATAACGGTCGGCGGGGTTCTTTTCCAGGACGCGCAGGCAAATCGTTTCCAGCTCGCGCGGCACGGCGCCGCGCAATTGCCGGGGCGGAACCGGCTCGCTCTCAATGACTTGCACCAGCGTGTCGAGCGGCGAGTCGGCGGCGAAGGGCGGCCGACCCGTAAGCAACTCATAGAGGATTGCGCCCAGACTATAAAGGTCACTCAAGGCGCCGACCTTTTGCTTTTGCCCGGCCGCTTGCTCGGGCGCCATGTAGCTCGGCGTCCCCACGATCACGCCCGTGCTGGTGCGATGGCTGTCCCCGGTCAGCATCTTCACCAGGCCGAAGTCGGTGACGAAAGGCGTGCCGCGCTCGTCGAGGAGTATGTTGGAAGGTTTCAGGTCGCGGTGGACGATGCCGTTTTGGTGCAAATGGTCCACGGCCTGGGCAATGGCCAGCACGATGCGGGCGGCCTCCTCCGGCGCAACCGGGCCTTGGCGAATGCGCTTTGCCAGGCTGGGGCCTGAGACATACTGCATGGCGAAAAACGGCTGGCCGTTGATTTGTCCTGCTTCGTAAATGGCGACGAGGTTGGGATGATGCAGCCCCGCCGCCGCCTTCGCTTCGTCCTGAAAACGTTCGAGATGCTCGTCGGAGGCCAGATGGCTGGACAAGATCATCTTGAGGGCGACGGGCCGGCCCAGGTCCTTTTGCCGCGCTTTAAATACGACGCCCATGCCGCCGCGGCCGAGCTCGCATTCGACTTCGTATTTGCCAAGATCGGAGCCTTGCAGTTGGAGCTCGAGCCTCTGCCCGGCGCCGGTGTCGCGCGCGGGCAAGCCGGCCACGGTGGCTCGTTCGTCCTCCGATGCCTCCCCTCTCTCCTGCCGGGAGAGGGGTTGGGGGTGAGGGGGGGCCATGCGCTCCAGCAGTTCCAAGCAGTGAAGGGCGCCGGCCAATTGCGGATTCTTGGCAATCAGCGTCTCCTTGCCCGGACGGATGCCGGATTGCAAGTTGCCCAAATAGGCGTCCAACAGGGATACGTCTTCTTCGTTCATGTCACAAACAGCGATTTCATGGTTTGAAAAGTCTGCTGCAACTTCTCAATCGCCCGTCCCCAAAGCATCTGCACTGCGGGACGCGAGCGGCCCATACGCTCGGCGATATCCTGGAACGGCATGCGCTGCAGATTGCGCAGCATGATGACTTCACGGTAATCGTCGGGCAGCTGGGCCAGCGCGTCGGCCAAGAGCAGCTCTTGCTCTTTGCGCATGAGCTCTTGGCTGGGCGTCTCGCAATTGGCCGCGGCGAAGCCGGCCATGCCCGGATTGCTGCCGTTGCCCGCCAGTTGATCGACGGCGACCTCGCGGCTGACCTGGCGCTTGTTGGTGCCGCGGTATTGGCGGACGAAGTTGGCGGCGTTGTGCGTGAGGATTTGCCTGAGCCAGGCGAGCAGTTCCCCTTCGGAAGCGCCCTGGAACCGGGGAAAATCGCGATAGGCTTCGAGCAAAGTCTGCTGGATGAGGTCCGAAGCGTCCACTTTGGCCTGCAGCCAGGTCTCAACGTGGGCGCGGGCGATCAGAGCCAGATAGTTGCGGCAAGCGGCGAACAGGCGCTCGCGCACGCTTGGGTCATTGCCGCGCGCACGCTGGAGCAAGTCGGCCAGGGATACGCTGTCGCCGGTGGCCATCCTGGTCAATTGTAGCGTGGAGTATTGGAAAATGCCTGAGGTTGCCGGTTTATCGCTTCGCGTTCACGCCGTGCCCGCGATTATTGCTCTTGCGGAAGAAGTTCGACGCCGGGAAGCGTGGGGTGTTGCTGATCGACGACGGTGTCGATAATCGAAGGGGCCAGCGGCGCAAGCGAGCCCTCGAAGAGGACAAGCTCCAGCACCAGCGCGCCAAGCTGCAGTGTGTCGCCGTTGCGCATGTCGGTTTCTTCGGTGAGGAGGTGGCCGTTGACGAGGGTGCCGTTGGTGCTGCCCAGATCGCGGATGCTGACGCGGTCGCCGTGCACGCGCAGCATACAATGCTGCCGGCTGACCCAATCACTGTTGGGCCGGACGTGGCACTCCGGACCGCGGCCGAAAATGAATTCGCCGTCTGTGAAGCGAAGGGCGTGACCTTTGGGCTTTCCTTGCACCACTTTCAGCTGCACATCCATAAGAATCCTTTCTTCTATGTTCCGGTTGGACAATGAAGGGCCTGTAGTTTGGGACCTTGGGAAGCCTGAGACTTCGGTGCAGATGGGACGGAAGCGTCAAACCCCCGCAAGCTGGTTCCCGACAGTAGAATTCTATCAAAAGAGAGTCCGCGCAGGCTAGAAAAATTTCCTTCTTTTCGGCAAGCAGCGTCTTCTTTTCCGGTTTTGGATTCAGGGAAAAAAGGCTAAGATAAGCGTCAGATCGATCCCCTCTCCCCCAACCCCTCTCCCCCGAGGGGCGAGGGGAAAAAGATCGATCCACGAGGACGGAGACAGCGTAGTGAATCAAGACATCGACTTCGTGCTGAAGAATTGGGAGCACAAACCGGGCGTCGTTCAGGCCCGGCTCGTGCAGGCGCGCGACGGCCGCCAGGTCATCCAAATGCGACTCGACCTCGGCGTCCTGCAGATGGAAACGCGCGGCAAACCGGACGGCGCCCAGCCCCACGGCCATGCCAGCTACTACACGTACTTGCAAGAGCAGGAGCGGTTGGCGACCAAGGCGGGCCGGTCGTTTGTCATGAGCGAAGAGCAATGCCAGGAGGCCGACCGCGAGTTTCTGCAGTTTTATCATCGCCGCAATTGCTGGCTCGCGCTGCGGCAGTACGAGCGGGCGATGGAGGACGCCGATCATACGATCGGCCTCATGGATTTCGTGAAGTCGTATTCGCCCAGCGACGAATACACAATGGCCCACGAGCAGTATCGGGGCTTCGTGATTTTTCAGCGCACGCAGGCCGCCGCCGCCTTCCAGGTGGAGAAAAGCAGCCCTGAAGGCGCGATCGACGAGTTGCGTTCGGGATTGGAATCGATGCGCCGTTTCTTCGCCGACCATGAAATGGAAGAGCAGTTCGACGAGGACGGCATGGTGCAGCATCTGCGCAAGGTCGAGCAGTCGCTGCGGCAGGAGTATCAGATCGGCACGACCCTCAAGGAACAGCTGGACGAGGCGATCGCGGCTGAGGATTATGAAAAAGCCGCGCGGATTCGCGACAAACTCAAACAACGACAAGAGCCATGAGCGATCAAATCACCAAACGGCCCGACAGTTTTCCCAACCCCCGGACCTACGCCGGCGCGGAAAACGCACCGCCCGCCGACCTGGCCAAGCCGCGCTCGTCCGTTTGGCGCTACGTGCTGCCGGGGGTGCTGTTTGTGGTGATCGTGGGCGGCATCGCCTGGGTCACTCAGTTCATGCCGAAAACTAGATCCGCCTCCAATTCCCCTGATCCGGTTCCCGAGCCTGGCAAGCCGGTGATCCGTTACCACTTTACGCGTGTCACCTGGAACGCGAAAGATGAGGAGTATGTCAACGAAACCGAGCAAGTGAAAGGCTCCTTCGAATTCCCGTTCGAAAACATCACCGACTCGGCGGCGGAGCTTGGCGCGTTCAACGTGGCCTGCGACTGTTCCTATGTCGAAGTGGCTCTGGTCGAGCGGTCGGAATTCGAGCCGCATGCCAAGAACTTGGCGGCAGCCCCGCTCGAGGCCAAAGCGGGCAATTGGCAGTGGCAGAAACTGACGCGCGATCCGAAACAGAAGCCGCAAAAGGACGAAGTCCAAAGCGTCGTCGTGCCTGCAAAAGCGAGCGGTTTCGTCCGTATCAAATGGGATCCGCATAACAAGCCGCCGGGCTCGAAGTTGCAGCTGGGCGTCGATGTTTGGTCCGGGCCCGAAGGCAATCTGCGCCAGCGTCGGGCTGATCGCCTCGAGGTGCCGATCATCATTGTCGCGCCGTTGCTGTTTCAGCCCGGCCGCGTCAACATTGGCCAACTCGACACGGGGCACGCGGTTTTCGCGGAATTCACACTCTGGTCTGCAACCCGGTCCCAGATCGACGTAAAACTCGCCAACAAGACGGAGGACAAGCTGGTAGTGCCCGTGATTACTCCGTTCACGGTTGAGGAACGCCAAGCTTTGCAAACCAGACTGCGCAAGGAAGACATGGGCGGCCGCGTCAAGGCAGCGTTCCTGCTGCGCGTCCACGTGAAGGAACAAGTCGGCGACAAGCAACTGGACCAGGGGGCGTTTTATCGGATTATCCCGCTGCTCGTGGACGGCGCGCCTTTGGAGCCGAGTCCTCTGCTCGTCGGCACGGTCAAAGGCGTTGTCGACGTGGCGGGTAGTGAGAATCGGGGCCGGATTCAGTTGGGGTCATTTCCGGCCAAGGACGACTTTACGAAGATTGTCTCTTTACTGGCCCATAAGAACATCAAATTGAAGCATGAAAGCACTGATCCGTCCACACTCGTTGTGAAACTGCAAAAGAAGGAATTGACAGGTGAACGCCAACGCTGGCAGCTGGATGTCACTGTGCCGGCCAACAGCATTCTAGGCCAGTTTGCCGAGCACTCGGCCGTTGTCTTGAAAACGAGCGATGATCCGCCGCGCTTTATTCGCATCCCAGTGCTCGGCAACGCCACCCAGAATTGACAGATCGCGCATGGGAGAGTAGACCGCATCGCTCATGGGAGCGTAATTCTTGTTCAGAGAGGGTCGCGCCATGGAGAAGATGCCGCCGTCGCCCCCCGTTGCCCAAGTTTCCTCTGCTGCCTGCGTGAGCGGCCGGCCCAAATGGCTCCGCGGCGCGCTTTTGGGCATTCTAGGTCTCCTCGCAATCGGCGTCGGCTTCTATTTCCTGCGCGGCAACGCGACCAATGGCCATGCCGAAGACCTGGGCGACGATCCCGCTAGTCTCAAAGCTCTGCTCTTCCGCGGTTGGAACAAGCCCGACTTGGCCATCGTCCTCAGCGGACAGGCCAAGGGTTTCCTGCAAGAATGCGGCTGTTCGCATCCGCAGAAAGGCGGTTTGGCGCGGCGCTATAATCTCATCCAATGGCTGAAAGACAAAGGCTGGCCGGTCGTACCGGTGGACTTGGGCGACATCGCGCAAAAGGGCGGTCCCCAGGCGATGCTCAAATACGAAACCGCCATGAAGGCGCTTGACCTCATGGGTTATAAGGCGATCGGCCTGGGCGAACCGGAATTGCTGATGCCGCTTACCGAGGCCTTGGCGCATTCTTCGCTGAACAATCCCAATCCCCGGCCCCTGGCGGCGAACCTCAAGGGACTCGAAAAGGGCAACACGTTTTTTGACGATTACAATGTTCGGCCTTATGAAATCGTCAACGCAGGCGCGCTCAAAGTCGGCGTAGTCGGCGTGGTGGGTTCCAGGGTTTCCGAACCGGTGGAAGAAGCGCTTCCCGCGGACCTGGCCATCAAGTTTCTTCGCAACGACAAAGTGCTGCCCGGTGTCTTGACTAAGGTCGGCGGTTACAAGACCGACTTCAACGTTCTCCTCTATCAGGGGCTGGAAAAGGAAGCGAAACTGGCTGCCAAGACCTTGCACGAGGAGCACGCCAAGGACCCCAACGTCGCCGGCGTGCATCTCGTCTTTTGCTTGACCGAATTCGACGAGCCTCCTGGCGCTTTGACGCGCTCGCAGGAATTCCCCAATACCTCGCTCGTGACCATCGGCCACAAGGGTCGTTACGTGGGCGTCGTCGGCGTTTGGCGCAGTCCGCGCGGATTGGAGATGCGCTATCAGCTCGTTGCGCTCGGCCCGGAGTACGAATCGTCGGCGGGCAAGGAAAAAGACAACCCGGTCATGGGCCTCATGGAGACATACGCCCAGCGCGTCAAAGACGGCGGCTTCTTGTCCAAGTATCCGCGCAGCAAGCACCCGCTCATTCAGGCCGACAAACGATTCAAGGACGCCTATTACGTCGGCTCAGAGGCGTGCGCGAGCTGCCACAAGCACGCAGCGAAGGTCTGGAAGGATTCGGCCCATTCCCACGCCTTTGACGCGCTCGTCAAGGCCAAGAACCCCCGCCAGCGCGAATTCGACGGCGAATGCGTCAAGTGCCACACTGTCGGCTTCGAGTATCTCAAAGGCTACAACGATCCCCAGGGCGCGGCTGCCAACGAGATGCCCCTCAAGGAGCATAATGAGCTCCTGCGCCACGTCGGCTGCGAAAGCTGTCATGGTCCGGGCAGTGAGCATATTGCCAATACGCGCAACGCCGACTTGTATCCCCTGCTCAACCCCTATCGGGCCGGCGACGAAGAACGCAATTCGAAGACTGCGCCGGAGCGCAAGCAGGAACTGCATGATTCGCGCGTGAAGCGGCTCGACATCTTCTGCCAAGGTTGTCACGACTCGGACAACGATGTCCATTGGGGGAAAACGTCGTTCGAAGAGAAATGGATCGGCCGCCGCATCATCCACATGACTCCCAAAGGCAAGGATTGATACAACGTTTAGCGTTCGAGTCTCCTGACAGTTGGCGCGAACGTTCAACGAGCGCGCAAAAAGAAGCACGCCCGGCGACCGCCGCCGGGCGTCTTCTATTGGGGAAGAGTTGGTGCCAAAAGGAAACAGCCCGACGCTTGAGCGGAGGACTGTAAACAGCCCGACGCGCGACCGAGGGACCAATCAGCCCGATGCGCAAGCGAAGGACCAAACAGCGATCCAAGGAGGAGAGGTTAACGGCCGGCGTATGGGCATCCGAGGCAGGGCCGCCACCAGAACAACTGGTGATGTGCGCTGACCGCAAACCCCTCTCCCATTAGATCACTGGGAATCGCGCCGCGAGGTTGCTAGGCAGCCCCGCGTCGCTTCAGCACATGAACGCCGCCAGAGTTCGGACTTGCGCGCTTTTGTCTTTTTTCCTAAAGTTGTTGTTGCTTTCCACCGTGCATGTACGTTTGTGACGTGCGCCGGCGAAGATGCCCCAAATCCCCTAATATTGCCTTGGATTTGCCTTTGACAAACTTGTGACCTAGGTTGGATTGTCCTCAACTTTTGGGGAGAAGAAGAGGACCTCGGGGCCGTTCGGCAGAGAGGGGATTGTCGGCGGCCCACTTTTTTCCCCGAATTCATAACGGCGGGATCAGAGGCCCTGGGAGGCCGCCCAACCCTAGGCTCTGATCCTGCTTTTTTTTGGAGTATGCTTGGGGCGATAGCAGGCGACGTGATCGGCTCCGTTCATTCCTGAGAGCACGTTTACCGACGATACAGTACTCACCGTTGCAATCGCCGATTCTCTGCTGCGTCCGCGCGACTATGTGGATGCACTCCACGATTACTTTCATACCTATCCGAATGCTGGCTACGGCGGCGCCGATAGCGCTACGCGCTCGGCGCTTCGCGCCCCACGCCGCGCCATTGACGCATTCCGCCCACCGCCTACAATCAATCTTTTCCATTACACGTCGGGGCGCAGGCGCCCATGGACGCCATTTACAAAGCCGACATCCTGATCGAGGCGCTCAGCTATATTCGCCAGTTCCGCGATCGCCTTACGGTCATCAAGCTGGGCGGCAGCGCCATGGACGATCCCGAAGCGCTGCGGGCCATTCTCCTCGACGTCATCTTCATGGAAACCGTGGGTCTTAGGCCCGTGCTCGTTCACGGCGGCGGCAAACCCATCGATCGCGCCATGGCCAAGGCGGGCCTGTCGCCGCGCAAAGTGCAGGGTCGCCGCTACACCGACGACGCGACACTGGAAATCGTCGTGCGCGTCCTCATGCAGGAAATCAACGCCGACATCGAAAAGCAGATTCGCGCCATGGGCGGCCGCGCCGTCGGTCCGCACGGCGGCTCGCTCCATTACCTGCACGGCGAAAAGATGCTGCTGCCGGGCGCGGACGGGCAGCCGATCGACTTGGGCCGGGTGGGCCGGGTCACGCGCGTGGATGTGGACTTGATCCGCGACTTCTGCGCCGCCTGCGTCGTGCCGGTGATACCCTCGCTGGCCATCGACGCCCAAGGGCGCTGGCTCAACGTCAACGCCGATACGGCCGCGGCCGCCGTCGCCGCCCAACTCGGCGCGGAAAAACTCGTGCTCTTGACCGACACGCCGGGCATTCTCCGCGACGTTCGCGATCCGCAGTCGCTCTTGAGCAGCCTCGACACGGAGGAGATTCAAGCGCTCGTTCGCCAAGGCGTCATCGACGCGGGCATGCTCCCCAAAGTCGAAGCCTGCATCGATAGCCTGAATGCCGGCGTCAAGAAAACCCACATTATCGACGGCCGCTTGCGTCATTCGCTCCTTCTTGAGATCTATACCCACCACGGCGTCGGCAGCGAAATCGTCATTCGCCGTTAGTCTTTCGCCGCTAACGACCAATCCTTGAGGATCGCAGTGTTTACTAATGTCGAGAACTACCCATGACCACGCAAGAAACCATCGGTTTGTTTGAGCATTATGTGATCGGCAACTATAAGCGCTATCCGGTGTCGCTGGTGCGCGGCGAGGGTTCCTATGTTTGGGACGCCGAGGGAAACCGCTACCTCGACTTCTTTCCCGGCTGGGGCTGCGATTTGATCGGCCATTGTCCGCCGCGGCTGGTGAAGGCCGTGCAAGAGCAAGTGGCGCGGCTTATTCACGTGCCGAATACCTGGTACACCGAGCCGCAGGGGCTTTTGGCCAAAGCGCTCGTCGAGCGCGCCGGCTTTGACGGCCGTTGCTTCTTCTGCAACAGCGGCACCGAAGCGGTGGAAGCGGCGATCAAGCTGGCGCGGCTGTGCGGCAAGCCCGGGCGCTACAAGATCATCACCATGCTCAACAGCTTCCACGGCCGAACGCTGGGAGCGCTCACAGCGACAGGGCAACCGAAGTATCACAAGGGCCTGGAACCCTTGCTGGCCGGTTTCAGCTATGCCCCTTTCGGCGACCTGGACGCCGCCGCCAAGCTTGTGGACGGCGAAACGTGCGCCCTCATGGTGGAGCCGATCCAAGGCGAAGGTGGCATCAATCTGCCGCCGCTGGGCTATCTCGAAGGCTTGCGCGAGCTGGCAGACCGCCACAAGTTGATGCTGATCTTCGACGAAGTGCAAACCGGCATGGGCCGCACGGGCAAGTGGTACGCATTCCAGAATTGGCCGGTGCAGCCCGACGCTTTGACGCTGGCCAAAGCGCTCGCGGGCGGCGTGGCGGCGGGGGGTCTGGTCGCCAAACCTCCATTCGCGGAAAAGTTGGTCCCCGGCACGCACGCCGCCACATTCGGCGGCAACCCCCTCGCTTGCGTCGCCGCCCTGGCCACCATCGAAACGATCGAAGCCGACGGCCTGCTCGAGCGGGCCCTGCATCTGGGTGATGCATTCCAGCGCCGCTTTGAGAGTCTTAAAGCGCGCTGCCCGCTTATTCAGAAAATCCGCGTCCAAGGAGCGATGATCGGCGTTGAATTGTCGATCGACGGCGCGCTCATCGTCGATCAATGTCTCCAGAAACGCCTGCTTGTTAATTGCACACACGGCAACGTTTTGCGTTTGTTGCCCGCTCTCAATCTGACCGACGACCAACTCGAGAACGGTTGCGACATTCTCGAAGACGTATTGTTGTCTTACCAAGGCGAAAGAAAGCCATGAATCACTTCCTGGATTTGCTCGACTGGACTGGTGAAGACATCGTCCAACTGCTCAAGAACGCGGTGAAGCTGAAAAAGGCCCACGAACGCGGCAAGAACAAGCCGATCCTGCAAGGCAAAGTGCTCGGGCTCATTTTCGAAAAGCCGTCGCTGCGCACGCGCGTGAGCTTTCAAGCGGCGATGGCCCAATTGGGCGGCACCAGTCTGTTCATCTCGCAGGCCGACGCCGGTCTGGGCAAACGCGAGAGCATCGCCGACTACGCCCGCGCCATCAGCCAATATGTCGATGCGGTCGTCTTGCGTACTTTCCTGCATGCGACCGTCGAACAGTTTGCCCGCTTTGCGGCTTGTCCGGTGATCAACGGCCTGTCCGATTACTATCATCCGTGCCAGGCGCTGGGCGATCTCTTGACCATCCTGGAGATCTTCGGCGACTTAAAAGGCAAGACCGTAGTCTTCGTGGGCGACGGCAACAACGTGGCCCGTTCGCTGGCATTGGCCTGTGGAAAAATTGGAGCGCGTTTCGTTCTCTCCGCGCCAAAGGGTTTTGGCTTCGACCAGGCGTTTCTGGACGTGTATCACCGCTCGGCAGTGAACGGGCCCTTGTCGGAACAATTGGATCCGTTTCAGGCCGTGCTCGGCGCCGACGTGGTCTACACCGACGTATGGGCCAGCATGGGTCAGGAAGGCGAGGTGGACGAGCGGCGCAAGTTTTTCGAGCACTATCAGGTGAATGCCGATCTGATGAAGTTGGCCCCCGCGCACGCCAAGTTCATGCATTGCCTGCCGGCGCATCGCGGCGAGGAAGTGACCGAGGAAGTGTTCGAAGGGGACCGCAGCGTGGTCTTTCAGCAAGCCGGCAACCGCATGCACGCGCAGAAGGCGCTCTTGGAGTGGTTGTTGGTCTGACCGTTTAGCGTTCGCTTGTACCTGCGAACAATTGGTTTACCGTTTAGCGTTCGCTTGGACCCGCGAATAATTAGTTTACCGTCTGAACCTGCGAATGCTAAACAGCATAAGCAAGGCGCAAAAAACATCCGGAAGCGTGCTGGTCCCAGGGGGGCAAGGGACGGATGCGACGCTTCCGGAAGTATTCACGCAATACGGGACGCAAAGACTCAACGCCCCTGTGTCCGCTTTTTCGACTTCATGTCTTGTTTGGTCACCCAGACTGGCAAACTTTACCCGAAAGCCCAATCACCGGAACGGCTGACTTGTTGTTTGGCTTTCGTACTTTCTATTTGGATTACTGCCACAAGACGGGTGCGTTGCTCTTCACAACGTCCTATTCATACTACGGCGGCCAAACCGCGCTGTCAAGCCTGACCCCCAGCTAACTTGGCGACTGTTTGCCGCGATAAACCGCAAAGGAGTCATCGGTTTCCCACAGCGTCACTTCTACAACCGGATAAGCTTGCGACGCTACGAAATCATAAATCAGTTTGGCGATGTTCTCGGCGGTCGGATTCACATCCATAAGGAAAACCGGTTCGTTTTGCGCCCTAAGCGAAGGGAGCACTGGGTCGTCCTTTCGCAGCAGCATGCGATGATCGAGGTTGGCGTCGATCCAGCCGCCCACCACGCGCTTGATCGTCGAGAAATCCATGACCATTCCCAAGGAATCAAGTCTCGAAGCCGCCAAGGTGATGACGGCCCGGCCATTGTGTCCGTGCAAATGCCGGCACTTGCCGTCGTAATCGAGCAAGCGATGGCCGTAGCAGAAGCGCAGTTCCTTGGTGACTTGATACATCCCCTCATTGTAGACTCGGCCAATTCCCTGTCGAGCCAAACGTCTCGCGATACAATGTGGGGAAGTAGTAGGCACACTCCGTGTGCCGTCTGCTCACCACGGCACACTCCGTGTGCCGTCTGCTCACCACGGCACACGGAGTGTGCCTACTACTTTCAGGAGGAGCGGTTCATGGCGAATGCCTTGTCGCAGCTTTCGGCGTTTGCTTCGATCGCAAGGCCCGAGGAAAAACTGGCCGCATACACGGCGCTGGGAATCGGCGGCCGGGCGGAGGTGCTGGCGGAGCCGCGCGACATTGCCGAGTTGGCGGGTCTCTTGCGCGCGTGCCGGGAGAAGAACATCCCCATCCGCGTATTGGGCAGCGGCGCAAACGTATTGGTCAGCGATGAAGGCCTGCGCGGCGTCGTGGTTCGTTTGAGTGCACCTTCCTTTTGCCGGATTCAGACCAAGGGCAACACCGTCCGCGCCGGCTGCGGCGCTTCGTTGGCGCATTTGATTGCCCAGTCCGCGCGTTCCGGCCTGGCCGGTCTGGAATCTCTCGTCGGCATCCCCGGCACTGTCGGCGGCGCGCTCAAGCACAATATCAGCGACCGCAACGTTGAAATCGGCCACTACGTGCACCGCATCGACGTGATCGACACTGCCGGGCAAACACAGACTCGCCCGCGCGACGAATTGCGGTTTTCCTTCGGCAGTTGCAACCTCGACGATCCCGTCTTGGTCGCGGCCGATTTCGAGCTAGAGCCGGATCGCGCCGATGCGCTCCTCAAGCGCATGCGCAAGAGCTGGATTCAGCGCAAGGCGACGCAGCCGTTCAGTTTTCAGTCGGCGGTGCGCGTTTTCAAAAACCCCGCCGGCCTGAGCGCCGCGGCGCTGGTCGAGCAAGCCGGCCTGGTCGGCACCAAAGTCGGCGGCGCCCAGGTCAACGACCGCGACGCCAATTCCCTCGTCGTCGAGCCGGACACGGCCGCGCGCGACATCCTCCGCCTTATCGAACTAGTGCGCGCCAAGGTCCAGGATCGTTTCCACCTGGAATTGGACTTGGAAATCTCCGTCTGGTGAAAGGCTAAGCGAAATTGATCGGAAGCCATGCGCAAGCTAAGCGAGGACTACAAGACGGCTTTGGTCACGGGCGCCGGCTCCGGACTGGGCCGGCAGTTGGCGCAGGATCTCATGAGCGAAGGAGTCGCCGTCGCGGGCCTTGATCGGCGTCCGGAAGGCTTGCAATCCTTGGCGGCGGAAGCCAAGGGCGTCTTCGGATGGGCGGAAGCCGATGTGACCGATCCAGCTCATATGGCCGCCGGCGTAAGTGACCTGGAGCGCCGGCTGGGACCTATCGATCTCGTGATCGCCTGTGCCGGCATCGGCCACGAAACGTCGGTCGTCACCAAGGAGCGCGGCGACGTTCCCGGCATCGTGCAAGTCAATTTGATCGGCGTTTGGAACAGCATCAACGCGGTCGTCACCGGCATGATCGAGCGCAAGAAGGGGCATGTCGTCGCCATCTCCAGTTTGGCGTCGTACCGCGGCATGCCGCGCATGTTCGGCTACTGCGCCAGCAAGGCCGGCGTCAATGCTCTCATGGACGGCTTGCGCGTCGAGCTCGCCTCGTTCGGCGTACACGCAACTACTATTTGTCCCGGCTATATCCGTACGCCCATGGTAGAGAAAAATCCGATGCCGATGCCGGGCCTCATGGAAGTGCACCAAGCTTCCGAAACGATCCTTTGGGCGATTCGGAAAAAGAAGAAGTTTTATGCGTTCCCCCGACGTCTCGCGTGGCGGCTGCGGATTTTGCGAATGTTGCCGCGTTGGTGGCAGGACGCTGTGGTGAGGAAGTGGACCAAGGCTTGACGTCTACGCCGGCTTTGGTGCGGGCGATTCCGGCTGCGCGGGTGGCGCGCCAAAGGACGGTACACCCGCTGTTAGCATCTCGTGCCGGGCCACGTGCAAGTACCAAACAGTCGCATAGCGATCAAATGCCGTATCGACCGCATCGGCATCCAGCAGCCCAACTAGCGCGAACCGATTTCCGGCGATCACCAATTCTGGGCTGCGCACGTCAACGTGTCCGCCGTCGCTCAGCCACAACCGAAACGGAACAAAGGGTCGGGCTCGAAGGAGTGCGCGCATATCGGCGAGGGTGAACATGGAAGAGTTGCCTCCCCAGTTATTCTAACCGCGGTCTGGACAAGGGACAATTTGTTGTCTTATCTTGAGGCACAGAAAATGTTAGAGTTGCAATCACCAGATTACTTGTATTTGAAAGGTACATACTTTGCTCAGTCGTCATCCGCGCGGGTTGTTTCCTCTCTTCTTCACCGAAATGTGGGAGCGCTTCAGCTTCTACTGCATGATGGCGCTCTTGACACTGTACATGGATGCGCCGGAGTCGGAGGGCGGGCTGGGCTTTCATGAGAATTCGTCGAGCCAGATTTACGGGTTCTATAAAGGCTTCTTGTATTTCACGCCGCTTTTTGGCGGACTGCTCGCGGACCGGTTGTGGGGCTTCACGCGCACCATCTTCGCCGGCGGCATCGCCATGATGGCGGGGCACCTGGCTCTCGCCGGCGAGGGGTTGGCCTTTTTCTACGCGGGTTTGTGCCTGCTCATCATCGGCAACGGTCTATTCAAGCCGAACATCTCGACCATGGTGGGCAACCTGTATTACCGCAGCCCGGACCTCAAGGACCAAGGCTACAACATCTTCTACATGGGCATCAATATCGGCGCGTTCATCGCGCCCTTGGTCGCCAACGGCCTCAAGAACGCGGTGGGTTGGCACACCGCCTTCGGCGCGGCCGCGGTTGGCATGTCGCTGTCGCTGGTGATCTTTTATCTATGCCGAAAACTGGTCGCTGATGGGGAGCGGCCCGCTTCGCCGCGTCCGGCCCTCGACAACCGCAATGGGGAATTGTCAGCACCACAGCGCCGGGAATCGACCGAAGCTGTGTCCGCCGGATTCCCCTTGGCCGACCGCTTCAGCACCGATGCCAGCAATGGCGCCGCTCCCGACATCAGCAAGTCCGGCGACGGCTTGCGCATTCAGGCGCTGTTCATTATTTTCGGCGTCGTCGTGCTCTTTTGGATGGCGTTTCATCAGAACGGCTTGACGCTCAGCCGCTGGGCCCGCGACCATACAGAGCCATTCTTGGGGATCGATTTCAAGGACAATGCGGCCCTGACGTTGTGCATCAATCCATTCTTGGTCATCGTGCTCACGCCGATCCTCGTGGTGATTTGGGGCCGGCTGAAGCGCATGGGCTGGGAAGTTTCTACGCCGAAGAAAATGGCCATCGGCATGGTGCTGACTGCCAGTTGCTTTTTGGTGATGGCCATGGGCGGATTGGCCGGCGGCAATGCCGGGCGCGTTTCCGTCTTCTGGCTAATTGGCGGCTACTTTCTGGTGACCATCGGCGAATTGTGTTTGTCTCCCATGGGTTTGTCGGTGGTTTCCAAGCTGGCGCCCGCGCGGCATGCAGGACTTTTCATGGGCGGCTGGTTCGTCGCCACGGCGATTGGTAACTACTTTTCAGGCGCCATCGGAGTCTTCTGGCGAGAATGGTCGCACTCGGCCTTTTTCTTCTTCCTGGTCGTCACTTCGCTGGGCGCCGCGGCCGTGTTGGCGTTGTTTCTGCCTCGCCTGGAAGCCGCGGTCAGGAGCGTCGCACAACCTCCGCCGACGATTGCTCACGCCGTCGCGTCGGACAACGGCGACCGTGCCTCAGATGCGATCATGGAAAAAGTCCGCTGATTGGGAATTCTCGGCACAATCGACACATTTTGTCTAAAGTGCAAAGCCTGCCTATCCGAAACAATCCATATTTGGGCCGCGTGCGCCCATTGTCCGCATTGGGGAGTTGATCCATGGCAGCCACTTGGCGAATGGGCCGTTTCCTGCTGTTGGGGATGGTGCTGGGCGCAGTTTGCGCCTATCCGGGTGCACGCGCGCAGCATGTTCCCCTTTCTGTCGACCCGGCTGCTCCCTTGGCGCGTGGCGAAAAGCCGACGCCCAAGAGAATCCATCTGACCAGCCGGCTGTTTCGCCTGCCTTTGCAGATCGATCCGGCAACAGCGTCGAAAACGAAAGACGTGTGCATTTTCGTCAAGCCGGTTCCGGGCGAGTGGATGTGCATTGAAAAGACGACGGGATACGTGAAGCAGATCACTTGCCAGCTGCCGCGCGACGGCGAATATTGGCTGACGGTGGTGACCATCGACAAGCAGGGCAACGCGTCGCCGCAGGATTTCACGCGTGTGCCGCCGAGCATGATTCTGACCGTGGAAACGACCGCCAAGAAGAATGAGCCCGCCTCCAAAAGCCAAGACCATCCAGCGGCGAAGGGCGAAGTCATTTTGCCGCCGCCGTTGCCTGCCGAAGCCGCGAAGCGAGATGCAGTTCCGCCGCCGCCTTTGCCTCAAGGAATCAAAAATGTCGTCGCGCAGGAGCGCAT
>JAKEHV010000226.1 GCA_022614915.1 Gemmataceae bacterium | reverse complement strand
GTCGGAGAGCGGCCTTGGTCTGGACGCGCATACTGCGGCGGAATCGCGAGCGCGACCTGGAACAGCGGCGAGTCCTTTTGGTCCTTGTATCGCGCATCCCAGTGTCGGCTAAGCGTGCTGCCGGGAAAAGACCCGTCCTTTGTCTTGAGCAGCGTCGTTATGGTTGCAGGCAGGTCGCGCAGCGTCACGAATTGCTTGACCGCTGTTCCCTCCGGAATGCGGCCGGGAAAAAGCATTACAAGCGGCACGTGCAGGAGTTGGCGGTGCAGGCTGTTGCCGTGGATGAAGCGGCCGTGCTCGCCGAAATGCTCGCCATGATCGGAGGTAATGATGACCAGCGTGTCCTTGAGGATGCCGCGCCGGTCGAGCTCTTCGAGCAAACGGTTCAGTTGGTCGTCCAAATAGGCGATGCCGCCGTCGTAGCCGCGCACCGCCGCGTCGACGATCTCAGGGGGCAGCGTGTGGGCGGGCGACTCCCACCAGCGCCAAAAGGCGGCGCGCTCTTCCGTCGTGGGCGGCGGGCCGAATTTCGAATCAAAGGGCGCGGGAGGCAAATAAGGATCGTGCGCGTCGAAGTAATTGAGAAACGCGAAGAAGGGTTTCGCGCCCTCGCGCGCCGGGTTCGACCGTGCCGACAACCAGTCGAGGAACGAGGCATTGACCTGGGCGGCGTCTTTTCGACCATACAGATCGAAGTAATCGAGCGCGGTTCGCACCGGGCGCTTGTTGAAAAACCATTTGGTCAATGCCGAGCAATTGATGAACTCGCCGGGCGAGTGATTGTAGTCCTCGTAGTGCACGAAGCCGCGGGCCAGTCCGGAATCGTAGCCGGCATAATAGCGATTGGCGCTGAAGCCGGCGGTGCGATAGCCGCGGTCGCGCAATACCTCGGCGAGCGTGGGATGCGCGTCGTCGAGCGGCTGCCGCCAGTGCGTGGATAGCTCATGGGCATAGCGGCCGGTGAACATGCCGGCGTGCGACGGCAGCGTCCACGGCGCGGTCGTGAACGCGCGCTCGAACCAGGCGCCCTTCTTGGCCCACTTTTCCAGGTTGGGCGACGTGCGCCGCTCGTAACCATGCAGGCTGAGGTTTTGGGCGCGGACCGTGTCGAGCACGACGAGCAAGACATTCGGCGCTTCGTCGGCAGCCGGCGGAATGCGAGCCAACTCTTGCCGTTGCCGCCAATGCGCGCTTCCCTTTTGACCAACGGCGAAGGCAACCAAAAGAATGACAAGCCACACCATACAACGCCGCAAGCGCGGCGCCGCTCTTTCCCAACGGCCGACAATAATGCGCGTCGACTGCACCGCCAGCCCCACCCCGAGAATGATCATCGGCAAGGCGTCAATACGATCGTAGAGCAAGAGGATTTTCGCGAAGAACAGATAGCTAAAGAGGAACACGGCCGGCACGAGCCAATGGCAGCTGCGCACAAGCGCGCTTAGAAGAAAAAACAGCAAGCCCGGAAGCGCGAAGACACAAAGGTCCGCGACCGGCGTCATCCAGGTGATGTCCGGCGAAAGCCGCGTGTACCAGCGCCACCCCAACGCTTTCTCGGCCAGGTGGTAGACGATTTCGACGGCGGCGGTGAAGAGCGCGAACGCGGCCGCCAGCCAGAGGTAGGTGGCTGGGTGAATCTTGCTTTTCTCCGAATTGGCTACTTGGCTAGACATACAGCAATGGTCAAATTCATCGAGTCAAGAACAACAGGGCAACGGAGAACGGAAAATGAGAAATTGGGAGTTCATTCTTCATTTCTCATTCTCCGTTCTCCGTTGCTCAGTTGTTTTCTGTGAGCGCGAAACTTAAACGGCATTAGCCGATGTAGCCCAGGCCGCTGAGCCGTTCGCGCACAATTTCTTCTTCGTCAGCGGCCCAGCCGTTGCCCGAGCCGTCCGAAACGCCGGACACCAACGAGCGGCCTTGGAACGAAGCGGGCACGTCGTAGCCGCCCAGTTCAAGCAGCGTTGGCGCTATGTCTAAGAGATGCGCGCCTTCGAACTCGCCTTGCAGAGGACTGTTCGGCGCAGTCAGGATGAACGCTCCATGCTGAGCGTGGTTGCAATCGTCCGGACCGGTGTCGTTTTCTTGAATATGCAGGTTCGGATAGCCGACGCCGCCGATCGAGCGCCAGTAGAGAGCGCCAAAGTGCACGATCAAATCGGGCGCGACGTTGTTCACCGAGCGATACACTTCCTCAGGACGAAAAACCAGTGTGCCCATCGGCTTGCCAAGATCGTCGGGCAATGCTTCGAACTTAGCCTTCAATTCGTCGCGGAATCGTTCGTAGCCGGCCAGATCGATCGTCCCCTCGGGCTCACGGCCTTTGACATTGAGAAAGACCCGCGCGTAGTAGCCGCCTTCGCTCCAAACTTTCGTTTTGCTCCAATTGACCTTGAGCTTGCCGAAAGGGGTCACTTCCTTGGGATACTCGTCGAGGACCAAGAGACCTTCGCGGACAAGCCATTCGTTCACGCAAAAGCCGCCGTCCAAGCGCTGCGCGCCGTGGTCGGAAAGCACGAGGATGATCGTGTCTTCCGTGAGCAAATCGAGAATCCGGCCGATTTCTTCGTCCAACATCCGATAGTAATCGCGGATGACGTTCTTGTACGGACTATCCGGCTCGTGCTGGCGATGTGCCGGATCGTGGTGTTTCCAGAAGCCGTGCTGAATGCGGTCGAGGCCAATCTCGACGAATTGGAAGTAATCCCAATCAGTGTTCTTCAAGAAGTGCCGCACCACGTCGAAGTGGATGCGAGTCATGCGAAACACTTCCTCCTTGAGCCAGGGCTTGTTGTGCGTGCGGAATTCCTTGACGTCCACCGGATAGTCGCCGACCAGTTGGGCGATCTGGTTCTTCACGAAGGCGGGATAGGTGTATTGGCTCTTGGTGGTGTCCGGCGTCATGAAGCAAGAGACATAGATGCCGTTCACCTTCAAAGGCGGATAGCCCGGCGGCACGCCGATGATCACGGTTCGTTTGCCTTCGGCGCCGATCTGATCCCAAATTGCTTGAGCTTGAACCGACGCCGAGTTTACGATCCCGAGGTTCGAGTATGAATAGTCGACGCGATTGCGGAAACCGTAGACGCCAAGGGAACCGGGGTCTTGGCTCGTGCTCATACAGCGCCAGGCAGGAACGGTGATGGGCGGGATAATGCTTTCGAGCTTGCCGAAGCAGCCGGCTTCCATCAGCCTGCGAAAGTTGGGCAAATCCTCGTTCGACAAGAGCAGATTGGGACAGGCGCAGTCCAGGCCCATGACAAGTATCTTCATGCCAGCACCGATCTTCCTTCCATTGCCGGCCCTTTGGCCACGCCGAAAGCGTCGAGAATAGTGGGGGCGAGATCCACCAGCTTGGCGCCTTCGGATTGGTAGGGCCGATTCATGAATAAGACCCCGGGCACGAGGCTGGGGTCGACGATATGATCGCCGCTCCATTTCTTGCGGTTGTCTTCGAATAGCGCGTCCGCGACACCGCCCAGAGCGGTGCCCCAGGAGGCGCGATAGCTGTCCGCGAAATTGACGATGAGGTCGGGCGCTTCGGCGGCATAAGCGCCCTTATACACCTCTTCGCGCGCCGACACGCTGCGGACTGCCTCCTTGCCCCTTTCCGCGTCCTGCAAGCCGGTCAAGCCTTCCTTGATCGATTGCTTTAAGGCGGGCGCTTCGTCGGTGGCCACTGAGCCGTGTCCCTCGCGTCCCGCAAGATTGAGGTAAATACCGGCCAAACCCAGCGCATAGGCTCTGGTCCGGCGCCAATCGACTTCGCGGAAAAACGCGCCGGCATCGGGCCCGGGCTTCTTGTCGCCCTTCAGTTTCAATAGGCCGTGCGCGTGCAGCCAGCTATTCAGGTGCACGCCGCGCTCAAAACTGCCGAAGCCGTGATCGCTCAGAGTGATGAACAACGTGTCGTCGTCGGCATAGGCAAGCGCTCGACCGACAAGGGCGTCGCATTGGCGGTAATGCTCGTCGATGACGTGGCTGTGGTCCATATTGTTGCCTGCCGGGCAGACAGGAATGTCTGTCCCACGCTGGTAGCGCCAAAACATGTGCTGGATGCGGTCCGGCGTATCGAACAAGCAGAAGAAGAAGCCTTCCTTCAGCCGGTCCAATTCGTAAAAGGCCATCTCTTCGCGTTCACGCCACACGTCGGCGCATTGCTGCAAATAAGCGTATTCGTCGAAGCGTTCGTTGTTGAGACCGGCGTGGTCCTCGGCCATGCCCGTCGTATGAAATGCGCCGATTTTCTGCGTTAGCTCATTCGCGAATTCCGCGGGCGAGCTGATCGGGAACAAGGGATGCTCTGGATCGAAGTTGACGGGCGAGGCATACAATTCGAGCTCCGGGGCGAGGCGTTTGAGATAAAAGCGGACCGCGCCGCGCGACGATTGGAACAGTCCCGTTTTGAATTTCACTTTGAGCCAAGCGCTCCATTGTCCGAGGCGCACTTCAAGTGATTGCGGCTGACCGGCGGAGCGAATCGTAAGCTTGTTGCCGGCGAGGTCGGGGATCAGCGTCAGTGGAAGCTGAAAGCAAGTGTGCGAACGCGGCTGCAGCGGGCCGGGCAAGTTTGTTTCAATCCCTTGCTCGCGCTGCGGGTTCGTGGCAGGTTTGATCTCGACGATGTTTTCGCTTTCACCGCGCTCGACGTTTTTCGCCGAGGTGAAAAATGTGGAAGTACCGAAGCCGCCGCGCAGGTCCGGGACGCCCATGCCGGCGAGCAGCCGGCCATTGACCGGGTCGGGTGGATAGGTGCATGGGCAGCGCAGCACGGTGCAGTGGATGCCGGCTTGCGAGAGCAGCGACCAAAGCGGCGTGCCGCGGCGCAGGTTCACCGCCTTGGGCGAGGAGAAGGCGTTTTTTTGCTCGTAACGATTGAGGGCCAGGTCTGGAAGGTAAGTGCGCGGGTTGCGGCGCAAGAAGTCGAAGATGCCGTGCCCGCCAGGATTCGTGCCGGTGGCGAATGTAGACCAGGCGACGGGGGTTTGTGCAGGGTGGGTAGTGGCGACCGTGCCGAAGCCGCCGCGCTCGGCGAGCCGCGCCAGGTTGGGCAACGCGCCTTGGTTCATGAGCCGATGCGCGATCTTGGGATCGAACCCGTCCAAGCCCAGGACGATGACTTTGCGCACACGCTTCATGAACAGTGCCCTTCAAGGGAGGGGAATAGAGGCACTCGATTGCCTCACGCGGAGCGTGAGGTCTACTCGCTTGGTTTTTCACTGGCTGGGGAGCTCGCTTCGGCCGCAGCAGACGCCGGGGTCTTTCCGGTTAGGGCGTAATAGACTTTCTTGAAAGGCCAAGTCAGATAACTTAAGAACGTCAGCGCGAAGCCGATAATGACGGCCAAAATGGACATCGTGGGCAGAATCGTCTCCGGTCCGATGTACGCGAACAGTCTTAGCAACATGACGCCCCGCCTCGCTTCATGATTGGGAAATCAACCCAAACGTAGCTTACAAAGAGGGTTGAGGCAAACTGAACCAAAACTCCTTGACAGCCACGACTTGCCGGCATTTTTCCTTTGCGGCCGTGCGGCCCAGCTGGATAATTTCTCAGCCCCCTCATATTTGCAATGCCTGGAGTGATGCTCATGAACGACACCATCCCATGCCCCAACTGCGGGCGCTTGCTGCAAGCGTCCGAGGGTTACCAGGGGCGCGAAGTTCGCAGTCCCGAATGTCAAACAGTTTTCGTGGTCGGGCGTGCCAGCGACATCACCGAGACGGCGCCAAAGCCGCCGACGCCGCCCGGAGCCTCGGCAGTTCAATCCGGGCTACCGCCGGCCGAGGCGGCGTCGTCCGCGCGGACACGTCGCCGGGCGCCGGACGACTACGATTACGAAACGCCGGATCGCGTGGTGTTGGAAAGCGAGTTCCGCCCGGCCAACTCTTTGGCGCTTTCGGTGAAGGTGCTGCTGGCGTTGCTCATGTTTTTCAACCTGGCGATTCTGGGCAGTAATTATCTGCAGTTGCGCTTGGCGGAGCGGGCCATCGCTGGCCAGGAAGTGCAACTCGCGGAAGTGGACAGCAACGACCTTAGGCAATTGGCGCTAGGGGTGGGTTATCTCGTGCTCTCCATTGCCACTGTTGTTGTTTTTCTCATCTGGTTCTATCGCGCCCATGCCAATCTAACGCCCTTGGGCGCGCGCGGTCTGAGCTACACGTCGGGATGGGCCGTGGGCTTTTGGTTCGTGCCGTTTCTCAATCTCGTTCGCCCGGTACAGATTGCGCAAGAAATCTGGCGCAATAGCGATCCCAGCGCGGTGCGTCCCGACGGCGTTCACCAAGGGACGGCAAGCAGTTCGGCCCTCATCGGGTTTTGGTGGGCCATCTATCTCATCGCCAACGTGATCAACAACATCTCCTTCCGCATGTCGTTGGATGCGCGCACGCCCGAGGCGCTGCGCGGAGGAAGCGACTATCCGTTGGAGAACGAAGGCTGGGGACGGGACCGGTGATGACAACTGGCGCTCCATACCTTCGCCCTCGCCATGACACGCTCAAAAAACCCCTTCCCGAACTTGCTCTTTGCTTTTGCGCGGCCGGATCACCTTTACGTTGCTCGGCGAAACCGATTCATTCTCAGGCAGCGGCACGTCGCCTTTCTTCTTGCCCAATTCCGCCACGCTTTGTAGCTGAGCCAAAACGTCCGCGCCCGGCAAGGGCACGCTGTCGTCGTCGTAGTAATCAAACCAAGGGTAGCCGTATTTGGTGTATTCCTTGCTCGTGGGCGGCGGCGTAGGCGGATTGGCGCCGGTGATCGAGCGCCAAACTAGCGAATTGGCGATGTGCACGAAGCAGCGGCTGTGAGTCGTGTCCCAATCTTCGAAGGCGAAACGGTCCTCGAAGATTTCTTGCTTCATCAGGCCGCCGGGCGCCAGGCCCATCGATTTATCTGCCGCCTCCGACAACATCAAACAGCTATCGACAGACTCACGCCGCTTTGCCCAGCGCGGAAACCGCCGCTTGAATTCTTCTGCCTTCATGGGAAAAACGCTGATCTGCAATCCGCCGTATTCGGCCTTGCCGGAGATCTGCTCCTCGGCGCTATAGCCCGCGCCCAACGGCATGGCCACGAACTGGCGGATCTGCCCCTTGCGGACACAGTAGCCGTCGAGCCAGGGCTGTTGCGGCGCAACGACGTAATTTTGCGGCCGCCGCTCGAGCCCCGCGCTCCAGGTTTCCCCAGTGACGGCATTGATCTTGCCCGCTGCGACTTGCACGGCGAAGGGATACTGGCCGCGCTCGTCGACGTAGCTGGAATGGAACAGGATCCACAGCGCTTCCGATTGATACATGGGCAACAACACTCCGCCGTGTTCCAGCCAGCCGGACGGGACCGTTTTGCCGAAGTCGTCAACGTGCACGAGCGGAAAAGTGCCCAAGCCGGGCGGCAGCGGATACTCTTGGCCGTCGTCGGGGATGCGCAGCGTGCGCTGAAAATTGACGCTGAGCTGCGCTTGGGGATGGACTTCGGGGAACGAGAACACGAGAGAGTCGCGGCGCAGTTCAATCATGGGACACCTTTTGTTGGACGGGTCTTGCGGCCCTATCACCAATTGCCGTCGCGGACCTCGCGCACCACGCGCAGGACCGCATGATCGGGCATGTCTTTGAGTTCGCGAATGAGTTCGGCGAACAGCTTCGGCCTTTTGCGAATGATCTGCTGCAGGTCGGTGGACACCTTGCCCGCCAACGCGAGCAGCACGTCGGGGTCTTCGCTGAGCGCTTTCGCCAAAGCCAGGATCGCCTTTTCCGAAGGGGGCGGCAGGTCGCCACGCTCGATCTTGCTTAAGTAAGACGGCTCGACATCAATCGCCGAAGCCACCTTGCGCAGGGAGAAGTCGCTGTCCTTTGTCCGCAGTTCTTCGCGACGCTGCCGGATGTAGTCGCCGAAGCCGTTGTCGTTCATCTTATGTGTAGTGTATACGACACACTACTTGAAAGCAAGTGCATAGGCTCTCCGAGCGCCGAAAAACTGAGTGCACCATTCAGATCGCAAAAAAGTGAAAAGCGCGCTGAAAACTCGCAACTCTCTGCAAAAAATTAACTTACGGCAACGGATGACCCCCCACTCTTCAGATTGTTGAATAGGAGAAAATCTGAAAAGTGGGCTTGGTGGCTTCAAAACCGCACCTTCGCGACCGGTGGGGCGTTCTCGACTCGCAGTGGCAAGTCGTTGCCGACCAGCTTCCCAGCTGTCAGGACGACTGGATAGCGCCCGTGCGGATCTACCGTGACGAAGACGGGGGCAAAGTGTTACACCGCTGGCAACGTCTACAGGATGGCGAGAGTGGATCAAGTTCGATGGACCGAGCGGGGGGTATGGACTCCAGATCGACCCACCGGCGCTGTAGACTCACGGGTGCCGCCGAACCCAAATATGGCCCGCGCCGTCAAGGGAAGGACGTTGATTTTTCCCTCTGAATCTTCGTCTCTTCGTCGTGCTTCTGTCAGAAGTGAAAGCGGCAGCGCAGCTCGTTTCAGGAACGAGCTGCGCTACTTTTTTTTGCGACTCGATCTAACCAGACCATTTACTTTCCCGTCGCCGTGCGTTGCTTTGCGATGTGTCAGCAATTCTGCCCTGGCATGAAATGACACTTGACAACTGCCTCGGGCTCGATTTCGATTGGACTTGGGCTCTTACGAGTACGTTGAACACCAACCGCCGCCGAAGCAGTTGGCCAGCAGCTTTTCAGCTTTTCTCGCGGACGAGGTTCGGCTGTTGCAAGAGCAAAGGGCCGCTTTCCGAGGCAGCAGTTGAGGCCGAACAAGTGGCTGCAGATGTAACGATCAATGACAACCGACCCCCTTTTCTACCGGCTGTTTGAGACAAGCCCCGAGACGTTCTTTTTGCTCCTCGGCATTCCGGGCGACGCGGCCAAAGAGATGGCGGCACGCTACCAGTATCTGGCCATTGAGTTCAAAGAAACGTCCCACCGGACCGACGGCGTGTTCTTGCCGAAAGAGACTGATTTGCCGCTGTACTTCTTGGAGGTCCAGTTCTATGCCCGGGCAAGCATCTTCGCCGACCTGTTGGCCAAGGTGTTTACGTATCTGAAGCAGCATAACGCGGCGCAGGACTTTCGCGGCGTGGTGTTGTTTGCCAGCCGATCGCTAGAACCGGCGGACACCACCCCCTATCGCGCGCTCTTGGATGCAGGACAAATTCGGCCGTTTTACTTGGACGAGATGCCGGAACTGGCGAACGCACCATTGGGTTTATCCATCCTGTATTTGATTCGGCGAACGGAGTCCGAGGCGCCGGCGATCGCCCGCGACCTTGTGGCCCGCGTGAAAAGAGAAATCGCCGATGCGGCGTTGCGGAATGATCTGATAGAATTGATTGAAACAGTGATCATCTACAAGCTGGCGCGGTTCAGCCGAGAGGAGATTCAAGCCATGTTGCAGGTAAAGGACATTCGCGAAACCCGCGTTTATCAGGAAGCGATGGAAGAGGGCAAAAAGGAGAAGGCTGCGCGGACTATTGTTAACATGGCAGCCAAGAAAATGCCTCCGGAAGAAATTGCTGCCATGGTCGAAGTGGACCTTGAATTTGTTCATCAAGTGTTGAAAGGCCGATCTAACGGCTGAAGCTGACCGGGGCCGCCATCCTGGTTTTCCGATCTTCAACGTCCTTACAGGCGGCCCTCGGCAGCTTAGCCGAGCGTTAGCCGGTAATCGCAGGCCGGCCGTCACGGGAGCCAGACCTTGGCGTACTCGTTGTACTTCGTGAGCATCTCGCGCCCGTGCTCCGTGAGGAAGCCGAAGTACACTTTCGGGTTCATATGGCAGAGATGGATGGCGCGTGCGAAGAAGGCATCCACGTCGCCGATCCCTATCTGGTACTGCGGAACCGGGTGGGCGATGGTTGGGGTGTTGATGACGCGCCCCCTGCTGAATCCGAAGCCGATGCTGGCGCCCTTGGCCAGG
>JAKEHV010000225.1 GCA_022614915.1 Gemmataceae bacterium | reverse complement strand
TGCGAGAGCATGAGCATCGACGTCATGCGTCTGGTGCAGCTCGCCGCCCACCGCGACATTGTCCAGCGCATTGAGGTCCGCGTGCAGGAAGAGGTGGCCCACTACCTCCTCAACCGCAAGCGCAAGGAAGTCGCTCAGCTTGAAGAAAACGGCAAGCAGATCTTCGTACGCGGCGTCGCCGGCGTGTCGCCGGAGTACATCGAGTTTGCCTGCTTCGACAACAACAATAACGAAGTGAAATTCCTTCCCTATGAAGAGCCGGGCTCAAGGCAGGTTCGAGGGCGACGATGATCGCAGATTGCCGGGCGACCCGCTTGCGTTTCGCGCTCGGAGGTGCCTGCCGGGAAAGACAGCAAGAACATGAAAGTCATTACGGACGCGCTCAATTCCGCCGCGCTCAAACGCATCAACCTCAAGAAGAGCTAATCCACCCAAGCGCGTCGCGTTTTCTTCGTGCATCCACTTTCCAGTCATGCTATTCTGTCGCGGCATTCATCCTTGGAGAAGCTCGCTATGTTCGCGCTCATTGTCTCGACGCTGCTGGCCGCCGCGCCCGCCGGACAGACACCTGTTCAAGCTGACGTCGTCCTCAAGAACGCCACGCTCGTGGATGGCACCGGCAAGCCCGCATCCCAAGGCGACTTGGCCATCCGCGGCGACAGAATCGTCGCGGTCGGCAAGTTCGAAGTCGAGGGCAAGCCGCGCGTGCTCGATTGCTCGGGCCTGGTAATTGCACCCGGCTTCATCGATTTGCACACGCATAGTGACACGCCGCTCACACAGAAAGCGACCGCGCCCAACTTGAATTACCTCACCCAAGGGATGACCACCGCGGTCACAGGCAATTGCGGCTCCGGGCCGATTGATGTCGCCGGCTATTTCCAGAAGATGGAGAAGTTGGGTATCGGCAGCAATGTCATCCATCAACTGCCGCACAACGCGGTGCGCCAGAAAGTGATGGGCAACTCCAATCGCGCACCGACGGAAAAAGAGCTGCAACAGATGGAGGACCTCGTGGACAAGGGTATGCGCGACGGCGCTTGGGGACTGTCCACGGGCCTCATTTACAACCCTGGCACGTATTCCAAGACCGAGGAGCTTATCGCGCTGGCGAAAGTGGCGGCCAAACACGGCGGCTTTTATGCCAGCCACATCCGCGACGAAGGCAGCGGCATCTTTGTCGCCTTGGACGAAATCCTGACGATCGCCCGCAAGGCCGGCCTGCGCGTGCACATCTCGCACATCAAGGTCTCCGGCCGCGTCGTTTGGGGCAAATCCGCTGACGTCATTGCCCTCATCCGCCGAGCCCGCAAGGAGGGCGTGGAAGTCACCGCCGACCAGTATCCTTATCCCGCGAGCAGCACCTCGCTGGCCGCCATGGTCATCCCGGCCAAGTATCGCGAAGGCACGGACAAAGACCTGATCCAGCGTCTGGACGATCCCGAGATCGGTCCGAAGATGCGCAAAGACATCGAGGATAAGATCGAAGGCCGGCAAGGCGGCAAGACGCTCAAGATCGCCCGTTTTTCGCCGAAAACGGTATGGCAAGGCAAGGACTTGGACGCAATCGCCCAGTTGGAAAAGAAATCGCTCTTGGAAGTAGTGATCGATATTCAGCGCAAAGGCGGCGCTGGCGTGGTCAGTTTCGGCATGCATGAGGACGACGTGCGTTTGTTCATGAAGGAAGACTGGGTCGCCACCGCTAGCGACGGCAGTGCGCAGGTGCCTTCTGACACGGTGCCGCACCCGCGCAGCTACGGCACCTTTCCGCGTAAGATCGGCCGCTACGCGCTGGCGGACAACATCATTTCTTTGGAACAAGCAATCCGCTCCGCCAGCGGCCTGCCCGCCGATATCTTGAAGCTGCCCGAACGCGGCTACCTTAAGGCAGGGCACTTCGCGGACATCGTTGTCTTCGATCCGAAGACGTTCAAAGACAGCGCCACCTACGAGCTGCCGCACCAGTACTCACCGGGCGTGCGATTCTTGTTCGTCAACGGGCGCCTGGCCATCGACGATGGCCGCTTTACCGGAGTCTTGGCTGGGCGCGTCCTACGCCACGGGGAAAAGTAGTCGGCGAAACGCCGTTTACGTTTCGCGCTCAAGTCAAACATACGAAGAAACTGCTTGAGCGCGAAACGTAAACGGGCTTCGCACTCTACACTGCGCACTTCGCGCTGTATAATCTTGGTTTGATTCACAATGGATTGAGGGTGACGCCATGAGCTTCAAATGGGACCGCGTGCATGTTTGGTCGTGCGAGATCGTGGATCAGTCGGGCGCGACGGCGGCGAAGTTGTCCATCCTTGCCAAGGCCGGCTGCAATTTGGAGTTCATCCACACCCAGCGGCTTCCGCAAAAACCAGGCTATGGCGTGCTCTATGTGGCGCCAGTCACCGGTCCGACGCAAACCCGCGCCGCCCGCTCCGCCGGTTTCGTCGAAAACGACGACTTGCACCTGCGCCGCATGGAAGGCGACAACGAAGCGGGTTTGGCGCATCGCCTCACACAGCAATGGGAGCTGGCCGGCATCAGCTTGCAGCAATTGATGATGGCCGTTTTGGGCGCGAAATTCGTCGGCTACGCGGGATTTGACGCGGTGGCGGACGCGAACAAAGCGGCGCAGATCCTCGCCGACCTGGGAGTGGCCGGACCTCCTAAGGAGTAGAGCGCGGAGAGTAGAGCGCGGAGAGTAGAGCGCCGAGTATTCATGAGCGAACTGACGCATTTCGACGACCAAGGCGCCAGCCGCATGGTGGACACAAGCGGCAAACCGGAGACGTTGCGCCAAGCGCGGGCCAGCGGCCAGGTGCGCATGCAGCCGGCGACGCTCAAGCTCATACGCGACCGGGGCCTTGCCAAGGGAGACGTGCTCGAGGTCGCGCGGCTGGCGGGCATCATGGCAGCCAAGCGAACCGGCGAGCTGATCCCACTATGTCATCCCCTTCCCATTACGTCGGCGACGGTCGATTTTGCGTTCGAAAAAGACGAGATCTTACACATCGAAGCCACGGTGCGCGACTTCGGGCGAACCGGTGTGGAAATGGAGGCGCTCACCGCGGTGAGCGTGGCCGCCTTGACGGTCTACGACATGTGCAAAGCCGTGGACAAATCGATGACCATCGAACTCGTTCGACTGGAGGAAAAGACAGGCGGTAAATCGGGCGATTTTCGCCGCGCTGGCAACTGACACCAGCGTTTTTTCTCTGGCACGCGCCGACTCAACTTCTTACAGTAACGCCGTTCCAAATGGATTCTCTCCAGGAGGTGCGGCATGGGACGGCTTTCGGCGTGGTGCGCGGCGTTGATCTTCGCCTCGATCGGCATTCACTTTACGCAAGAATCGCACGGACAGACCAAGGACCCCGGCTTCAAAGTCATCGACCTTTCGCTCCTGGTCGCACCGGACTTGCCTTGCACCTGGGCCGCTGGCAATCCGCCGTTTCAGATAAACCATTATCTCAAGATCGGCCCGCACAGCGCTTACAACAGCGACATCCTGACCATCGACGAGCACACGGGCACTCAGCTCGACGCACCGGCCCACTTCATTCCGCCGCCCGGCTCCGGTCTGCCCAATGCCGGACCGTTCAACAAGATGACTGCCGACAAATTGCCCGCCTGGCAACTCTGCGGCGAGGCCTGCGTTGTTGATTGCCGCGATCTGTTGGACACCGCGCCCAAGGGCCGCAGCGATCTTGTCACCAAGGAACGCATTCAAGCCTGGGAAAAGAAGCACCGCCCGCTCGGCTTCGGCGACGTCGTGCTCTTTCGCAGCGACTTCGCCGACAAATACTACAAGCCTTTCCCCGCGGGCCGCGGCTTTGTGGCAAATCCCTTGGGCGCGACTTCGCCCGGCTGGCCCGATCCCGACCCGGCGTGCGTCGAGTATCTCGCTTCGCGCAAAGTGATGAACCTCGGCACCGACAGTCCGAGCATGGGACCCATCCCGGACCTGGCGGTGGCCACACACGTGGCCGGCCTCAAACACGGCATGTGCTGGACCGAAGGCTGCATCGGCCTGGGTCAGCTGCCGACTACGGGCGCCTTCTACTGCATGATGGGCCCGAAGCACGCTAAGTCTTCGGGGTTCGAGGGGCGGGCGTTCGCGATTGTTGCGGCGAGTTTGAGCAATACGCTCATCAAGTCTGTGCAGGAAAAAAAAGCGTGGGATTTGTCGGTCACCATGGCGGACGATCTGCCGGTGTGGTGGCCCGGTGCCGGCTTGGGATATCACCGCTGCCCCTATTACTCGAAAGTGTTCCATACCTGGGACCAGGTCGGCGGACCGTATTTCAGCCAAACGCATACGCTGGACAGCCACACCGGCACGCACCTCGTGCCGCCGGCCTTCGCGTTGCCGAAGAAAGGATTCAATAACAAAAACTACTCCAAGGAAGTGCAAGAATGGCTCACCGAGTATGACGCGAAGTACGGCCCGCGCGGCACAAGCGACGTGACCACGGAGAGAGTGCCGCTCGGGCAGACTTGCGGTTTTGCCCGCATCATCGATGTCAAACACCTTGTGGGCACGACCGACAAGAAAGTTTGGCCCGCTTCGCCCGAGATCACTGTCGCCCACATTCAGGATTTTGAAAAGAAAAGCGGTCCTTTCAAGCCGGGCGATATTGTCATCTTCTCCTCTGGCTGGACCGACAAACATGTGCGTCCGTTCCCCGCCGGCGATTCCTGCATGGCTGATCCCCTAAACGGCAAGAGCGAAGGCTGGCCCGCGCCCGGCCCCGACGCGATACAGTATCTGGCGGAAAAAGGCATCCGCTGCGTGGCCACCGACGCGCCGTCGCTGGGCGGCGTGGACGCCAAACGGGCGCTGTGGACGTATTGGATGCTCGGCACCAAAGGCATTGCCGGCGTCGAATTCCTCACCGGCATCAGCCAGGTGCAAGGCCCGGCGTTCTTCCTGTTCGCCCCCGTGTACATCCGCGACTGCCACGGCGGACCGGGTCGAGCGATCGCCGTTGGGCTGTGAGACTGTCCGAGCCGCGCCCGTAAGGAAGCGGCACACCGGCGAGCAGACACGAATTCTGCAAAGGACTCCAAACATGGCCTCGGTCACTGCGCGAGCTACATTGGATGACCTGTACGCGGTAGAAGGCAAAGCCGAGCTGATCGGTGGAAGGATCGTTCGACAAAAGGCATCTGGACATTTGCCTTCGATCGTTGCCGGCAACCTTTTCCTGCATGCGCGATTGCACACTAAATCGATCAAGCGTGGTCAGGCGCATGCAGGCGGTGTGGGTTACGCCGTGCCTGAGTTGCCATCCGGACGCGAATCCTTTTCGCCGGACGCGTCTTGTTACTTCGGTCCGTTGCCGGCCAAGTGCATGCGTTTTATCGAGGGCGCTCCCGACTTCGCGGCTGAAGTCCGGAGCGAGAACGATTATGCGCCGGCTGCTGAGTTGGAAATCGCCGCCAAGCGCGACGACTATTTCCAGGCGGGCACGCAGGTGGTGTGGGACGTTGATCCTGTCGCGGAAACGGTGACGTGCTACCGTGCGAGCGATCCGTCCAACCCGGTCGTATTCCGCCGTGGCGATATTGCGGACGCCGAGCCTGCGGTCCCCGGTTGGCGCATCGCAGTAGATGAAATCTTCGCGGAATGATTTTGTTCAACGATGCGTCGCCGGTTGCCGCGCGAGTTGCAACAGGAATCGCTCCAGCACGATGCGTTCCGGCAATGGACTGCCGCCGCGCAGGCCCATATTCGCTTCCATCAGTTGATCGTAGAGCTGGGCGGCGTGCTCCCGGCCCAGACGGCGCAGGTGTTTCTCGGCCTTGTCGACAGCGAAGGGGGGAATGCCCACCTGTGCCAGTGCCGCGCGCAAGTTCGTTCCTTGCAGCGCCAGCCGCGCCCCTTGGGCCAGTTTGCGGACTTGAAACGCCATCGCCCCCATGATCTTGAAAGGCTCCTCCCCCTGATCGAGTTGCCGGTCGAGGATGGTGAGCGCCGTGTCGATCTGGCCGTCCGCGAGGGCGTCGAAAATCTTCCAGGTTGACTCGGTGCGATTGTTGCCCACCAGGCGATCGACGTCGTCTGCCTCGATTGTCGATTTACTGCCGACGTAAATGGACAGTTTCTCCAACTCCTGATCGAGAAGTCCCATGTCGCCGCCGACAAATTCGACGAGGAGCGTTGCCGCCGGCTCGGCGAGTTGTTTCTCGTAGCGCGACGCGGCCCAGTCGGTGCACCACTTCGCAATCTTGTAAACGGGCGGGGCCTTGCACACGATGGTGGCGCTGTCGGGCGTCATCTTCGCCAGCCGCGTGTTCGACGCCCACGTCTTTACGTCGAGTATCAAGACGCCGCTTGCGGGTAAGTTGAGGAGCAGCTTTTCGAGCTGTGGCCGAAACTTGGTGATGAAGGGGTCGGCGCCCTCAATGACGACGACGCGCCTAGGCGCGAAGAAGGGCGCGGTCTGAAGTTCGTCGAACACCTCGGCGTATGCCGCTTTGTCCCCCGAATACGTGGAAACAACTTGCTCGTCCGCGTCGGCGCCCAAGGCGCGCTCCCGAATCGCAAGGATCGCTTGCCGCTTCAAGAACGGCTCGTCGCCGTGCAAGACGTAAAGCGGGCCGATTTTCGTTTTGGCGGCCAGGAAGGCGAGGCTGTCCATGGCGGTATTCTATGTGCGGATAGAAACGCAGAGGACGCAACAGCGCAGAGAAGAAAAGTAAAAGGGCATAGTGTGCGGCTGCAATCGTCTGTGTTCTTCTCCGCGTCCTCCGCGCTCTCTGCGTTGCAAAAGAGAACGCACGATTTGGCCAACTCGCGGAGTGTGTTGGCCAAATCGTGCGGTCAGTTCAAGCCGTTATTATCAAATGACTTAGAACGAGCGACGCGCACGATTTGGGGGGGACTTTCTCAACTTCGATAATCGGTGGGGATAAGGTGGTCCTGACTGTTGGGTTGCGCGCAATCGTTGTGCTTTCCGCAAGTCTCTACTGCACAAGCGGTTAATGGATTGCCTTGCGCCCACTCCCAATACATGCACACACACCGAAAACATCCACTTCGCCCCCGGCTCTTCGGTGCTCTTTGAGAAATTCCCACGATTTGGCCAACGGCAAGGGTAGCGGTCTTCGATTTGCAGTGCGACGGAAGTGATCCAGTATTTGCGAGGGGCTGTTTCTCAAACTTGTCGCACTTCTGGCGCGACCAGATGGCGCTCCAAAACGGGCAAAAGCGCCACCTGGTCTGTCGCCGCAAGTATCTGTAATTAAGACAATGGGATAGCCCATGTCGATTTCATTCAAGTGCCCTGCATGTCGGACGGTGCTCAAGGTCGGCAATGAAGTGCCGGCAGGTACAAAGATCAAGTGCCCGAAGTGCTCCGCGGTCACGGTAGCTCCCGTGGCCGAAAAAGCCGTGCGGCGACCAGACTTCGACAGCGAAGAAGAACCGGTGCGCCCCAAGAGATCCCGGGTGCGAGGCGATGAGTCCGATGGACGCCCGTCGCGGTCCCTGTCGTTCTGGCGCCGCCACGGCCTGCTCGTCGGCTTCGGCGGGGCGGCCCTGATCGCAGGAATCGTGGTCATCGTGATTCTGATGTCAAGGCCGCCGGGGGACGAGAAAGGCGGCGCGGCGGTTGGCAAACTGCAGACCACAACGCTGAAAGGGCCGGAGTACTCGCCGACCCGCGAAGCCGAGCTTGCGGCCGAACGCCAGAGAGGTCGCGACAAACTGGCCCAGGAGGAGAAGAAGGCGCTGCGGGAACTTGCCAACCTGCCGGACCGCGCCAAGCATCCCCAGTGCGTCGGTTCATTTTTTGCGCCCCCCGGCGTCCTGCCGGGTGACTTCACTTTTTCTCCAGACGGTAGCCTTCTGGCGATTCGCAATCGCTCGAACATCAACCTGGTGAATCTTCGCACGGGCAAGCACCTGCGGACTTTGACAGGACATTCACA
Source organism: Gemmataceae bacterium (assembly GCA_022614915.1). Taxonomy (GTDB): domain Bacteria; phylum Planctomycetota; class Planctomycetia; order Gemmatales; family Gemmataceae; genus JAKEFD01. The sequence continues at coordinate 1,242 of JAKEHV010000225.1, read as the reverse complement.
GTCGGTGAACGGAGCGGCGTTTTCTCCGGACAATCTGTGGCTCGTTTCAGCCGGCGGGGACAAGTCCTTGCGAATCTGGGAGGTCAACACCGGCGAAACAAAGGACACGATCACGGCAAACGGGGGTGTTTGGGATCCTGTTTTTTCGCCGGACGGAAAACTGTTGGTCTACAAGACGGAAAGCCGGTCTGAACGTGGTGGGGAACATGACGTCCGAATTCTCAACTTCAGCTCCCGAGAAATGCGCGCCGTCATCAAAGGGCTTCATACTAAGCTGCTCTTTTCTCCCAACGGGCTGTTTCTGTGCACGGAAAGCGACATGACGCTGAGTCCCGAGATGAGCGTCACGCTAGCGCTCTGGGACCCAAACAATGGCACGAGGGTCCGCGAGCTGAAGTTGCCAGGCATCATGTGGTCACGTGCCTTCTCTCCCGATGGGTGGAGGTTGGCCATCGTTTGTCAACTCATCAAAGACCCGGCGGTCAAAAGTCGCCTGTTCATTTGGGATTTAGCCAAGGACGAGCGAACCGTGTCTGATTTCAAGGACGGCCTCGACTGGGTGGCGTTCTCTCCCGACGGCAAATGGCTTGCCTGCAATTTCAGCAAGGAAACCACCCTTCGCGATTCACACACGGGAAAGGTTCTACACACGTCGGACATCGTTGGCCGTTTCGTCTTCTCGCCAGGAGGCGAAATCGTGTTCGTCCTGGACAGAGAGGGTTGCCACATCTTCCCGACAACCGCACTCGGGGGAACCAAAGAGAAATGAACGCCGCTGCACCTCGCCGAGACAGCGCCATGCGACCCCAGTCGATCCCAAAATCGGGTTGCAGTCCCTTCCGGCCGCCGCCTACACTGACGGACAGACACGGTTGATTCGAGCTCCACAGCCCCTCGCTGTGGGGTCCGCGGCTTAGTTCAACTGGATTCCTGCGGCATGTTCCGCCCTGAGTCCAGCTGGGGGCCAGCCCTTGCACGCGGAGCACGCCTCTGGCGGGCAATTGCAACAACGACTTGCTCGTAGTCGCCGGCGCGGCAATTTCCGGGGCTGATAGTCGGGTTCTGTGGGTTGTTTAGCTGGATGAGGCGATCATATCCGTCCAGCTCGGGGACTTTGCAGAGCCACATCTTCAACTTTCCTTTGCGCATGAGCACGATAATGGCTCGGCGACGCACGGGCGCACGCACCAAGGCGAAGCTGTACTGCTGCGACGGCAATTCAAGCTGCTCTCGTCCAAGCTG
>JAKEHV010000224.1 GCA_022614915.1 Gemmataceae bacterium | reverse complement strand
TCCCGTCCATCACCATGGTGGCGAAAAGACTGACGATCACGCTCCCAGACCCATTCATTTGGGCTGACATCCAGGTCAGCAGGCCGGGCCCCGCATTGGTCACCCGGAGTATGCCGCCGCCTTCGAGTGTCCCACCGACAAACGTCATGTCACCGCCGCGCACTTCGCCCGCCATCGCCAACGGCCGCACGATGCCCAGATTGAGCTGAGTGAAGGCAGCGGCGAAGTTTAGAATGCCAGTTTGAACCTCCAGTGGGCCTACGTTGGTGAACGTGATCGAGACTTGCGCTTGATCCGCAAACAGCGATTGGGTTTTTAGGAAGGTTCCCGTGTTGACAAAGGACGAAGCGCCGCCGCCGCCGGATGAGATGGCCGTGCTGTCGCCGCGCAATTCAAACGTGCCATTGTTGGTGATTGCAGCGCCGTTGGAGGCCACCAACTGCCTTGCTGGGGTAACCACGAAGCTTCCGGCGGCGTCGATTGTGAGGGGACGTCCATTCAGGTTCAAGTTGCCGGGAAGTGCTCCGCCAATCGTAAACGTTCCTTGAGCTGCGACTGTCGTAATCCCAGTACCGCTCATGATGGCTCCATTAGGCCGCCATCGAGGAACCCTGAAGGGTCAGGTTCGAGCTGCCGGTGATGGTGCTACCCATCTGGGTTAGGCCATTGGTGACGGTGAAGTTCCTGGCCAAAGTCACCGTGCTGTTATACCCCGGGGCCAACTGCATGCCGGCAACGGACACGGTGAAAGCAGCATCGATGGTCGCGGCCTTACTGCTCGTCGCATCGAATGCAATCGTGTCGCCCGCGCCAGGGAGCAAGTCATTCACCCAGTTCTGTGCGTTGCTTGCCAAATTGTCCGCTCCGCCACCGTCCCAAATAATCGTTGCTGGAGTCCAGCGCTCTTCGAGCGCCTCCAACCAGGGCCGGTAATTGGCCCGACGCTGAATTGGATTTCCAACCGAGTTGCCACGGTGCTTGCGAAATGGCCAAAACATGGCTAGCTCCTATCGCTAGGTGAAGAGGTTTGTCCGGATTTCCGTCCAAAATGTGCTTTCACCTTACTTATTCGCCGCGCCCTTAGGACAGAGGACAGGAATTTGCTCAGGTTTTCGATTTGCTTCTGAATCGATTTCTTTCTCCAATGGACATAGGTGTCCCGCACGTCAAGCAGCAGGAGGATGCCGCATGTCAGACCTATCCATCAAGCGCTTTGTTCTGGACCTCCCGAAAACGTCCGATGAGATTCTGGTCCTTTTGGCAAAGGAAGCTGGTTTTGTACCCGCCAGGAATGAACTGGTATTGCGGCTTTGGCCCGAGATCAAGTCGCTGATTCCAATATTGGCACGTGACAAAGGACTTAGCGCGGAAGACAAGGAAGACATTCGGCAACAGTCATTCTTCTGGATCGACGAAGCGATTCGATGTTACGACGCATTTCAGTCGGTGAAGCCGGCGGGCTGTACCTTCCGTACTTTCGTAAGACGCGTAGTTTCCCGGCGGCTGCGGGACTGGTTCCGTGCTCGTCATCGCTACGAGCGGCGTATTCATTCGCCCGTTGGTCGGGTAACTCTCGCGCGAGTCGATTGCGACCTCGACGAGGCAGCTGAATGGCGCGAGCTTCAGCTGGCTGTTGGGGAAGCGGTGCAATCGCTTGATGCTCCCGATCGCTTGATTTGGGAGGGATTGTGTGGCGGCAAAAAGCTGCGTGATCTGCCCACAATGATGGGAGTCAGCTACCGGACTGTGCGCCGCCGCTGGCAACGAGTGAAAGGTCAAGTCGGGGCCATTCTTCGCGGCGAATGACTATCCCCGAGCCTTCTTCCAAGTTCAGCTACGGACCAGAAACCCTGACTACGCCGCGTCCTCCTGCTTTTCCATGGCCGCCAGGGCATAGCGGAACGGATCGACCTTGCTGCCGGCGCCAAAGCGCGTGTGCAGTCCCAAGGTGCAGGCGCGGCTCAGCCAGCGCCACAAGGTGTTGCCGACCGGCCGCGCGAGATGGATCGGCCAGGCCTGGCGGATCTCTTCGCGCGTCAGGGGCGTTGGACTTTGCAAGAGCACCTCGCGCAGCGTGTCGAAAGCGGGGACGAAGACTTCGTCGGCCGCGTTTTCCGCCAAGACAGCGTAGTCGGACCCGGCGGCGTCCAGCTCGATCAGCAAGTGCTTCGGCGTTTCCGGATAGCGGGCAAAGCCGTTCAGCCGGCGGCGGCGCGTCGCACCGGCACGCGCATTTCCAGCCAGATGTCGGCGAAGACACCTTCCCATGCACAATGTCAAATGGGAATTATTGTCTGGGCATAATTGCTGACACCATCCTGAAACACAATGTGTCAGCAAATTAAGTCGAAGATATTGTTACACTTGTGTCGAAAAAACGTAGCTTCTCAATAAGTCTGGGGGAGGAGGACTCAATGTGTGTGCGTGTGTGGGTGTGTGCAAAACTCACAGGCGCAAGGCAATCCATTGCCAAAGCACCCAGGGTTATTGAGAACTTATGAAAAAAGAAAAAACACGTTCCACGCCGAATCACTTTTTCGAGTCTGCGAGCAGTTTCTCCACCAGCCGGGGCACGTACTCGCGCTGACGTGGCGTGATCGTGTCCGTGCCTTCTGCAGCCAAGCGTACGGCCGGCAAAGCGGGCGCGGCGCGCGGGCCGAGTTCGCCCAGCGCGTTGAGCGCTTGCACGGCGACGAAGAGGCCGTTTTTCTTGAAGGAGACGAGTTCGGCCAACGTGGATACCGCTTTGCCCGCATCCTGGTCCGATCCGTACTTGCCTAAGCCCTCCGCAGCGGCGATACGCACGCTTGGCGCCGAGTCCGTCAGCGCCTTCAATAAGGCCTCTCGACTGGACACTACCGCGTCCTTGCCGCGCATGAGGATACCAAGCGCCGCCCAGTAGCGCACCGCGCTGTCTTCGTCCGCGAGTGTTATCTGCAGCTTGCGCAATTCTTCCGGCCGTAGCATGGAAGCCATATGCGCCGTCTCGATGACGCGCAGCCTAGGATACTTGCTTTTGTCCTTGCCCATTTCGAAAGGTGTCGAGCCGGCGGAGCGCGCGTGCAATTCATCTTCGGGCAGGAAGCCAAGGTCGCGAATTTGGAAAACGTGGTCGTTGTGGGCCCCGCGCAGCCGTCGCAGAATCTCTTGGTGCTTAGACGAAGCGGCAAGGTTTCGGATTTCGTCGGGGTCATTTTCAAGATCGTAGAGTTCTTCCGGCGGCCTGGGCTTCCAGAAAAACGACTGCGCCTCGTTCAGTTTGCCGAGGTCGAAGTGCTCTTTCCACACCCGCGTGGTCGGCGTCTGGAACATGTAGTTGAGGTACTGGCCTTGCGCTTTATGCGGCATGTAGTTGCGGATGTAGACATAGCGCTCGTCGCGGACGCTGCGGGCCAGGTCGATGCGCTCGTCCATCCGGCCGCGGAAGCCGTGCAGATACTTTCGCGGCGGAGCGGCAAACGGGCCGAGGAACGCCTCCCCTTGCATGTGTTCGGGTGGGCGCTGGCCTGACAAACTGATCATCGACGGGCCAAAGTCGACGAAACTGACTAGACGCGGAGTGGTCCCGCCGACGGCGTAGTCCTTGGGCGCTAGCTCGCGCCAGCGTTCGGGAAAATGGATCAAGAGCGGCACGTGCAAGCCGCAATCGTAGAGCCAGCGCTTGTTGCGCGGCATGCCCGAGCCATGGTCTGAAAAGAAGAGGACGATAGTGTCTTCCGCCAAGCCGGCTTCCTCCAGCTCGCGGAGGATGGCGCCCACTTCCTTGTCCATCGTGGTGATGTTGTCGTAATACTGGGCCCAGTCGTGCCGTACCTCGGGCGTGTCCGGGTGATAAGCAGGGATGCGGACCTTGGCCGGATCGTGGACCAGTTTGTGCGGCCGTTTGCGAATCTGGCTTTCGTGCGTGATCGTGAAGTTAAAGACTGAGAAGAACGGCTGCCCGGCCTTGCGGTTTTTGTAGTGGGCTTTATTCGAGGAGTCGTCCCAAACGAGGCCTTTCTTCTCCAGATTGTAATCTTCCTTGACCCGGTTCGAACAATAGTAGCCGCGCAGGCGCAAGTAAGCGACAAATAGGCGCATCGTTTCGGGCAAGTGCGTCATGCTGCGCATGTGCTCCGAGCCGGTGGAGGAAGCGTACATGCCGGAGATGAGCGTGGTCCGAGCCGGGGCGCACACAGGCGCGTTCGACCATACGTTGAGATAGCGCAGGCTTCTTTGGGCGAATTTGTCGAGGTTGGGCGTCGTCGCGTAATTGTCGCCATAGCAGCCCAGGTGCGGCCCCATGTCTTCACAGGTGATCCAGACGATGTTGGGTAGTTTCTTGGGAGATTCGCCGGCGTGGGCCGCACTTTGGAAAAGGACGATGGCCGCCAAAGTCAGGAGCCATTTCATCGCTATCCCTCCGCAACGTAGAGCATACGGTCGCAGTTTTTGCAGACGACGAATAGTCCGCGCACCAGGTTGAGGTACATTTGCGCGGTGATTTCCGTGTAACAAGCGACACAGTTTTTGTTAACGACGGCGGCGAAGGCGTCGGCGCCTTTGGCGGACAAGAGTCGGCCGTATTTTTCGCGGACGTCGTCCGGCAGGGTGCCTTCCACCTCGGCGAGCTGCTTTTTGGCGTTGGCGATTTCCTCCGACCAGATCGCCAAACGCTCCTGGTGGTCTTTCTCCCACTGGCCGCTTTCCGCCTTAGCCTTCGCGACCGCTTTCTCGAGCTCCGGCAGCTGTTTCGACTTCTCCTCGTTCTCGGACATCGCCTCCAGGATTTCGTCTTCGAGCTTGCGAATTAGTTGCCGGGATTGCTTGATTTCGGTCTGCAGCGCGTCGTATTCCTTTTTGCTGTGGATGTCCGTCTTTTCCAGCTTGGCGATCACTTGCTCCGAAGCCTTGACCGAGACTTCCTTGTCGTGGATCTTCACTTTGAGCTGTTTGATGGCGTCTTGCGTCTTCTTGAGCGAGTCTTCCTGCTGCGCGATCTTGATGTCGTGCGCCTTTAAGGCGCGCGGCGCCTGCTCGATCCGCGCTTGCAAGTCCTGGATCAACTTGCGGAAGCGGTGGATTTCTTTCAGTATCTGGCCGGGATTGGCCATCGTCTTCGTACCTCCGGGAGAGTTTTCATACTAACCACAGAGGCACAGAGTCACAGAGGGAAAAGAAGAAGGCAAGGAAGCAGGAAATGGGTGCGTCATTGCTCGTTGTTCATTCTTCGTGCTTCCTTCTTCATTTGTCTTCTCTGTGCCTCGGTGTTTTTGTGGTTAGAAACTCCTCTCCAAATGAAAACCGCCGGTCTTTTGGACCGGCGGTGTCTGTCTCATAGTTGACGGCGGATGCCGTCGAGGAAGCCCTCCAGCTGCCGGCTCCGCACCGGATGCTGCAGTTTACGGACGGCCTTGGCCTCGATCTGCCGGACGCGTTCGCGCGTGACTTTGAAGATACGGCCCACCTCCTCCAGCGTATAGGTATAGCCGTCGCCCAGGCCGTAGCGGAGCTTGATTATCTCGCGCTCGCGATACGTCAGGGTCTTGAGCACCTGGTCGATCTTGTCTTTGAGCATCTCGTGGGTGGCGGCGTTGACCGGCGATTCGGCGCCGTCGTCCTCGATGAACTCGCCGAAGTAGCTGTCTTCGCTTTCGCCCACCGGCCGGTCCAGGCTGATGGGGTGCCGGCTGATCTTGAGGACACGGCGAGTTTCCTCGATGCTGATGCCCGCCGCCTTGGCTGTCTCCTCGATGGTCGGCTCGCGGCCCATGTCTTGCAGCAGCTTTTTGGAAACGTTGCGCAGCTTGGACATCGTTTCGATCATGTGCACCGGGATGCGGATGGTGCGGGCCTGATCGGCAATGGCGCGGGTGATGGCCTGACGAATCCACCACGTCGCGTAGGTCGAGAACTTGTAGCCGCGGCGATACTCGTATTTATCCACGGCCCGCATGAGGCCGGTGTTTCCTTCTTGAATGAGGTCGAGGAAAGACAGGCCGCGGTTACGGTATTTCTTGGCGATGGAGACGACGAGGCGCAGGTTGCCGCCGGAGAGGTCGCGCTTGGCTTGCTCGTATTCCAGGAAGCGCTCGCGCACGGTCTCGACGCGGCGGTGCAGGCTGGCGGGCTCTTCCAAGGTCATGCGCATAAGGTCGCGCAGCTCCGCTTCGAAGTTGGCGCGGTCCTCGCGGGCGGCGCGGAGGCCCTGCAGGTCCTGGATTTGCCGCTCCAGCTCGTCCATGCGCTGCGAGATCTGCTCCATCTTCTTCATGAGCGGCTGGACCTTTTGCGTGCGGATCGACAGCTCTTCGACGAGCGTCACCGCCTTGTGCCGCCGCACTTTGAGGCGGCGGCGAAACTCTTTCTTTTCGTCCTCGGAAAGATTGGGATCGATGATCTTGACGAAATCCTCGCGGTTGCGCTCGAGCAAGAACTCGAGCGTCTTCAGGTTGTGCGGCATCCGCTGAAGGATCTTGTCTTTTTCGAGGTTTTCGGTGAGGGAGACTTTGATGGTGCGGTCGAAGGGAAGCTCGTTGGAGTGGACGCGTTTTAAGGTTTCGACAACGCTGCACAGGGCGTAGTCGCATTCGAGGACCTTGCGGCGAAAGCGCTTGCGGGTGACTTCGATCTTCTTGGCCAGCTGGATTTCCTCGTTGCGCGACAACAGCGGGATTTCACCCATCTGCGTCAAATACATCCGCACCGGGTCGTCGATGCGCTTACCGTCGCCCTCCTCTTCCATAAAGGAGAGGTCGAGCTCGCGCAGCTCGGCCTCGATTTCGCGGGTTTCCTGGGGATCGGCTCCGCCTTCGCGCTCTTCGGCCTCGACTTCATCGATCAGCTCGATGCCGTTTTCTTCCAGGCAGAGAATCAACTTGTCGATGAACTCGGGATCGTTCGCGGATTCGGGGAGGTGTTCGTTGACTTGATCGTAAGTGAGGTAGCCTTTTTCCTTGCCCGATTCGATGAGCGCTTTCAGGCCGTCGTCGAGTTTGATCCCCATGAAGGTGTCGCCTTGCGGAGACTTCCATTTCGCCGGCGGGGTTTCGACTTTCTTCTTGGAATGTGCCACGAGCGGACTCCTGAATAACACGGTATTCGCTTTGATTCACGGCAGGACGGCTACATAGGGCCGTGCTACGGCTCCCCTTCTTTTTTTTGCAACCGCTTCAAGACCTCTAACGCCTGCGCGTGGTCCTCTGCGGCAAGCACTTCGTTCTTGATTTCATCCGTGCGGCGCGTGGCACGGCGTTCTTCGAAACGGGCCAAGAGCTCGCCGAGCCATGCAAGCTTGTCGGCGTGGATGAGGCCGCGTTCTTGCAACTGTTGGGCCTTGTCTAGTAACCGTTCATTATCAAGACGGGCCCGCAAATGGTCCAGGTCAGGTTGCAGCCCTTCGGCGTGGAGGCGATACAACCCCTTTAAGAGCTCGCACAACCCCGGGTGTTCGATGTCTTCGGGGCTTACTTGGCCGATTGCCTTGGCTACGAGCGCGCCGTCGGCCAAAAGCACTTCGAGCAGTTCGATTTCTTGCCGGGCCGCCGGTGCGGACGCGGCTTGTTCCACCTGGACGCCGACTTGGAACGCCGAAGCAGGGGCCGCATCCGCGGCGCTGCGCCTTGCTGGGAGCGGGGCGCCGTTGCTGCGGCGCTTGCCGCGCAGTTCCTTCAGTTTGGACCATAGCGTCTCCTCCTTGAGACCGAGGCGATGGGCGATGCGGTTGATCATCAGCTCCATTTTCACCGAACGTTCTTCCGGGGCGGCGGCCAAGACACTGAGCATTTGTTCGATGGCTTTGCGCTGACTTTCGACGCCGGCCTGCGCTTCCTGCCAGACACGAGCCAGCTTGAACTCAAACACGTCGTCCGCGCGGGCGAGTGCTAGTTCGAACGGGGCCGGACCTTGCTCTGCGATCAAATCACACGGGTCCAACCCCGCGGGCAGCGTTGCGATGCGCAAGTCCATGTCATGGCTGACGAACACTTCCAATGCGCGATCGACGCCCCCTTCCCCGCCGGCATCGGCATCGAAGACGAGCACGACACGCTCAACCACGCCGCGGATTTTGCGCAAATGGCGGGCGTTGAAGGCCGTTCCCATGGTGGCCGCCACTTGGGGCACGCCGTGCTGGTGGGCCATCATGACGTCTGTATATCCCTCGACAATCGCCAAGTAGCCCGCCTTGAGCGCCGCTTGCCGGGCCTGGTCGATCCCGTAGAGCTGGTCGCTCTTCGAAAACAGCGGCGTCTCGGCGGAGTTGTAGTACTTGGGCGCCTTGGCGGCGCTCGGCGACGACGGCAGAACGCGTCCGCCGAAGCCGACGGTGTGGCCGCGCATATCCCGGATGGGAAAGATCACTCGGTCGCGGAAGCGGTCGTAATAGCCCGTGCCTTCGGTGCGTTTGGCGACGAGGCCGACCGTTTCCAAAAGGTCGAAGGGCATTTTGGCCTGTGCGGCTTTTTGCACAAGCCATTCCCCCGCGGGTGGGGCAAAACCGAGGCCGAAGCGGCGCACGGTTTCTCCCGCGAGCTTGCGCTCACCCAGATAAATGCGGGCGGACTCGGCCGCAGGATCGTCGAGCAGGCACTCTCGAAAGCGCTCCGCCGCCCAACGAACCACGTCAAACATATGAGCGCGGCTTGGACCGTGCTGCGATTTCTTTAAGGAATCCAGCGAAATTCCGGCGCGGCGGGCCAATAGTTCCAGAGCTTCTGGAAATCCGACACGCTCGTATTCTTGCACGAAGTTGAAAACATCGCCAAATTTGCCACAAGCCCAACAGCGATAGCGCTGCCGGCGTGGATCGACGTCGAAGGAAGGGCGGTGATCGTCGTGAAAGGGACACAAACCCTTGAAGGTGGGTCCGACCGGGCGCAAAGTGATGTAACTGCCGACGACATCGACAATGTCGTTGGCTTCTTTCACCTGGAGTTTCAGGGCAACCCGATCGTCCGACAAAGGGCACCCATTGGCAGCAATGGACGGGGCGAGGAAAGCGGCCTGCTTTCCCGAAGCGCGGGTTGTGCGGGACGGGCATTCTTGCCTGCCAATAGACAGGAATGAGCGCCCCACCGCGCGTTTCCCAAAGTTTGGAAGAAGGATTCGCAAAGACGGCCCCATCCATGGGAAAGGAAAAACCGCGGACTCCGCCGCGTGGCTTCCGTGCCAATCCGTCGTGTCAAGGCCGCGCTCGCAACGGCCCGCGTTAGCGCATTGCGCCATCGCATCGACGCAACTCAAAACCGCTCAACCGGTTACCATATGGTTGCCGGTATCGTGGAATTATAGGTGCGCTCAAAAAACTGGTCAAGGCTCGTAAGTGGTGTGCGCTCTGATTCCCCATGCTGCTATTTTTTTGGCGCCTTCACGGCGCGCAGCATTTGCTCGAGCTGTTTCTCCAACTCATCCAAACGGCGCTCGACCGCCTCCGTGGATTTCTTGGGCGACGTCTCCTGCGCGACGCCGGGCGTGGCCAACACCATGCCGGCGAGCAATGAAATCGACGCAATTCGACAAGACATGACCTGCCTCCTCTTAGTAACCCGCAGGCTCTGCACAATGAACTAAACCCAGATGGGCCAATAAGGTTTCCGACTAGGCAAACGTCGCACGATGTTCGATAATTACAAGATACGACGAATCCTACTAATACGCATTGTGAGGGCGACCCATGTTGCGCCTGGACGCTAATCGGTCGGTGCGGTTTTGCGATGGCTTGACCCGGCGGGACTTCTTGCATGCCGGGGCGATTTCCACACTCGGGCTCACGCTCCCCGGCTTTTTTGCCGAAAAAGCGGCCGGACAGACAGGCGACCGCGACGTTAATTGCATCATGCTCTTTCTCGTCGGCGGGCCCAGTCACATCGACACCTGGGATCCCAAGCCCGACGCGCCGGCGGAAGTGCGCGGTCCGTTTCGTCCGTTGGCCACCAATGTGCCCGGGATGCAAATCAGCAATATCTTTCCGCGTATGGCCAGGCACGCCGACAAGTACTCGCTCATCCGCACGGTCTACCACACCGCGACCGCCGTCCACGATACCGGACATCAAATGATGCAGACGGGCAGGCTGTTCACTGGCGGCATCGAGCATCCGCATGTCGGTTGTGTGCTCGGCTATGTCCGCGGACAGCGCGGCGAGGTGCCCGCCCACGTGCTCTTGCCGCGGCCCATCGGCCGCACCGGCGGCAACCTGCCCCATGGCCATACCGCCGGCTATTTGGGCCGGCAGCACGACCCGTTTATCCTGAACGCCGACCCAGCCGTGCCGAACTTCCAGGTGCCGGACCTCTTGCCGCCTTCGTATATTTCCTCCGTTCGCGCCGATCGCCGGCAGCGGCTGCGCGACGCTGTCGACGGCGCGATGGCGTCATTCGAAAACAGTCAGCAGGCTCGTCAGCTCGACGGCAGTTTTCACTTGGCCTATCGTTTAATGTCCAGCCCGCAGGCGCGCGAAGCATTTGCCCTCGACCGCGATCCGGCCCGCACCCGCGACCGTTATGGCCGCACGCGCTTCGGTCAAAGCTGCCTGTTGGCGCGCCGGCTCATCGAGCGCGGCGTCCGCTTCGTCACCGTCAACATGTTCGAAACCGTGTTTGACGAGGTGACCTGGGACATACACGGCTCGCGACCCTTCACGGACATTGCGCAAATGTCGCGCGAAGTCGTGCCCAACTTCGACCAGGCGTTCACGGCTTTGATCGAAGACTTAAGCGATCGCGGCCTGTTGCAAAACACGATCGTCACCGCGATGGGCGAGTTCGGCCGCACCCCGAAAATCAATCCGGCCGGCGGCCGCGACCACCACCCCGGCGCCTGGACTATTCTCATGGGCGGCGGACCCATACGCGGCGGCCGTGTCGTCGGCGAAACCGACGAGCTCGGCTATCGCCCCAAGTCGCGTCCGGTCACCACCGCCGAAGTCGCGGCCACGCTGTTCCATGGCTTGGGCCTCGACACGCACCGGGAATTGCCGGGCCCGCAGAATCGCCCCATTCCGCTGGTGGATTTCGGCGTGCAGCCGATACGTGAGTTGTTCTAGAAGGCCATGACCGCCACGCAACGACCAGGTGAACGCACATGACGCGAAGTCTTCTGTTTCTAGCTGTATGGGCTTCGAGCGTTTCGATGGCTCGTCCCGCCGAATTGAAAATCGCGCCCGGCGACATCGTGCTGACCGGTCCCAAGGCATCGCAACGGCTCCTCGTCCTGGACTATGCATCGCAAAAGGTCGTCGGCGACGTCACCCAAAAAGCGAAGTTTTCCTCATCGGTCCCGAGCACCGTCGAAGTGGACCCAAGCGGCGTGGTGCGCGCGAAAAGCGACGGTGAAGCGATCATCACGGCTACAGTCGGCAAAGACCAGGCGACCATGCGCGTCAAGGCCGAGAAGACGGGCGCGGACTTCGACTGGAACTTCCGCAACCACGTGGTTCCCGTTTTGACCAAGCTCGGCTGCAATTCCGGCGCTTGCCACGGCGCGCTCGCGGGCAAAGGCGGCTTCAAACTTTCCCTGCGCGGCTATGCTCCGGGCGACGACCATTTCGTCCTGACGCGCCAAGCCAACGGCCGCCGCATCAATCCCTTGGAACCCGCACGCAGCCTCATGCTCATGAAGCCCTCCTTGGCCCTCGCGCATGGCGGCGGCTTGAAGCTGGAAGTTAATTCGCCCGAGTACAAGCTGATTGCCGATTGGATCGTGTCGGGCGCGCCGGGACCATCGAAAGGCGATACCACAATCCAAAAACTGGAAGTGTTTCCGCCGGAAGCCGTTTTGCGTCCGAAGGACCAGTTGCAAGTTATCGTACGCGCCTGGTACTCCGACGGCCACGCCGAGGATGTGACGCGCTGGGCCAGGTTTGCCAGCACCGAAGACCTCGTAGCCGGCATCGATGACTCAGGCGCCGTGACGGTCGGCGGCAGCGGCGAGGCGGCGATTTCAGTCGCTTTCGCCAACCTAGTCGCGACAGCCCGAATCGCCGTGCCGTATGCCAACCCCATGGACGAAAAAGTCTACTCTGCCTCGCCCAGGCACAACTTCATCGACAACCTCGTGCTGAAGAAACTCGAGGCGTTGCGCATCCCGCCTTCGCCGCAGTGCGGCGACCGCGAGTTCATCCGCCGCGCGTATCTCGACGCCGCCGGCATACTGCCCACGCCGGAAGAAGTCGAGGCGTTTCTCAATGACGCGCGGGCCGACAAGCGCGCCCGCTTAATCGACAGTTTGCTCAAGCGCCCGGAGTACGTCGACTACTGGGCCTACAAATGGTCCGATCTCTTGTTGATCTCCAGCCGCAAACTGTCCGCACCGGCCATGCGCGCCTTCTACAGCTTCGTCCGGCAAAGTGTGGCGGACGACAAACGGTGGAATCAGTTTGCCCGCGACATCCTGACCGCCACCGGCAGCAACCTCGCCAACGGCGCCAGCAACTATTTCGTCCTGCACAAGGAAATCACTGACCTCACCGAATCCACCGCGATCACCTTCATGGGCACGTCGATTACTTGTGCCCGATGCCACAATCATCCCCTGGAAAAATGGACTCAGGACCAGTATTGGGGCATGGCGAATCTGTTTTCTCAGGTCGCCATCAAGAACGGCGAACGGCCGGGCGAAATCACGGTGCAATCGCTCAGCGCCGGCGACGTGCTGCACCCGCGCCGCGGCGTTCCGGTGCCGCCAGCGCCCCTGGACGGCAAAGCGGCCACGGACAGCGCCGACCGCCGCGCTTTCTTTGTCAACTGGCTGACCGCGCCGGAGAACGCCTTCTTCGCCAAGGCCGCGGCGAATCGCGTCTGGCGCAATTTTCTCGGCCGCGGGCTGGTCGAAGCGGAGGACGATTTGCGGCAAACCAATCCGCCCAGCAATGAAGAGCTCTTGGACGCGCTCGCCAGGGACTTCGTCGCCCACGGCTACGACGTCAAACACCTGACGCGAACGATCATGAACTCCGCGGCCTATCAACGGTCATCGATCTCATTGGCCGGCAACAAAGCGGACGATCGCTTTTACTCGCGTTATCTCGTGCGGCGCTTGCCCGCGGAAGTCGTCCTCGACGCTTACAGCAGCGTGACTAAAGTGCCGACGTCGTTCACCAAGGTCAATGTCGGCACCTCGGGCGGCGAGGCCGGCACCGGCGACTATCCCCTCGGCACTCGCGCCTTGCAGCTTCCGGACACGCAGCTCATATCGCAGTTCCTCGATGCCTTCGGCCGGCCCGAGCGCGGCCAAACCTGCTCTTGCGAACGGCAATCGGAATCCAGCGTCACACAAGCGCTCCACCTCAACAACGGCCAGACCTTGAACGACAAGTTGCGCGACAAGAAATCACGAATTGAGGAATGGCTCAAGGAAAAAGTCAACGACGAAGAGGCGCTGCGGCGCATTTTCGCGCTCGCGCTGTGCCGGGCGCCGACCACCGACGAGCAAAGCCGTTTTCTTGGCATCATGGCGGAAGCCGCGCGCGATCCGCAGACGACACGGCGCGAGGTCTTGGAAGACTTGTTCTGGGCCGTGCTGACGGGACGCGAGTTCTTGTTCAACCGGTAAACATGCCATGAAATACACGTTGATTGCGTTTGGGGCTGTGTTGTTCGCATCTGCCGCCGCGCGGTCGCAGGAACCACCGAGCTATGCCAAACAGGTTCGTCCGTTCTTCGCCAAGTATTGCCTCGAATGCCACAACCCCAAGTCCGTGAAGGGCGGGCTCGACCTGGAAACAGTTAAAGCCATGCTCGAAGGCGGCAACAAAGGCGACGTGCTGACACCGGGCAAGCCGGACCAAAGCCGGCTCGTCTTGATGATGGAAGGCAAGGCCAAGCCGCAGATGCCGCCTAAGGAAGCGCGATTCCGCCCGAAGGCTGAAGAGATCGCACAGGTGCGCCATTGGATCAAAGCCGGCGCCAAAGACGACAGTGCTTTGGTCAAAGCTGAGATTCCTGACATCAAGCCGAGGAAGAAAGCTGTGCCGCCCATTCGCGCCCTAGCGTACGTGCCAGGACAGGCTGAGCTGGTGGCCGCCTGGCACCGCGAGCTGCTTTGGGGCGTCGGCATCAACACGGCCGCAACGAAGGAAGTTGTCGCCGGCCTCGTCACCGGCCTGGCGTTTCAGCCCAAGGGCGATTTGCTTGCCGTCGCGCTTAGCGAGCCGGGCGTTTCGGGAACTGTCGTCTTGCAGCGCTGGCAGGGCAAGTCGTCGCCTCCGGACGCGATTCCCAAACTGCACAACGACAGCATCCTCGACATCGCCTTCAGCCCCAACGGCAAATGGCTGGCGACCTCGAGCTACGACACGCTGGTGAAGATCGTGTCGTTGGGCAATGGGCGCGCCACACGAACCCTAAAGGAACACAGCGATGCTGTTTACGCGCTGGCCTTCAGCCCCGACAGCCAATTGCTTGCCACTTGCTCAGCCGACCGCGCTGTCAAGGTTTGGGAAGTCGCTACGGGCAAGCTGCTCTACACCCTTGGCGAGGCCAACGACTGGTTGCACACGCTCGCTTGGAGTCCCGACGGCAAGCATCTTGCGTCCGGCGGCGTGGATAAGAGCATTCGTGTTTATCGGGTCGATTCCACGGGCGGCAAGATTCTTCACTCCGTCTTCGCCCACGAAGCGCCGGTGCAAAAGATCTTGTTTTCAGTGGACGGCAAGACGCTTTTCTCGCTGGGCCAAGACGGCGTGCTGAAAGCCTGGGACGCCGAGCGTATGGTCGAGCGCCACGTCTTCGAGCGTCTGCCTGAGACAGGTTTGACTTTCGCGGTACACGGCAATGAAGTTGCTGTCGGGCTTTACAACGGGACGATTCGATTGTTCGACGCCACGACTGGAAAAATGCAGCGCGACATCGTAGCCCAGCTTCTGGACAAGCCCGCGAAACCCATGCCCCCGGAACTGGCGAAGATCACGCCCGCGAGCGGGCAGCGCGGCTCGACGCATCGTCTGAGCATCCAAGGCAAGAATCTGGACCAGGTCACCGAAATTATCACTGCCGGCGCGAAGGCGAGACTTCTAGCCGTGCGGGCAAACGAAATCGACGCGGAGATTGCCATTCCGCCCACCGCTCCTGCCGGCCCCGTTGCCGTCAAGCTAAAGGGGGCGGCCGGCGAATCCAAGGAGCAATCCTTTTTCGTCGATCTCTTTCCGCTCGTTCCGCCCGCCGAGGGCAACGACTCGCCCGGCACGGGACAACTCGTGAAACTGCCCGCCAGCATCGCGGGCAAACTCGACAAGGCCGGCGACGTTGATTACTGCCGCTTCGAAGCCAAAGCGGGCCAGCAGCTCGGCGTGCATCTCTTGACCAAGTCGGTCGGCTCCAAGATCGATCCCTTCCTTCAACTCGTCGACGCGCGCGGCCGGCTCTTGGCCGAATCTTTGGACGGCGTGCTCGGCTACATTTTTTCCGAAGCGGGCACTTATGCGGTCGGCGTGCGCGATCGCGAGCTGCGCGGCGGCGCGGACATGCACTATCGCCTGCACCTGGGCGAGATCCCCGTCGTGATTTCGCTCTTTCCGCTCGGCCTGGAGCGCGGCCAGGAAGGAAGCATCGGCGTCAAAGGCGTGTTCGTGGGCACGGACAAAGTACGCATCAAAGTCCCCGCCGACGCCGCTCCGGGAAGCAAGCTGAAGCTCTCGATCGACAGCCCGCTCGGCCAAGTACTCGGGCCGCGCGAAATCGTCGTCGGCGAATTCCCCGAAACGATTGCTGCTCAGAAGCCGCATGAAAAAGCGCCGGTCTATGAGGGCGCCGTCCCGGTGCCGGGAACCGCCAACGGCTATTTGCATCAGCCAGGTCAAAGGGACGTGTGGAAGTTCCGCGCCAAAAAAGGCGAACGGCTCATTCTCGAAGTCAACGCCCGGCGGCTCGGTTCCGGCTTGGATTCGATCCTGGAAGTCTTGGACGAGAAGAACCAGCCGGTGCCGCGCGCCGTCCTGCGCTGCCAGGCGAAAACTTATGTCACTTTTCGCGATCACGATTCCGCGCCGAATATCCGCATCGAAACCTGGAGCGAACTCGGCGTCAACGATTACCTGTTCGTCGGCGGCGAACTGATGAGGATCAAAGAGCTGCCCACGCATCCGGACGCGGATTGCTTCTTTTTCAGCGCCGGCGGACAACGACAAGGCTTCCTCGACACCACGCCCGTCCATCACAGCATGAACGAGCCGATGTACAAGGTTACGATGCACCCGTCCGGATCGAAATTTCCGCCCAACGGCTACCCCGTCTTTACGCTTTTCTTCCAGAACGACGACGGCGGGCCGGGCTATGGCCGCGATTCACGCATCTTCTTTGACGCCCCCGCCGACGGCGACTACCGCGTCCGAATCAGCGATTCGCGCGGCCAGTCCGGCGACAACTTCGGCTACCGCCTGACCATCCGCCCGCCGCGGCCGAGCTTCAATATCTCGCTCAGCCCGACCAAACCCGCGCTCTCCAAAGGCGGCGCCATCCCGATCACCGTGAATGTCGAGCGCTTCGACGGCTACGACGGCCCCATCGCCGTCGAGGCCGCCAACCTGCCCCTTGGATTGCACGCACCGACAACGTTTGTCGAGGCGGGCCAAAACAGCACCGCGTTCGCGCTCTACGCCGACGACAAAGCCGACGGCAAGATGCAGCCGTTGAAACTGATCGCCTCCGCGCTAATCGACGGCAAGAAACAGTTGAAGGAAGCGCAAGTCGAGGCGCCGAAGGTCATGGAATCCGGCGAAATCGTGTGCTGGACAGAGCAATCGGAGGTGACGCTCAAGCCGGGCGGCCAGACCAAACTCACGGTGCACATCGAACGCCGCCAGGGCTTTTTGGGCCGGGTCCCGCTTGAAGTGAAAGGCTTGCCCCACGGCGTGCGCGTGTTGGACCTCGGTCTCAATGGCATCCTGATAAATGAGAACGAAGTCCGCCGCACCATCGTCATCTACGCCGAGCCCTGGGTCGACGTGCCGCCGCATCCGTGCGTGGTGCTGGCAAAGCGAGAAGGCAAGAACACCGAGCACGCGGCAAAGTCCGTGCTGCTCAAGATAGCGCGCTGATTGAGTTACGGTTCGGATTAGTGCTTGTCCACGAACCGGCGCAGCGCACTATAGAACTCGGGCGGCAACGGGTCGTTGTGCCCCATGTTCTTGAGCAAGAAGAAGTCGGACGGCGCGAGGCACGCGTCACGCAGGCGTTGGGAGTGGCGGAGCGAAATGAGGCGGTCCTGATCGGCGGCTGCTAAGAAGACCGGCCGCGAGCACATCTTGATTTTCTCCAGGCTGTCGAAGCGATTGTTCATGAGGAGCGAGTAAGGCAAGACCGGCAGCTGGTCGAGGGCCACGTCGGGAGCGGACGTAAACGTCCGCACCAGTACGAGGGCGCGGTGCGGTTGGCGCGCCGCCAGATCGACGGCCACCGCGCCGCCTAGCGATTGTCCAAAGATCAGGATGCGTTCGGGCGGGATCTTCTTTTCCTTGACGAGCCAGTCGTAGGCGGCCTGGGCGGCGGCATAGCAGCCGGATTCGGACGGCTTGCCGCTCGAATGCCCATAACCCGGATAGTCGAAGATAAGCACGGACTCGTTCAAGTTGTTCCACAAGTCGCGGACCGCGCCGCCCCATTGCTCGATGTTGCCGCCGTTGCCATGGCAATAAAGGATTGCGCCCTTGGCGAACGGATGCGGCGCCCAGCGCGCGTGAATTTGCGTGCCGTCGGCGGTTTCGAAATGTATGTCCTGCAAGGGCTGCGGCGGCGCCTTGTACGGCTCCGACGCGGGCTGCGGCTGAAAGACCAGACTGTTCTCGATGCTCGTGCAGCCCACCGCCAACAGTATCAACGCCAATCCGGCAAGTCGTTTGGGATTCATGGCCACTCTCGTATCCGTGCTGACCCCTGTCATCCGTGGTTAGTATTGCGCATGTGGCATAGGCAACTTCGTCTCGGCGCACAAGACGGGGTTGGGTACAATCCGCTGCTCAAGACAAGGAAGTCGATGTCGGGCACATCCCATTTTGCCCGGACAGGAGGAGGGATCCCATGTTCGCCAGATTACGGCTCCTAACTTGCATCGGCGCGTTGGCGTTTGTGAGCGCGCACCCATCCGTGGCGCCGGCCCAAGACGCCAAGTTGCCGCCGCCGACGCTCGTACAGCCGCCTGCGCCCAACGCCGTCGCGGCCACGGTCAACGGCCAGCCGGTCCTTGAATTGGCGGTTTATCGGGGACTGTTGCGCGAGAGCCCGTCCAATCGCGACGCCGCCCGCAAGGAGGTGCTCAACTTCCTCATAGACAACATGCTCGTCGATCAGTACCTCGCTCAACTCAAGATTCAAGTCGACGCGAAGGAGATCGAAGAGCGCTTGAAGCAAATCAAGGAGGAAGCCAAGAAGGGAGGCGAGGATTTCGACAAGCTCTTGAAGCGCCTGATTCTGACCGAGGATGACTTAAAGCGTGAATTGCACGGCGCCTTGCGCTGGGACAAATTCGTTGTTCAGCAAGGCAACGATAAAGTCCTCAAAGATATGTTCGACAAGAACAAGAACATGTTCGACGGCAGCCAGGTGCACGCCCGGCACATCCTCATCCCGGCCGCCGACGCCACGCCCGAGCAGGCCAAGGCTAAGTTGGCGGAATGGCGCAAGAAGATCGACGAAGAAGTCAACGCCGCACTCGCGAAGCTGCCGCCCAATACCGACAAGCTGGCGCGCGAGACGGAGCGCGTCAAAGAGCTCCTCAAGTCGTTTTCCGCCGTTGCCGCCAAAGAATCCGGTTGTCCGTCCAAAGAGCGCGGCGGCGACGTCGGCTGGTTCCCGCGCGTCGGCTCTATGGTCGAGCCATTCGCCCGAACCGCTTTCGCCCTCCAGCCCTACCAGATCAGCGAGCCCGTCGCCACCGAGTTCGGCCAACACCTCATCCTGGCCGTTGAATTCAAGCCGGGCAAGGCAGACGTCAAGTTCGAGGACGTGCGCCTGTTCGTGCTCGAGATCTACGGCGATCGGCTGCGCGAAGCGATTATCGCGCAGTACAAGCCGCGCTCAAAGATCGTCGTCAATGAAGCAACCGCGGCAGGAAAGAAGTAAGCAAGGACCTTTGTCATCGTTTCAGGTTACGTTACGGCGTGATTTGCGGTTCAATGGTGAGAGGAGCTTCGCCATGGCCGCACTCTCGCCAAAAAAAGCCGCAGTCCTCTACGACGGCGACTGCGTGTTTTGTCAAAAGTCCGTGGCGCTCTTGCGCAAGCTCGATTGGACCCGTCGACTGGAATACCTCAACTTCCGCGCTGACGATCAAGCGCTCTTGCAATCTCCAGGGGTATTGCAGGCGCCCTTGAGCGAAGAGATGCACGTCCTGACGCCGGACGGCCGTCGGCTCTATCACGGTTTTGGCGCTTTCCGTTGGCTGGCCTGGCGGCTGCCCTTACTCTGGCTTGTCGCTCCACTTCTGTACCTGCCCTTCCTGCCCACGCTCGGCCAACGCCTCTACCTCTGGATCGCGCGCAATCGCTTCCGCCTCATCCCCTGTCACGGCGGCGTCTGTGCCATACAAAAAAAGAAGTAAGTGTGTTCATGGGCTTGGTGCAAGGGCGAAATCTTCATGTCCAGACGTTGGGTGCAACAACTGGCCGACGGCGAGGCGCTCGACGAAGTATTCCTCGTCACCGACAAGCAACTGCGCACGAACCGGCAGAACAATCCGTACCTGCAATTGGAGCTGCGCGACCGCACCGGCGGCATCAACGCCCGTATGTGGAACGCCAACGAGCACCAATTCCGCTCCTTCGAGGAAGGCGATCTGGTGCGCGTCAAGGGCAAGGTTCAGCTCTATCAAGGCTCGCTGCAAGTCATTTTCACGCACTTCGATTCAGTTCCGGCCGCGAGCGTCAATCTGAACGACTTTCTGCCGCGCACCAATCAAGACATCAATAAATTGCTCGAACGCTTACGCGGCTTTCTTTTGAAACTCGACAACCCGCACCTGCGCGCCCTGGCCGAGTGCTTCCTGATGGACGAAGCCTTTGTGGACGGTTTTTCCAAGGCGCCCGCAGGTGTCCGCAACCATCATGCGTATATGGGCGGCTTGCTCGAACACGTCGTCACCATGCTCGACGCCGCCGACCGCATCCTGCCCCTTTATCCGGAGCTCAACCGCGATCTCTTAATGATGGGCATTTTCCTGCACGACGTCGGCAAAGTGCGCGAGCTCAGTTTCGACCGTGTCTTCGGCTATACCGACGAAGGACAGCTCATCGGCCACCAAGTCATCGGCGTCCAAATGCTGGACCAGAAAGCCGCCCAGGTCCCGGACTTGACCGGCGAACCTTTTCCTTTGGAATTGCTCCTTCGTCTAAAGCATATGATTCTGAGCCACCATGGCACTTACGAGTTCGGCACGGTGCGCTTGCCAATGACGCCCGAAGCCATCGCCCTTCACCACTTGGACAATTTTGACGCCAAGGTGCACAGCTATACGCGCGACATCCGCGACGACCAGAACGGCACCTCCGCCTGGACGCCGTACAATCCGAAGACCGATCGGCGCTTGTTTAAGGGCCTTCACGAAGGCAGCGGCGTGGTCACGGACGGGGAATAGATGAACGAGTTGGAAAAAGACATCCTGGCCGCCCTCGCGCAACCGTCCTACTATCCGCTCAAACCCAAAGCGCTGGCGCGGAAGTTGGGCCTGTCGGCAAACCAATACATCCAGTTCAAAGGATCGCTCCGCGCGCTGATCAAAAACGGCCGGATCGAGATCGGCAAAGGCAACGCCGTGCGCACCGTCGCAGCGCATGCCGCCGTCACCGGCATCTTGCGGAAAACCTCCGGCGGTTTCGGCTTTGTCCGCCCGCACGTCGTCGACGGCAAACAAGGGCCGGAGATCTACATTCCTGAAGAATCGGTCGGCGACGCGGTGACCGGCGACGAAGTGCTGGTGCGCATTCGCAGCGCTTCAGGCAAGCGCGGCCTGGGCCCGCGCGGCGAGGTTTTCCGCGTGCTCGAGCGGGCGACGCATCAGTTTGTCGGCACCTATTTTGAACGCGATGCCCAAGGCTTTGTTCGTGTCGACGGCACCGTGTTTAGCCACAGTGTCTACGTCGGCGATCCGGGCGCCAAAGGCGCTAAGCCCGAGGACAAAGTCGTCTTTGAGATGCTTCGGTTTCCGACACCGGAAGATCGCGGCGAAGGTGTCATCACCGAAATCCTCGGCCCGCGCGGCCAACCGGGCGTCGATACACTGTCGATCATACGTGGCTTCGGATTGCCCGACGGCTTCGCGGAGGATGCGCTGGCGGAAGCGCGGGCAGCGGCCGCGAACTTCAACGAAAAAGATCTCGGCGGCCGCGAAGATTTCACCGGCTGGACCACCGTCACCATCGACCCGGTGGACGCTCACGATTTCGACGACGCGGTTTCGCTCACGCAGGATCCCAAGAGCAAGCATTGGCTGCTTGGCGTGCACATTGCCGACGTGGGGCATTTCGTTCCGCCAGGCTCGGCGCTGGACCGCGAAGCGCGCAAACGCGCCACCAGCGTCTACTTGCCGCAACGCGTATTGCCGATGTTGCCGGAGATTATCTCCAACAGCCTCGCGAGTCTACAGGAGGGCAAAGTCCGCTTCGTCAAGAGCGTGCTGATTGACTTCTCCCCCGTCGGCATCCAGACTGGCGCGCAATTCGCCAACGCCGCCATCCGGGTCAAAAGGCGCTTCTCTTACGAACAAGCCCATCAATTGCTCGAAGCCCCATCCCCTCTCCCTCAAGGGGCGCGGGGAGAAGTCGCCGTCGGCTTGCGGGTCGATCCGGAAGTCTACGAAATGCTCTTCCGCATGCGCGTGCTGGCGTCGATATTGCACAAGCGCCGACTAAGGCGCGGCGCCTTGGAGCTTGATATGCCGGAAGTGGAGCTCGAATACGATGCGCAGGGCCGCGTCGCGGGCGGCCATTTTCGCCAGCGGCTGGTCACGCATCGTATCATCGAAGAGTTCATGCTTGCTGCCAATGAGGCCGTCGCGGGCCATGTCGATCGGCTCGACATCGGCTTTCTCCGCCGCGTCCATCCGGCCCCCGATCCCGCCAAGCTGAAGGCGTTCGCCGACTTCGCCCGCATTCTCGGCTACAAGATTCAGCGCGAAACCGATCGCTACGCTCTGCAGCGCGTCCTGCAGCAGTCCGCCAACCGGCCCGAAGTGCACGCCGTTCACTACGCACTTTTGCGCTCCTTGAAGCAAGCGGCGTATAGTCCACAAAAGGACGACCACTACGCTTTGGCCAGCGAGAATTATTGCCACTTCACGTCGCCCATTCGCCGATATCCCGACCTGGTCGTGCATCGGCTGCTCGACCAGCTCCTAAGGCGCGGCAAGGCCGGAAGCGACTTCGACGAATTGCTGGCCCTCGGCGACCATTGCAGCAAGATGGAGCGCCGCGCCGATGTCGCCGAGCGCGAACTCGTCAAGTTGAAGCTGCTCACCCATCTCAACCAGCGCCTCGGCATGGAAATGGAAGTCGTCATCACCGGCGTGGCCGACTATGGCTTTTATGGCCAAGCGGAAAAACTGCCCGTCGAAGGCCTGGTGCACATCAGCACGCTGCCGGACGACTACTATTACTTCGACCAGGCCTCGCACAGTCTGATCGGCCAACGGAGCAAAAGGCGCTATCGGCTGGGCGACAAAGTAATGGCCAAGGTTGTCCGCGTCGATCTGCAGCGGCGGCAATTGGATTTGCGCGTCATCGACAAGGAGAAAGAGAAAAAGAGGATGAAGAAATGAACAAGCGAATCCTTTCCGGCGTTCAATCGTCGGGCAAACTTCACCTTGGCAACTATTTTGGGGCGGTAAAGCAGCACATCGAGCTGCAGCACGAGGCCGAATGCTTCTATTTCATCGCCAACTACCACGCGCTGACGACGATTCAGGACGCCAAAGTGCTGATCAAGAACACGCACGACGTGGCCCTGGACTATCTTGTGCTCGGCCTGGACCCCAACAAGGCGGCGTTTTATCGTCAGTCCGACGTGCCTGAAGTCGCCGAGTTAACCTGGATCCTGTCCACCGTCACGAACATGGGACTCCTCGAACGCGCCGTCTCTTACAAGGAGAAGATTGATAAGGGCATCGAAGCCAGCGTGGGGCTGTTTACTTATCCCGTGCTCATGGCGGCGGATATCTTGATCGTGCGCTCGCACTTCGTGCCGGTCGGCAAGGATCAAGTTCAGCATCTGGAAATGACCGCAGACATGGCCGGCAAGTTCAACCGCGCTTATGGTGATGTCTTCCCCGAGCCGCAACCCCTCATCCCTAAATCGGAGACCCAAGCCAAAGTGCCGGGCATCGACGGGCAGAAGATGAGCAAGTCGTACGGCAACACCATTGACATCTTCGCGGAAGGCAAGCCGCTCGAAAAAACAATCATGAGCATCAAGACCGACAGCACGCCGCTCGGCCAGCCGCTCGATCCGGACAAATGCACCGTGTTCGCGCTTTACAGCCTGTTCGCTACCGAAGAGGAGAAAGCGACTATGGCCGCCGACTACCGGGCGGGCAAGATCGGCTACGGGCAGGCCAAGAAGTTGCTCTATGCGAAGATCGACGCCTACTTCGGCCCGTTTCGCGACAAGCGCAAACAGCTCGCGCAAGACCGGGCGACGGTGGAAGACATTCTGCAAGCCGGCGCGAAGAAAGCGCGGGCCGAGGCGGAAATGACAATGGAATTGGTGCGCAAGGCGACGGGTTTGAAGTAGCTCAGCGCTTTCTGGTCTTTAGCAATTCTTCGGCCCATTCGGCGTCCGCGCCGGCCAGCGGCGGCTCGGGCGGCTCACTGTAGTCAATCGACGTGCCGTAGCGGCCGTTCTGATACGCTTGGTCCAACAATGATTGCAGGTCGAGATGCACTTCTTTGTCCTTTTGCCGAAGCGGGATAGCAATGACAGGGAGGCGACGGCGCAAGGGCGCCGGGTGAATCTCAAATGAGGTGGGCTTCCAGCCGCGATGAGTGCAAATCTGATACGTGCTGCGCAGTTT
Organism: Gemmataceae bacterium; assembly: GCA_022614915.1. Taxonomy (GTDB): domain Bacteria; phylum Planctomycetota; class Planctomycetia; order Gemmatales; family Gemmataceae; genus JAKEFD01. Next base: position 4,182 of record JAKEHV010000224.1, on the reverse strand, counting down.
GCGCGGCACGCTGCCACTTGGAAGTGGGAAAACGCGTCTGCCTCTTCGGAGCAAGTCAATCTCAACTAGGTTGACTCTGGAGTAAATCAATTCTTTCTGCTTTTCCCGATACGTCTTGCGATTTGGTCCAGGCAGTTTGTTGGCAAGACTGAGGAATTCGATAACCGTGATGAGCCGATTCTTCGTACCGGGATCGACGATGCGAATCAGTGTCTCAGTCGCTTTTTCGTGGTAGAACAGTTCCACAGGCTCGGCGACATCGACTTCGTTTGCCAGCGCGATTCCAGTCGCCGCTCTTTTGTTGGATTCCTCCACGACTCGAACATCGGGATAGATGCTTCGATCTTCTCTATCTTCGGGTTGAACGACCAGCCGTTCTTCGACGCGCGCAATTAAGTTGCCGGGCAGTTGCGGTTGAAGTTGGTCACGAGCATAGATGATTAAACTTGCGTGCACGTCGAGCCAGTGCTGCTCCAAATACGGATCCATGCCCGGAAATGGACTTTTCATATGCGCCTCGCTCCAGCCATTAACATTACCATAAAAAAAAGCCGGGAGTTTCTCAACCACTCCCGGCCAATCTGCAATCGAAAATCCGAAATCGACAGTCCTCATCGTATCCCGTCGCGGAAACCCTGCTTCCTGGGATCGGGATCGATCACGTCCGGAAAACCGTCGCCGTCCGTATCACGGAGGAATTCGAGGTCGAGGCCATAGGCTTCGCGCAGGTTGGTCAAAGCAAAAGAGACGATGCGCTCGCCGCGGACATTGCGGACCGGGCCTTCGATCTTGGCCGGCGTCTTGAAGAGCCATTCCGGATTGAAGCGTTCCGGGCCGGTGCTCATGCCTTGCACTTTGAAATTGTCGTCGAGCTTGCCGTCGCCGTTCATATCGCACGGCAATTGATCGGTCTGATAGAGCACCAGACTTTGCAGGAAGCAGACGACTTGCTTGCGCTCGAGGTCGGTGAGGTTGACGTAATTGAGCTTGGTGGACAAGGCCTCGCCGCCGTGCCTGCGAATGACCGCATCGAGGTCGAGGCTGGCGCCGTCGTGGGCGTAGGGCGCGGTATGGCCGATGCCCCACAAAGGCGCGGTCCGCCACATGCGGATGAAGCTGCCGTCGAATTGCATCTGGTAGAAATCCTCGCCCATGTCGTGATACTTGAAGTCGCTATAGATGCCGCGGATGGTGTAGGCGCCGCGCTTGGGAAGCGTGCGCTCGCCCTTCTTCTCCGCCAAATACGCGATTTTGCCTTCGAGCCGCTCCGCCTTGTCGTTCCAGGCAACCTGCAAGTCGAAGAAACGACGGTCGCCGTCGTAGCGCTGGGTGTAGTCCTTGGCCGCCGGGTTGTGCGCGTGCAAATGCCAATCGGGCACGTGGCACGATGCGCAGCCGATCTTGTGAAAAAGCTTTTCGCCTATGACGGCGTCGCTGGCTGGTTTAGTGCGCGTGGGCGACGGATGGTTCAGGAAATACCATTCGCACATGTCGATGTCGCCTTCGGAGAGTTCCTCGCAATAGCCGTCGCGGTCGGGATCGTCGAGGCTGATGCCGGGCAGGCCGCTCTTGTTGGGAGCGCGAACGCCGCCGCGGTCCTTGCCCGCCGCGGTAACGAACTGCTGGGCGCCGGCGTTGGAGACGAGGGCCAAAGCGTCGCGGTTGGGGCTCGTGTAGATCGTCGGATCGTGCGCCTGCATGCCGCTATGGATGTCGAAGGGCGTGATGGTGAACGAGCGCAGGGTGGTCGACACCGGCGGCCGGAACGGCATGTAGAGATGCCCAAAGCCGAACACCTGCACTTCAATGGTATAGCCGGCGACTTCCGGGAACTTGAGGTTCTTGGCGAAGGCGATGCGCTGCCCCGTGCGATCCACGAAGATGGGATAGAGCAACGGATTGAGATCCGGGTAGCCGTTGCCGTCGGCGTCGTCGAAGCTGCCCAAATCAATGGCTGCCCGATCGCCGGCGACGTTAATCGGCATGTTATGAACCACACACGCCGGGGCCTTTTTCATTTCCTCAAAAGAAATCCAGCCGTCGCGGTTGGCGTCGGCGAGGGCGAGGACTTGCAAGCGCAATTGCAGACCGATCATCTCCATGAGGCCAGCGCCGAACAAGTGCGGGGTATTGCGGCCCGAGCCGCCGTTCTTGGCGATGGTCATGCCGGCGCCGGCGTCGCGATACGGTGTGTTGTGGCAGGCGCCGCACGAGTTCGTGTGGCTGCGGTCCATCATTTTGGAAACGCCGTCGGGGAGCAGCATGCCTTCGATCTTGCCGGCATCACCGTAGACGCCATCGCGCTCGCGGAAGTTGCGCTGCGACAAGCTTCGGCCCCATTGATAGGCGAGCCAGGGATCGACCTGTTGCAAATACATCGAGCCGCCTTCCCGGCCGGGATCGGTGGTGTGGACGACGCGAACGTGCGGGTTTTTGACGGACAAGCCGGATAGGTCGTGGGGCATTTCAATGGGCGGGCTGAGCGAGTTGCCGGGCCGCTCGGAAAGCTGCGCCCGAAGGCCCAGCGCGTGCCCCAAATACAAAGCCGCCCCCACACCAAGGGCGAAACCGCAGCACAGCCAGATGGTTTGCTTTTTCATGGATGCCTCATGTAAGTCGGCCTTTCCAGGCCGACGGCGATCTTCCCGGTGTCAACTAGCGCGCGGGTCCATACAATGTTCAACCTAAAGACGAGAAACCCCTGCCTTAAGTTGGCCAACTCATTCGGAGCAATTGTAGCATGGTGGAACGGAAAATAGAATTGCGGCGTCGCCGGGCCCGCAAGAAAAAGCTGAACAAGCTCAAGGACCGCCTGGCCGCCGCCAAGGACGGCAAGGACCGCGACGCCGTCTTGGCCAAGATTCACGTCATCAGCCCGTGGTGGAAGGAACCGGCGCAGACTTAGGTTCGGCACACGGATAATGACAACTACCCGATGAGAGGATAGTGGTAGCATACAATCCAAGATCGAGTCTCAAACCACCCCCCACTCGTCGCGAGTTGGTCAAATCGTGCCCGGTCTCATTGCTAACTGCTTTGCCGACTGTGACTTATGCAGTCGCAACGATTTGACCAACTGACTTCGCGAGTTGGCCAAATCGTGGGAGTAAGAGATTGCTTATTTTGTCAGCCGGCACTTCAGAATCACCCACCCCGATGTGCCCACCAGTAACTCACCCGGTTCACCCGGCAAGGCCGCCGCGCAGCGCGGGCCGTCGGAGTGTACGCTTAGGTCGAGCCGGCCTACTTCCTTACCCTTGAGCGCGTCCCAAAGCCGGACCGTCAAATCATCGCACGTGGACCAGGCTGTGCCGTTTTCGAGGAAGCCGACGCCGCTCACCCAGTTGCCGTGGCCGGACAACGTCTGCACCGCTTTGTTCCGCGCCAGGTCCCAGAGCTTGAGCGATTTGTCCTGGCTACCCGATAGCAAGTATTTGCCGTCGGGCGAATAGGCGACGGCGGTGACCTGGCGCTGATGACCTTCCAAGACGACGGTTTCGCGCGTGGGGTCGAGCTTGCCGTTTTTGAGGGGCCAGAGGCGAATCGAGTTGTCGTCGCTGGCGGAGGCGGCCCAGGCGGCGTCGGCGGCCAAGGCCACCGCGTTGACTCCCTCGGCGTGTCCGGTCAGCGTTTGCAGCTCCTTGGCGGAAACGATGTCCCAGACCTTGAGCGTGCGGTCGCTGTTCGCGGAAATGATCCACTTGTAATCGGGGCTGAAGGCGACGGAAGTAACATTGCCTTCATGGCCGGTGAAGGTTTTTCGGGCCACGCCCGTGCGCAAATCCCAAAGCTTGAGCGTCTTGTCGGAGCTGGCGGAAACGAGGAATTGCCGGTCGGCGCTCAAAGCAAGGGCCATGATCGCATCGGCATGGCCGCGGATGATCCGCGTGGGCTCGCCTTTTTGCCAAAAGATCAAGTGACCATTCTGATCGCCGGAAACCACGAGATCCTTGGCCACGGCAAGGGCGTTGATGGACCCGGTGGCGCCGCCCCTAAGCGTGTCGACCGAGCCGTCGGCAAGATGAATGAGGGTGAAGGGATGAGCGCCACCGCCGAGGAGGGCTTTTTTGCCGCCGTCCAGGACGTGCATGGGGACGAAGCCGCGCCAATGTCCTTTGGTGGTCCATTGCATTTTCTTCGCCGCGCTGTCCCAGAGTCCCATATCGCTTGGCTCGTCGGCGC
>JAKEHV010000223.1 GCA_022614915.1 Gemmataceae bacterium | reverse complement strand
CCTGACAGTTGGGTTGCGCGCAATCGTTGTGCTTTCCGCAAGTCTCTACCGCACAAGCGGTTAATGGATTGCCTTGCGCCACTCCCAATACACACACACACACACCGAAAACGTCCACTTCGCCTCCGGCCCTTTGGTGCTCTTTGAGAAAGTCCCACGCACACACATACACACCCTTCCGTGCAGAATAATGGATTGTATCTCAACCCCAGTTCACTGGTTAGTCCTTTCAGAATCTCAACTTGCGGTGAAGCACCGATTTCAGCGCTATGAGCAATCCAGGCTCTTTTTCAATCTGAACGGAAACAGCCAAAAGTTAGTTGACATTTCCTTTCAGTTGATTGATTGCGATTATGGAAATCTTAAATTGGTGAAGTTGGGCTCACACTTTAGCATACACTAACTTATTCTGGCTGGAAGGGGCCTTTCGGGGTTGCCGACGGTTTTCGACACCGATATACTTTTCTCTCTATAACAGGTTGCCCTGAAAGAAGTTTGTGAGAATTGCAAGGTCAAGATCGCATGCGGTTTCAACTTGTCGATAGACTGCTCGACTTTGAGCCCGGCAAGCGCATCCGTATGGTGAAAAATCTGACCTTGGCCGAAGAATACTTAGCCGACCATTTTCCAAGCTTTCCGGTTATGCCAGGGGTATTGATGCTGCAATCCCTGGTGGAGGCGGCGGCTTGGCTGGTGCGTTTGACAGAGGACTTTCGCCACAGCGTTATCGTTCTGCGCGACGCCCGCAATGTTAAGTACGGCAACTTCATGGCGCCGGGCAAGAGCATGGTGATCGTCGCGGAGTGGGCGGAAGCCAAAGCGGACTCGCCCGAGATATCGTTCAAGGGCAAGGGCGAGATGGACGGATCCTCAACGGTGTCGGCAAAGTTCACTCTGAGGCGCTATAACTTGCGCGATCGAAATCCGGCGTTAGAGAACATTGATCGCCGGATTGTCGAACACCTGCGGCAGACACTACTCGTGCTCAAGGGCGACTTGTAAGAGAGAAGCGAATGCGGCTCAAGGACCAAGTGGCGCTCGTTACCGGCGGAAGCCGGGGCATCGGCCGCGGGATTGTGAAGGCGCTGGCCGCGGAAGGCGCCAAAGTCGCCTTCATTTACCGCGGCAGCAAGGAGGCCGCAGACAGTCTGGCAGCCGAATTAACTCAAGCAGGCCGCGTCGTCCAAGCGCTCCAGTGCGATGTGACCAATGCCGAAGAAGTACAGCGTTGCGTTGAAACCGTGGAGAAATCGCTGGGTTCGATCAACATCCTGGTAAATAACGCCGGCATCATACATGATGATTTGTTCATTCGTTTGGAGCCAAAAGATTGGAATGCGGTGCTGCAAACTAACCTCGGCGGAACGTTTAACTTTACAAAGGCCGTCGCGTACAGCATGATGAGACAGCGCAAAGGCCGGATCATCAATATCAGCAGCGTGGCGGCGGAGCATACGAACCCGGGGCAAACAAACTACGCAGCCAGTAAAGGAGCCATCAACTCCTTTACTCGCGCCTTGGCTGTTGAACTCGCCAGCCGCGGCGTCACGGTCAACGCCATCGCCCCGGGCTTTGTGGAAACTGAAATGACCGAAGCCGTGCGCAACAAAGCCGGCGACATCATCAAGAAAATGATTCCCATGCGCCGGCTCGGTCAGGCCGACGATATCGCCAAGGCCGCGGTGTTTCTGGCCAGCGATGACGCCAGTTACATCACCGGACAAGTGCTGATCGTAGACGGCGGCATAAGCCTCGGCGCGGCGCCGGTGTGAGAGTAGACGCCTCGCTCCCCCGAGGCGCTAAGTCCACTCTCGGGACGAGTGGACTTCCTGAAACATCCAAAGTGTTGCCAGTGTTTTATTTAGGAGGAGTTTATCATGCCTAATCGCGATGAGATTTACGCCAAAGTGTCCTCGACGCTTCAGGAAGCCCTCAACGTGGATGAGGAGGAAGTGAAGCCGGAATCGACGCTGCAGGGCGACCTTGGCGCCGAATCCATCGACTTCCTCGATATCGTATTTCGCCTCGAACGCGAATTCGGCATCAAGATCCCACGCGGCGAGCTGTTTCCCGAATCGATCTTTCAGGGTGATCCCGACTTCGTGCAAAACGGCAAGGTCACCGACAGAGGCATTGCGGAACTGAAAACCCGCATGCCCTTCGCGGACCTTTCCAAATTCGAGCAAAACCCGGAAGTCGCGGGCATCAGCGACCTGTTCACAGTCGAGATGATCACGAACTACATCCAGGGTAAGCTGGACGGGAAGAATTAACGTGCGCTGGCTTTGGATCGACCGCTTCCTGGAATTTGACAGCGGTAAATCGGCGCGGGCGATCAAGAACCTGAGCCTGGCCGAGGATTTGTTCGCCGACCATTTCCCCGGATATCCGGTCATGCCCGCCGCCCTGCTGCTCGAAGGCTTGGCGCAGACCGGCGGCATCCTGGTCGGCGAAGCCAATCAGTTCCGGGAAAAGGTCGTGCTGGCCAAGATCACTTCCGCCAAGTTCGCGCGCGAAGCGTTGGCCGGCGAAGTGCTGATCTTCGATACGGAAATTCTGACGTTGCGTCCGGAGGGCGCATCCATCGCGGGGAAGATTTACGCCGGACCGGCCGGCGCCTCTCCGGCGTCCTTTGCCGGACCGCCGCATCGCCCACTGGGTCAAGCCGAGATTTTCTTCGCCCATCTGGATCAAGCTCGCTCGCAACAAATGTTCGGCGATCACAATTTCGTCTTCAGCGGAGAACTGAAGAAACTGCTGGGACTGAACAAGATCCTGGCCCCCCGCACGGATAGCGGCACAACAGTGACCGGGTCGAGTTGACCCGTCGCCACGCGGTGAATGGGTGAAGGGGAGAAAGGGTGAAGGGGTGAGGTTCACCCCTTCACCCCTTCACCCTTTCTCCCTTTCCCCCCTTCATCATGACGCGGCCTCTCACCTACACGAAACAGGAAGCGCCATGGCCGTTTCTTCCCGTCGCGTCGTCGTCACCGGCATCGGCGTTTTGACGTCGATCGGCCAGGACGCCGCGTCGTATTGGGAAGGTCTTGAGCAGGGAAGAAACGGCGTCCGCTCCATCCAATCCTTCGATGCCAGCCGCCTTAGCACGCGTTTCGCAGGTGAAATCGAGGGCTTCGACGCCAAGAAGCACGTCGCCAAGGAAAATCGCAAAAGCCTACGCCTGATGGCCCGCTCCATCCAACTCGCCGTTTCCGCCGCACAACTCGCGCTCGACCACGGCAAGGTGGACAAGAGCAAGGTCGACCCGACGCGATTCGGCGTGGAGTTTGGCGCCGGTCTCGTCCCTTCGGAGTTAGCGGACCTTGGACTGGCCGCCCAAGTCAGCGTCAACACGAGCCCGACGCGCGAGCGAGGCGCCGTTGACACTAGCCCGACGCGCGAGCGAGGCGCCGTTGACACTAGCCCGACGCGCGAGCGAGGGATTGTGAACGGACAACGGGGCAACGTCGATCTGCATGCCTGGGGCGCGCAGGGGCTCCCCGTCATTACGCCGTTGTGGATGTTGAAGTATCTGCCCAACATGCTGGCCTGCCATATTTCCATCCTGCACGACGCCCGGGGACCGAACAATACCATCACCGAAAGCGACGTCGCCAGTTTGCTCGCACTGGGCGAGGCCACGCGCATCTTGCGCAGGAATCAGGCCGACTTTTTTCTCGTGGGCGGCGCCGACAGCAAAATCAACCCGTTGAGCATGGTCCGGCAATGCTTGTTTGGACATCTTTCTCAGCGCAACGACGCGCCGGACAAAGCGAGCCGGCCATTTGACCGTCACCGCGACGGATTGATCATCGGCGAAGGCGCGGGCGTCCTTGTAGTCGAGGATTTGCAGCACGCCCGCCGGCGCGGGGCCGCGATTTACTGCGAAGTGACCGGCTTTGGCGCGGCGTTCGAACGTGGCGGCAGCGGGCAGGGGTTGGCCCGCGCCGTTCGCGCCGCCTTGACACAGGCCCAGATCGGACCCGAAGACCTGGACCATGTTAACGCCCACGGCATGTCGGGTGTCCACGCCGATATTCTTGAGGCGCGCGGGCTAGCACAAGCGCTGGGCCCCGCGCTCAAGTCCATCCCGGTCTGGGGCGTCAAGAGTTACCAAGGCAATCTCGGCGCGGGCAGCGGTATGGCGGAGCTGGCCGCCAGCATCCTCGCCCAGCAGCACGGCGTGCTCCCCGCAACGCTCAACTTCGAGGAAGCCGATCCCGCCTGCCCGCTGAACGTCCCTCGGTCCAAGCGCGCCATCCAGAAGAAGCACTTCTTGAAGGTGGGCTTCACCGAGATGGGCCAATGCGCCGCCGTGGTCTGTAGAAAATGGGAGTGAAAGTGAAAGGAGCTAACCACAGAGACACAGAGCCACAGAGATGCACAGCAACGGATGACAAAGGCTTCTATTGTTTTCATTCTGGTCTTCCCTCTGTGTCTCTGTGCCTCTGTGGTTAGAAACGAATCAGTATACATGCGAAAACGCGTCGTCATCACTGGCATGGGAGCGATCACGCCGCTTGGGAACGACGTGGAAAGTCTGTACCGCACTCAGCTCGAAGGCAAAAGCGGAGTGGCGCCCATAACGAGCTTTGACGCCAGTACGTTTCCGACAAGGTTTGCCGCCGAGGTGAAGAACTTCGACTTAGGCAAGTTCGTGAAAGACCCTGAGCGTTGGCAGGACTCAGGCCCGAACAGTTGCTTCGCCGCCGGCGCCGCCCAGCAAGCGCTCGCAGATGCGGATTTGTTGGACAACGCTCATGTGGATCGCACGCGCATGGGCGTCTACCTCGGCTCCGGCGAGGGCATCCAAGACTTCGACAACATGATCTATTTGATCGCGCAAACCTATCTGGCGGACAAGAACGCGGTCGAAGCCGGCGGCTTTACTCAAGGCGGCTTGCAACGCTTCCATGCCGGCCGCGAGTTCGAGCAAGAGCTGCACACCACGCCCGCCCACCTCGCCCATACCTTCCATTTGGATGGACCCAACTACAACTGCCTCACTGCCTGCGCCGCAAGCAGTCAAGCGCTGGGCGAAGCCTGCGAACTCATAAGGCAAGGCGAAGCGGACGTGATGCTTTCGGGCGGCGCCCATAGCATGATTCATCCTTTCGGCGTCACCGGCTTTAACCTGCTCACCGCCCTGTCCACGCACAACCAGGCCCCGCAAAAAGCGTCACGCCCGTTTGACCTTAACCGCGACGGTTTTGTCTTGGGTGAAGGCGCGGGCATGCTGGTGCTCGAAGAGCTGGTGCATGCCAAAAAACGCGGCGCCACGATTTACGCCGAGTTGACCGGATACGGGTCGACCGCGGACGCCTTTCGCATTACCGATAGCCATCCGGACGGCCGCGGCGCTATGGCCTGCATCGAACAGGCCCTGGCCGATTCGGGCCTGCCGCCCGCCGCCGTCGGCTACATCAACGCCCACGGCACCAGCACTAAAGTCAACGACGCGGCGGAGACCATCGCCATCAAAAAGGTGTTCGGGAACGACGCCTACACCATTCCAGTGTCGAGCAGCAAGAGCATGCTGGGCCACTTGATCGCGGCTGCCGGCGCAGTCGAGCTGATCACCTGCGTGCTGGCGATTCGCCGCGGCGTGTTGCCGCCCACCATCAACTACGAGACGCCGGACCCCGACTGCGACCTTGATTACGTTCCCAACCAAGCGCGCGAAAAAAAGGTGGATCACGTGCTGAGCAATAGCTTTGGCTTCGGCGGCCAAAACGTGTCGCTTATCGTTAGCCGGTTCATCGAGTGAATTCAAGTGGGGCGAACATTCCTGTTTGCCCAAGCCGGCCGCGCCAGGGCAAACAGGAATGTTTGCCCCACGGTGTTGGATTCGGAGCCGCGCACGCTGAATTGGCGGGGCGTGCCGCAAATCATGGCACGCCGTTTGCCAATTCTATTTGATTCCATAGCTTGATTGGGAGTCGGTGCAAGACTTCGCCGGTCTTCACCCCTTGTTCTCCGAGCTAAAACGGAGGTTGTATCTGTGACTTGGCTCTGGGTTGGGCTGGGCCTGGTGGTATTGTTGACCGTAGGCCTGGCGCTCATCTTTCACCGCTATATCGTCCGCAGGTTTCTCCCGCACGTCGTGCGCATCTTCCAGGAGAAACCGTTGCTCATTCCGCCGATGGGCCGCCCCTTCGACGACGCCGAGGATGTCGAAGTGCCCACGCCCGACGGTCTGTTGATGCGCGGCTGCTATCTGACAGCGCTGGGCGAACGCCGCGGCGTCATACTTTTCGGCCTGGAATACGGCTCGAACCGCTGGTCGTGCCTGCCCTACTGCGAGTTCTTGCGCGAGGCCGGCTATGATATTTTCGCGTTCGAGCCGCGCGGCCAGGCCCAGAGCCCGGCGCCTGCTGGCTATAACGCGCTCCAGTGGGTAACGTCCAACGAAGTCGAGGATTTTCGGACGGCGGTACGCTACCTGAGGCGCCGCCCCGACGCCGATCCACGCGGCATCGGCTTATTCGGTTTGTCGAAAGGCGCGAGCGCCGGCTTGTTGGCTGCCGCCGATGAACCCTATTTACGCGCGTTCGTGACCGACGGCGTCTTTGCCGCTTACACGACGATGGTCCCCTACATGCGCAAGTGGGTAAGCATCTACTCGCAGCGGAAGTTCATCTGCGACGTCTTGCCGCATTGGTATTACCAATTGGCAGCTCGCATCGCCCTGCGCATGATCGAAAACGAGCGCGGCTGCACGTTTCCGCATTTGGAAAAAGCGCTGCCCATGCTGGGCGCGCGCCCCCTGCTCATGATTCACGGCGCCCAGGACAACTACATTCGTCCGGAGATGGCGCGGCAGCTGTTCGAGTTGGCGCTCGAACCGAAGGCATTGTGGTTGGTGCCCAACGCCAAGCACAATCAAGCGATTCATCAGGCCGGCGACGAATACAAACAGCGTGTTTTGGCGTTCTTCGACGAGCACTTGGCCCAAAAGACGCGGAGTGAGGTGTTTGCACGATCCCGCAGGCTCGACGACGCGCCCGCAGGCGTGGTTTAGTCCATGTGGACCTGGTTTCTCCGCAAAGTCCTTGGCAAGATCGTCGCCATCCCGATTCGGCGAAGGCTGAACGCCTTCGAGCGGGCCACGCATTCACCACAAGTGCTGCAAGAAGCGCTTTTACGGCGCATCCTCTCCCGCCAGGCCCAAACCGAGTTCGGTCGCAAGCATCATTTCGACCAAATCCGCGCGGTCGCTGACTTTCGCCGTCATCTTCCGATCGCGGGTTATGAATCATTCGAGCCCTACATTCGCCGGCACATGCGCGGCGAACACAATGTCTTGGTGGCCGACCGCAAGATTCACATGTTCGCGCTCACCAGCGGCACCACCGCGTCGCGCAAGTTCATCCCGGTTACGTCCGATTATCTCGCAGATTATCGGCGCAGCTGGAACTTGTGGGGCCTCAAAGTCTACCGCGACCACCGCGAAGTCTGGCTAAGACCCATCGTCCAGCTCTCCGGCGATTGGCAGGAATTTCACACCGAGGCGGGCATCCCGTGCGGCAGCGTCACCGGCCTGACCGCCGCCATGCAGCTCCGCATCATCCGCTGGTTGTATTGCGTGCCGCCCAGCGTCGGCAAAGTCAAAGACGCCGCCGCCAAGTACTATCTGGTGCTGCGCTTGTCGTTGCCGCGCCGCGTCGGCATGATCATCGCCGCCAATCCCAGCACGCTCATCAACCTGGCCCGCGCCGGCGATCTGGAAAAGGAATCCTTGATTCGCGACCTTTTTGACGGCACGCTTTCGCAGCGTTTCGACGTCCCCGGCGAAGTGCGCGCCGGCTTGCACCGCCGGCTCCGCAAGCGCCACAAAGATCGCGCCCGGGAATTGGAAGACATCGTCCGCCGCACCGGCACGCTTTATCCCAAGGACTGCTGGCCCAAGGACTGCATCATCGGCAATTGGATGGGCGGCTCCGTCGGCGCCTACCTGCGCCATTACCCCACTTACTTCGGGGCCACCCCGGTCCGCGACGTCGGCCTCATCGCTTCCGAAGGCCGCATGACCATACCCTTGACCGACGGCACTCCAAGCGGCGTGCTCGACGTGACCACACATTACTTCGAGTTTATCCCGGAGGAAGAGGGGGATTCGAAAAACCCGACCGTGCTCGCCGCCCACGAGCTGCAAGAGGGCCGCACGTACTACATCCTCCTCACCACATCGTATGGACTGTATCGTTACAACATTTTCGACGTCGTCCGCTGCACCGGCTTTCACAATAAGACGCCGCTGGTCGAGTTCTTAAGCAAGGGATCGCACTTCGCCAACATCACCGGCGAAAAGTTGTCCGAATACCACGTCGCCGGGGCGATGGGCGAGGCGCTCAGGGAGTTGAACCTCCGTTTGACCGCTTACAGCATGGCGCCTTGTTGGGACGACGAGCAGCCTTATTACGGCCTGTTTGTGGAACGCGGCGATCTGACAAACCGGGAGCAAGGCGTGCGTTTGCTGCAAGCGCTCGAGGCCCGGCTGGCGGCCGTCAACGTGGAGTATGCGGCCAAGCGCCAAAGCCTGCGCTTGGGCCCCGTGCGTTTGGCGCTATTGCCTGCCGACGCCTGGAAAGAATGGGACCAAAAGCGACTGGCGCGCACCGGCGGCACGCTCGAGCAATACAAGCATCCATGTCTTATCTCGGATCCGAAGTTTCGCGAGACGATGGAAGTGTTAGAGGAGATTCGCTTGCAGTGAACCAGAACAATTACTCCCGGCCCAGCGCTCTGTTCATGCAATGCTCGAACAACAACTCCCACTCGCGCTGGGCGACCTGGCGGCATAACTCGGCCGGTTCCTTGCCCTGGCCGGCCGCCTCGCACAAATCGATGAATGCGAAAGGGTCCCAGGCTTTCTGGGACATCAGCTTT
>JAKEHV010000222.1 GCA_022614915.1 Gemmataceae bacterium | reverse complement strand
GGCCTGCGCCAAAGCTACTTTTGTTCCGAGCTTGTGATGGAGTGCCTGGTGGCGGCCGGCCTGTTCGACGCCGATGCGGCCCGGCCCTCCGCGACCTATCCGCGCGACATGTTCCTCGACCGTTCGCCGAATCCGTATCTCAACCACACTTTGAAGCTGGCGCCGGATTGGGACCCGCCCGCGCGCTGGAGTCCGCACGGAGACTGGCTTACCGCGGAGGCGCAGAGGAACGCGGAGAAGTGACAAGAACACGGAACACATCTCTGCCAGTACCTCCCTGAAACTAGATGTTGTGGCAGCTCCAAACTGCTATAGTAAGTGCAGCCCGCAACTTAGTCTCGAGCACGGTCGAAGTCACGTTGTCCATGGCTTGGAAATACACGGGAAACACGCATGGTCACCGCTACCCGACAGCAGAAAACCTTCAAAAGGACTGTAGTGGAGTTGTTGCCGAACCAGGGATCGTGGACGGAGGAGCAATACCTCGCGTTTACCGATCACACGAATCGCCTGATTGAGTTCACTGACGGCTTTGTGGAGTTTCTGCCCATGCCCACCGACCGGCATCAGAGCATTTTGGAGTTTCTGTTTCTGGCCTTCCACGCATTTGTGACGGCGCGGGGCGGCAAAGTCCACTTCGCGGCGCTGAGGATGCAAATTCGCGAAGGCAAATTTCGGGAGCCGGACCTGCTGCTCCTTTTGTCCTCCAAGGATCCCCGCCGCGCCAATCGCTTTTGGACCGGCGCGGACCTGGTCTTGGAAGTTGTCAGCAAAGACAAGCCTGAGCGCGATCTTGTTGAGAAACGCTTCGATTACGCGGAAGCCAAAGTCCCCGAGTACTGGATCGTCAATCCGCAAAACGAGACCATCCTGGTTCTGCGCCTCAAAGGCGCTTCGTACAAGCGCGAACGGAAGTGCCGCCGCGGCGACACGGCATCGTCGCACATCGTTGAAGGTTTTTCCGTCCAGGTCAGCGAGGTCTTTGACGTTGAGTAATCATGACGGAAACACAAGAAAAAACCGGCCTGGGCAATTACTTTGTCGCCAACTATCCGCCGTTTTCGGCATGGAAACCGGAACACGTGCCGGCCGCGCACCAAGCCCTGCAAGCGCCGCCCAAGCCGGGCACGCCTCTGGGCTTGTATCTGCACATTCCGTTTTGCCGCAAGCGCTGCAAGTTTTGCTACTTTCGCGTGTACACCGACAAGAACGCGCGCGATGTCGATGTGTACCTCGACGCCCTGAGCCGCGAAGTCGAACTCTACGCGCAAGCCGCGGTCGTGGGCGGCCGCTCCCTGCAATTCGTCTACTTCGGCGGCGGGACTCCGTCCTATCTGAGCGCCACGCAGCTCGCCGGTCTATTCGAACGCGTGCAAGCCGTCTTACCATGGACCAATGCCGAAGAAGTGACTTTCGAATGCGAGCCCGGCACGCTGCAGCGGCACAAGCTGGAAACGCTGCGCGAGTTGGGCGTCACCCGGCTCAGCCTTGGCATCGAAAACTTCGACGACAAGATTCTGGAGTCCAACGGCCGAGCGCACCTGTCCGCGGAAATCTTTCGCTCCTATAGTTGGGCCCGCGAGCTTGGGTTTCCGCAGATTAACATCGATCTCATCGCCGGCATGGTGGGCGAAAGCTGGGACAATTGGAAAGAGTGCGTCCGCAAGACCATCGAGTTGGCGCCGGACAGCGTGACCGTTTATCAGATGGAATTGCCGTTTAACACGGTGTTTTCCAAGGAATTGCACGTCGTAGGCCAGCATACGGTTGATCCTGAGCAAGTGGCGGACTGGCCGACGAAGCGCGCGTGGGTCGATTACGCCTTTGTGGAAATGGCCAAGGCCGGCTATTCGGTGTCAAGCGCCTACACGCTAGTCAAGGATAAGGCGCGAACGAAATTCATCTACCGCGACAGCCTGTGGCGCGGCGCGGACATGTTTGGCACCGGTGTCGCGTCGTTCGGCCACGTTTCCGGCGTGCACATGCAAAACGTAGACAGTTGGGGCGAGTATGTCGCCTTGCTGCAAAGCGGTACGCTGCCGCTCCATCGCGCCCTGCCCGTTTCCGCGCACCAGCGCTTGTTGCGCGAAATGATGCTGCAACTGAAAACGGGCCGATTGCAGGCCGGCTACTTTCAGAGCAAGTTTGGCGCGGATATCTTGAAGGACTACGGCGAGGGTTTTCGCCGGCTTTCCAAGGAAGGTTTCGCCATCGTAGAGGACGATGCGATCACTCTGACGCGTCCTGGCCTTTTGCAAGTGGATCGTTTGCTGCCGGACTTCTTTGAACCCGACTACCGCGGCGGCCGTTATTCCTAGAGTCACTTGATGTCCGAGTCGCTAACCTTTCTCATGGGCAAATACCCCGCCGTGTTGCCCGCCGACCTCCGCTACGCACGCAATCACATGTGGTGCCGGCCACGCGAAGGCGCGCTCCGGTTCGGCTTTACGAGTTATGCCGTCCGCCTCATGCAAGACGTTTATTTCCTCGATTGGAGCGTGAACGCTGGCGACGCGCTGCAGCACAAGCAGCAGATCGGGCACATCGAAACTTCCAAGGCCGTGTCCGACTTATTCGCCCCCTTGGCCGGGACGCTCGTGCGTTTTAATGACGAGGTGCTGAAGGATCCCTCGGCCGTCAACGTCGATACGTACGGAGCCGGTTGGCTTTTCGAAATGGCCGCCGACGAATCCGATACCCTGAGCGTCCAGGAATACTACAATTTCTTGGACGCCAACTGGGAAAAAACGCAAACCATGCTCAAGGGGCACATGTAGGTGATGTCACACCACCGCGTGACCATTGTTCTTTCGCAAGCGCAAGGGAAGAATCCCGCCAAGCGCGCATTGGAGGAATCCCTGGTCGCGGCTCTCATTATGGAGCCGGGGCTGGACGTTTCGGTCATTCCCTATCTGTACGACATCGACGAAGAGCATACTGGCCGGTTGTTTCTTGAATCCGTGCAGGGCGACATGGTGGTGCTTTCTTGGCTGTTTCCGCGCGCGGCGTTTTGGCTCTTGGATCGCGACGGCATTAAGGGCCATTGGGGCGAGACGCAGCTCAAGCCGGCGGCGGACGAGAACGAAGACGAAGACGAAACTACAGTGGAACCTGAGCCGGCCAAAGGAATCGGCGCTTTGCATGTGGCCGACCGGCACATTTACTGTCTGGACCTGCGTGATTTCAATGCCCCCGACCCTTACCTGGTCGAGATTCGCCGCATTGCCGACGAGTGCCGGACACGCCAACATGCTAAGGCCAAGCCGGTGCTCGTGGATTTGAATCTAAACCTCAACGGCCAGGCCAACGGCGCTTCGAGCCCTGCTTTCACGCCGGAGCAATTGCTGCAAACCCCCGGCCGCCGCTGGTATCCGGTCATCGATTACAGCCGCTGCACCAATTGCCTGGAGTGCCTCGACTTTTGCCTGTTCGGCGTTTACGGCGTCGATCAGTTCGACCGCATCGTCACGGAAAACCAGGATCAATGCAAAAAGGGCTGTCCCGCGTGCAGCCGGGTTTGTCCCGAGCACGCCATCATGTTTCCGGAGTACAAGACGCCGGCCATTGCCGGCGCGCCGGTCGGCGCGATCGGCGGGCTCAAGATCGATCTGTCAAAGTTGTTCGGCGGCGATGTCAAGGACGCGCTCGCCCAAGCGGTCGACGAGCGCGATCGCGAACTCGTGGCGGACGGCCGCCAAGCGGTCGGCATGGCGGTGGGCATTCCCAAGCGCCAAGCCGACAAGCCGGATCAGCCGAAGGACGATTTGGACAAACTGATGGATGCGTTGGATGATTTGAACTTGTAAGCCAAATCTCACCGCCTTTCGGTTAGACTCTTTCAGTCTCACAAGTCACGATCCTACGGCGCTGCGGCGGCGTTCGGATTCAGCATCGATTCAATCGCCTTGATCTTACTCTGGGCAGCCGCGACCTGGCCGGCGGCTTGTTGCTGCTGGGACTGGGCAATGTAGCCTTTCGCGAGCATACGATTCGACCACGCGGCACGATCTTGGGCCATATCCAGCTCCGATTTGGCGGAGTCCATGGCAGCCTTGGCAACCATAGTAAGCAGGTTGAGTTTCCGCTGAGCAGCATCCAATTGGATCTGGGCCGTCAGGAATTCGTCTGTCGCAATGGCGGGGCCCGCCGGCTTCAATCGGGCCAGCCGAGTCTGCGCCAGTTGCACGACAGCGCGGGCGTCGATCATTTGCCTGGCCAGGTTCACCAGGTCGATTGAACCGGGATCAGTGGCGCTACTCGGTTTTCCAACGGGCTTTTTGGGATTCGTTGGGTCTGCCGGAGCATGAAGCTGGTGGAGGAGCTCTTGGAAGGCACGCTTGCCGGAAACGGGATCATCCTCTGACAGTGCCTTCGGCGTTGAAGCCGGCGTGGCGGGTGGCGTCATTGGCAATGCGGTTGTCGGATCATCTTGCGAGTCGAGCTTGCGAATCATCTCTTCGGTTTGCTCGACACGGTCAGCGGGCCCGCGCAGAAGAATCGAGTTCGTCCGCACGTCGAAGCTTATTTGGACATCCTTGAAGATTTTGCTAAGCGTCGTCTCGACCTCGCGAACTTTGGAATACTTAAGGCGGATCAGGCGCACCCGGTCCGGCGTCTTGGGAGAGGGGCTCCCGGCAATGTCACGAGAGGGAGACTGCTTCCCTTCCGACATCCGCAGTATCTTCCGCGTGGCAACGTCGATTTCCCAAACTTTGGCTTGATCGCTGTGCAGACGCAGCAGCTTATTGTCGGGGGTGAACACCAAGCCGACGATCTTTTCGATCGCGCCGAGCTGGACACGCCCTAGGCTCTGACCGGTGCTGCGCTCGACGAGCAACACCTCGCCGGCTTTGTCCGCGACGGCGAGAATCTTGCCATCGTGCGACTTGGTAGCCGGGAACGCTCCGGATGTCGGTGAGCTTGGGAGCGTTGTTTTCGGCGTGGCTGCTCCCTTGGCGCGGCCCGCACCGGTCCTTTCCAGCACCGCTCGTGCCTTTTCCGGCTGATTGGCAGCCATGTAGGTCGCCGCGAGATTGATGATGGATTGAAGAGTTTGCTGATGGTCCGCTCCAAACTTTGCAGTCCTCAGCGCCAAGGCTTGCTCGTGCAGTCCGATCGCCTTTTCCAATTCACCAAAGGCGCGGTAGGCCTCGGCAAGGTCGTTGCGCGCCTGCAGCGTGTCGGGATGATCGGCGCCAAGAGTCGTTTGTCGCTCCTGCAGTTTCTTGTGTCCGGCGGCTATGGCTCCGGTCCGCGGGGACTGTCCCTGCGACCAGCTTGGAAGCGCGATAAGCACCAGCGCCAGCGCTGCCAGAATTCCGCACCAAGACATCTTGCCAGTCACCTTGTCAGACAGGATCATGGATAATCTCCTTTCAAAGGAGGGACGGGCGCCGGCGCTGACTGCCAAGACAGGCGTCGGCGCCCCGGTTTTGAAACCCGCCGAAAGCCCCAACAGCATTTCGGCATATTCGCGACGACTCTCGGGGTGCGTGCCGATTGCCAAGGCGTCGCACGCCATCTCTGCCGTTTCCCGCAGCCGGCGACGGACAAACCAGCACAGCGGATTCCACCACCAGACAATGCCGACGACCAGCTCCAGCCACGTCAGCCAGTGATCGCCGCGCCGCACATGCGCCAACTCGTGGGCAATGACACCGCGCGAGCGCGCCACGTCGGCCTCGCTGGACAGCGACTCCGGCCAAACCAGCCGCAGCCGGCCCAGACACCACAGGAACGGCGACAGGATGCCGCGCGCGACCAGAGTGCGCGGCGGCGTGATGTAAAAATGCTTGGCGACGGCCGCAATCGCATCCAGGAGCGGCCGCGGCGCTTCGGCGCCGCGCCGCACCAGCGCCGCATGGCCCGCGATTCGTCGAACGAGCCGCAACAGGCACACCGCCGCCCCGACGAGCCACAACAGGACGGTCAGATGGATCGCAATCCCAACCAGGTCCGCACCTTCGTGAGCAGGCAGAACGGGCGCCGGCCCCGCAGCTCCAGCTCCTCCAAACGCTTTCTGCAAAGGTGAGGGGATAAGTTCGAACGCCTCGTCGCCTTCGGTTCCTTTGGCAACCGTCATGTCAGGCGTCGGCAGTTCCTGCGTCCCCTTGGTTGTAGGCTCAGTGGCGGCGGCAATCGAATCACGGAGTTGTTCCACAGTCCACGGCCACAACACGATGGGCCGTGTGACGAACTTGAGAAGCACAACGGCCCAGAACACATGCTGCACGGCGGGCCGATTGCGGAACAGCCGGCACGCAAGAAGTACGAACGGGATCATCACGGCGACCGTGATCGTGTTCTGCGCAAGCCACCAGAGCAACGTGTTCATTTTGCATCCCGCTTTGGGCGTTTTGCCTCAAGAGCATCGATCATCCGTCGAAAGCGAGCCAACTCTTCCGGGGAAAACCGATGACGCTCGGCGAACGCCAACACCAACGGCAACGCCTCGCCGTCGCACAGCTCACCGGCCAGATCTGCCATTCGCGCATGCATCACCACTTCACGCGACACGGCGGCGCGAAAGACGAACGCGAACTGGCTCTTATCGCTCTCGACATAGCCTTTCTTCTCCAGGCGTTGCAGCAAGGTAATCACCGTGGAGCGCGACCATTCATGTCCTTGCTCCGTCAATCGCTCCAGGACTTCGCGTACGGGTAACGGGCCGTGATCCCAAAGCACTTTGAGCACCGCGCGCTCCGCCTCGCTCATCGGCTGTCGTTGCGGTTCCGCCATGCTGACCTCCCATTCCTTGGTCCCGAAGAGAACCGTCGACATTTCGTCAACAACAATAAGTTATCTACGCTCTGTAGACAAGTCAAGCACAATCTCGCTCAAGTTGATCAGTTATGTTAAACTGCTGCACTGGGCCGAGTTCACGCTGAGGGGAGTAGGATCTACGCGTTTCCGCCAGACTCACAGTTACAACAAGCAGAACCAAACGCAGAATGGCCGGCCGGTCCGCATCGTGGACCGCGGCGCCAACCCGATTAGCCAACTGGTCTAACGCTTTTCTTCTTGAACGCTGCCAAGAACAAGGCCCATGGGCGAATACCCATGGGCCTTTGTATTGGATGCGCGAAAACCCAGTGCTAAGCCAGGTTGAGCTTCACCGGAGTACGGGAATTCCTTTTCGAATGGACAATTGCTTTGTGAAACGCAAATTGGCAAGTACATCTGCATTAATGGCATTTCGGATTTTTTCTTCAACGGGATCAATAACTACTTGCGCAGATTTCTCGCCGGTGAAATTTACTTTTCTGGACTTGTCGATCTCGAAATTGGATCGAAGTTGCAATTCAACTACGTTGGTCATCGTCTTAACCACCTTGTTGAATCGCACGCGAGTGCTCGCATAGACTACTCGCTGCTTCCAATCTGTCTGGTCTGATCGATAAACTGCATGAAGTGAAAAAGCGTTTGGGTAGATCCATGAATTGTATTTCTTTTTTGCAAAATCCTTCTCGGCGACCGAATCGGAATCCATTGCATAAAGACGGACTGTAAGAGACTGTCCGTGATCGTCTTTCAGAATGAATCTGCCGATGAAATCCCAGTCCTCTGAACCCTGCGGCAACACCAATGTCGCTTCCTCAACGATGAGGGGAGAAAGAGTGATTGACAACAAGAACAGGTTCGAGAGAAACATGATGTTCATTCGCCCGGATCAATTGGCCTTGAACGCCGAACCGCAGCAACTAGCCGAGCGTTTTCTCATTACTCGCGATGGCATTCAGAGATAGCGTCACGAGCATGCTGGCGACTTGTCCCGCCGACGGCGAAAAGCCCGGCTTGGACATCGACTTCGCCAGCCGTTCCAGACTCTTCCACTCGTGATCGCCAAGAGGAATCTTAGTTCTTCGATTGGCGCCTTTGAGGCCGGGTCTACCGCCGGCTGAAAGTAGTCGTTTCGCCAATTCTCCTCGGACAATTCGAAGTGAAATGGGTTGGAGAGCGCGTTCCCATTCGATGCCGGCAGGCTCGGCGCCAAGGGCCTTCGCGACTGCGTCAGGATCGACTCGTTTCTGTCGTTTTCCGGTAATTCGCAACCGAAGCTGTGAACGTCCACGAACTCGAATTCCATTTTCCATGATGAATGCCAAGTTTACTCGAAATCCTTGATGAGGTAAAACCGCCCGTCAAACTCAAATGCAACTTCTTCCTGATTCGTTTCTCTTCCAAGTCGATGCAAGAATTCCCTGATTCTCCCCAAGTTTTCGACAAACGGCGCTGTTTTGATGAATGAGTAGACGACAACGGGATTCTCCCAAATGAGCGTCCCTTTGTCATTCTGCCAGGCCCCTTCGACCGGCGGCATGGCCGTAGCGCCTTTGTTGATTTGGGTCAACAGTCGAATGCCCTCCAAAACCCAATTTCGTTGATTGCCGATTTCTCTTCCTGTCCGGTCCTTGTTTGGAATGTAGATCGAAAAGCACTGATCCGAGTAGCCTTCTGTCGCGCCGAGGGCTTCGCCCAGATCGAGACTTTTGGCCCGGGCTCGCTTCTTGGCCATTGCAACCCTCTTTCCAAGATAGACCCATTTGGGCCCACAAGTCAAGTTCGTCCGATGCGGCAAATCCTGACTAGGCGATGATTCTGTCGTTGTGGGGCGCACTTCGCCAACGAATTCTCCACGGATTGCAATAGCGATTGGAGAACATGGCAAATCAAAAGCCCATGGGCAAAACCCATGGGCCTTTGTGTTTCTTGAATCTCCGGAGATTGTGCTGGAGCGACCGGAGTTGCGCTTCACGCTCCACGAACCGCGCTCCGCGCTCAACGTACTAGCGCGCGTTCAAACCGCCAGACGCCCGTCATTTTTTCCACTCCCACCGGCACTGATAAACATTGCCGACCTTGGGGTTGATGACCGTCCAGGCGATAACGTCGCCATACGGATGGTCGATGGTGTATTGCGTGTCGACGGGCAATGGGGGGTGGGCGGGTCGGTTTGTTTTTTGGGAAGACTTATCAGCCGATAACTCTGGTACGGCCTGTGTTGCGGAAAAAGAAGCCAGACCGAAGTTTCCTGCGTACTGACAAGTGGCTCGTATTGAATCCAGGTTTCGCGTTCGCCGCGCTGCGAGAAGACGGCATCGATGCCGTGAACAAAGGCGTCCATTTCCACTTCGACTACTTCACCGGGTTGCACAACGGAGAGGTCGAATTGCAGTTCCCAGTTTGTCAGATGCTCCCCTTTTTTGCTGGCTGCCTTGCGTACGACCGGCTGCAGCTTGGAGGGACCGAGGCGCCATTCTATATTCGGGAAAGGATCATCTTCGCGCTGAAAAACGAGGGGACCTCTATCGGAGGTGCGGCGAACCCGGACGCGCCGCAAATAATACGCCTTGTCCCGCACGCCCGGTCCCCATTGGCGAAGATCAACAATCGATGTGTCTCGCAGGAACTCGACACCGGAATAATCTACCGCCGTCGTTTCGGCAAGCGGCTTGACCTCTTGCGGCGACCAGCCGGCAACGGGATCACGTTGAATCAAGTCCAATACGCTGCGAAAATCCGCATCGCCGTGGGCAATCGCGTCTATGAACCTGGCATTGATGGTTGCCTGTCGGTAGAACCGTAAGAGCACGGCCGGCAAAACGACAAACAGCAAGATCAAAATGGGAATATACACGTAGGTCGGCCAGTCGCAAAAATCGAACAGTGTGCCCCAAACCCGGCGGCCGGCCGAGCGCCGTAGCATGCGCGCGTCGACGTTGATCTGATCGGAACTCGAGTCTGGAGCATTCGGCGGACCGTGTCCCGCACCCACCTGGAGGAGAGGTGAGGGGGGAGGCGGGTTCCAGGGTGGATCCGCGGGCAAGTCCGTCCCGAAGACGTCCGGCCTGGAACGGCAGCGCTTGCGGGCGACGCAGTAGCCGTGGCGAACCAGAGAGCGAATCTCCAGCGCCGAAAAGCGATCCAGGTCCGTGCGAATACCGGGCAGTTCGGATTGGATGACCGGGTTCAGCGCTGTCGGATCTTCTTCGAGCTGCACGGTTTCAATGATAGGTACGAACAAAAACCGGGAATTGGCCTCGAAATTCTCTTTCTCCAACTCCCAAACACGATCCCAAAGTATATCCGAGGCACGAACCGACCTGCCGATGATGCCCAGGTACGTGTTGGTCAAAACCTGAAACGGTGCGCCCGCGTCACTGACCAGGATCGCTTCCAGAGGTGGGTCGATGTCCTTGAGTTGTTCGAATGCACGGACGCCCAGGTTGTCGTAGACGCCGCCGTCGGTGAACGTCTGAGAAGGGAATTCGCCTGCTTGCAGGCCGATGTCGTCGGCGTGGATCGGAACGGGCGGAAAGAAACCGGGAAACGCCGACGACGCGGCTACTGCGAGTGCAATTTGTGCCAAGCGTGCGGGCAAGCGCTCGCTTTGGTCTGTGCTGCCGCTCCGGCGATGATGAATGATTAGCCCCGTGCGCGTGAACGAGCACAACGCGCCTTCGCTCACATTGGTCGCCAGGATGTGCAGTTCCGGCTGCTCCGGAAGTTGGTGAACGCACTTTTTCCCATACAAGTGTTTTTCGTAGTAGCGTCGCAGCATGTGATTCATGGTCAATCGTTCCCGCCAGCGGGCCGGACCCAGGCGCAGGAGCAGACGACAAAGAGAGTACATCGGAACGCGACGCACGATGTGATTGCGCACGTCGAAGCGACTGAATTTCAAGAGTTCTTCGGCGGCGTCGTCGAACTCTTGCGGCGAGCCGGTGTAACGCTTCCAGTTGAGCACCAGATGGGCGGCCAGAATGCTGCCGCCGGAAACGGAAGCGATGTGCGTTACCTGAGAGAGAAGGCCCGCATCGCGCAAGAAGCGAACGACGCCCAGATGATAGAGAGTCGCTCGAAAGCCACCGCCGGAAAGTGCCAAGCCGAGTCGGGGCATAAGTGCAAGCCGAAAGTAATTCGCGCCGGATTCAAGATTCTTCTGTCCATGAATGTATATCCAAAACTCTGGATGCGTCAAAACAGCTCGAGCGTGGCGCCGCGTCAAATAACGAATCGAACGTGAGTTCTTCGTTTGGGTCAGCGGTCCAGATGTGTCGCCCCGATGCGCTGATAGAGCTCATTCAAAGCCTCGACGGCTTTTTCCGCGAGGGCGCGCCACTCCAGGTTTTGGCTACAGGCAGGATGTTCCGAAACGTATTTCTCCGTCATCTCCGCCATGATCATAGCGCGGTCGAGCAGCTCGTGGCAACCGAAACTGCCGGGCACGAAGTCACCTTTCTCGCCGTTTCGTTTTTCCGCGTTACGTGCTTTCTTTAGAATTCGAGTTGCCATTTTTTTTCCCTTCAATCCCCCGCGTTAATCCATTGACCAAAATGTTATCATTCCCGCATACAAAGAGAAACCTCTGTTGCATTTGTCGTTGGCACGCACGTTGTAACATCGATCCGTTATGATAATTGCTGCACTGCGCCGACGATCACCGTGAAGGAACTATCCATGCCACCTTCTTCCTG
>JAKEHV010000033.1 GCA_022614915.1 Gemmataceae bacterium | reverse complement strand
ATTCCTGTCTGCCAGGGGGGAAGGCAGACAGGAATGTCTGCCCCACAGCGGACGCCGCGCGAGTTGATCATGAAGTCGTTGAAAGGATTTACGGCACGTCGGTGCAATCAGCTATTGCAAAAACGGGGAACCTTTTGGCAGGACGAATCCTACGACCACGTGGTCCGCAACGAAGAAGAATTGCGCCGCAGTATCGAGTATATCGAGCAGAATCCAGTGAAAGCGGGATTGGTCACCGTGGCGGCGACATGGAGCTGGTCCTCGGCAGCGGACCGTAGTTCTCGAAGTGTCGTAGCCGGAGAGTATTTATTGCGTTAGTGGGGCAGACATTCCTGTCTGCCTTTCGCTCCCGGCAGACAGTTAGTGGGGCAGACATTCCTGTCTGCCTTTCGCTCCCGGCAGACAGGAATGTCTGCCCCACAGGAAACGCAGACAAGAATGTCTGCCCCACGCTTCGAAAGGCATTGCCAATGATCCACGTACTTAATCTCACCAAATACTACGGTGACTACCCGGCCATCCAATTCGTCTCCTTCGACGTGCCCGCCGGCAAGATCGTCGGCTTCTTGGGGCCCAACGGCGCCGGCAAAAGCACCACCATGCGCATCCTGACCGGCTATCTCACCGCCACGTCGGGCAAGGCCACCATCGCCGGCCTGGACGTGTTTTGGGATTCGGTCGAAGTGCGCCGCCGCATCGGCTACATGGCCGAGAATTCGCCTTTGTATCAGGAGATGCGCATCAGCGAATACCTGCACTATCGCGCGGGCATCAAAGGGTTGTATGGCGCCGAGCGCAAGAAACGCATCGGCTACGTGCTCGACCGCTGCTGGATCACCGACGTGCGCCGGCAGATCATCGGCACGCTGTCGAGGGGCTATCGGCAGCGCGTGGCGCTGGCGGATGCGCTGTTGACGTCGCCGCCGGTGCTCATCCTCGACGAGCCGACCGCGGGCCTCGATCCCGCGCAAATCCGCTCCACGCGCGGCCTCATCCGCGAATTGGGCCAGGAGCATACGATCCTCTTGTCCACGCACATCCTTTCGGAAGTGGAAATGACCTGCGACAGCGTCATCATCATCAATCGCGGCAAGGTCGCGGTTTCCAGCTCACTCGCGGACCTGGCCCGCAAGGCCGGGGAAAGGGCTCGCCTCGTTGCCGTCTTCGACCACGCGGTCGAGTCCGACGCCTTTCTCAACTTGCCGGGCCTGACCGAAGTCGTGCCGCAGGCGCTGCCCGACGGCGCGCTGGTGCGCTTGTCTTCTCCGGACATGGTTGACTTGGCCCCAAAAGTATGCGCCCTGGCCGCGCAAAAAGGCTGGCGGATTCGCGAGCTGCGCTCCGAGCGCGCCACCTTGGAAGACTTGTTCGTGCAAATCACGGGAGAGGTGTAACATGCGTGCCACGATGAGCCTCTTGCGCCGCGAATTCAGCGCGTATTTCCTGTCGCCCATCGGCTATGTCGTGTTCGCGGTCTTCTTGGCCGTGACCGGGCATCTTTTCAGCCTGAGCGTGGGCCTGTTGACTGCGCGCGGGCCGAAGGGACTCTCCTATCCCATGCAGCTCATGGTCAACGACATTGCCTTTTGGCTCGTGTACTTGTTCATTCCGCCGCTTTTGACGATGCGGTTGTTCGCCGAGGAACGCAGCACCGGCACGCTGGAAATCCTGCTCTCCGCTCCGTTGCGCGACGGGCAGATCGTCATGAGCAAATTCCTGGCATGTTACGGTTTCTACGTGCTGCTCTGGCTGCCGACGCTGCTTTATCTCCCCGTGCTGCTCGATTGGCAATGGTGGACATGGCAATCGGGCATCGATCCTTGGCCGGTGGTGACCACGTACTTCGGCTTGGCGCTGGCTGGGGCAATGTTTCTTTCGGTGGGCATGCTTGTCAGCAGCTTGGTGAAGACGCAAATGGTGGCCGCACTGGTCACGCTATTCATCGGTTTGCTCTTCATCCTGGCGGGGTTATGGCGGCCGGCCGACATGGATACTAGCGGCCTGGCTTACCAGGCGCTTTACTTCTTCACGGTGCCGCTGCACTTCGAGCGCAACTTCAGCCGCGGCCTGATCGATACCCGTAACGTGGTTTTGTACGTGTCGGTCACTCTGTTTTGTCTATTCCTCGCGGTCCGTAGTTTGGAGAGCCGGCGATGGCGCTAAACAACAGTTTCTCGTTTTTCCACTTTCTCTTGCGCTTTATCGGCCTGACCGGGCTGTTCGGCGGGCTGGTCGGACTTGCGCTTTGGCAGGGGATCGGCATTGAGCAAGGCCGGCTGGTCGCGCTTATCGGCGCGGGCATGCTCGCGCTGGGCCTGTTGGGCGAATTGCGCGGCGCCTTCGGCATGACGTTTTCGCGGCGCGGGGCCGTCGGCGTCAGTGTCACCTTACAGATCGTGCTCGCGCTCGCGCTCTTGGCCGGTCTAAATTATTTCTCGTTCTTCCATTACCAGCGCATCGATTGCACGCGCGACGCCGACTTCACGCTTCCCGACAAGATCAAGTCCGATCTGGCGCAATTGCGTGAAGACACCACCATTGTCGTCTTCCAGCGGCACACGGCATTTGGCTACACCGCCGACAATCGCCAGGACAACTACGACGCCGCCGCCGAGCGCAAGATCGTCGAGAAGGTGAAAGACTTGGCCGAATTGTTTCAGGATTTTGGGCCGCGCTTCCGCGTGCAGCTTTTGGATATTCAGGACGATAAATTCGAAGACAACCTGAAAGTCCTGAAGAAAGAAAATCCAGCGCTGGCGGAGGCGATCGAGAAAACGCCGGACAACAGCATCTTTTTCTACGCCCAAGACGCTGACACCAAGAAAGAACGCGTCCAGCGCCTCAGCTTCCAGGACATTTACCAGCTCGATAAGAAGAAGTCGCAAGAAGCCCACAAGGGCAATGGCAATCTGGTATTGCATGACCAGGGCATCGACAACTTCGCCAACAAAGTCCTCAACATCGAGGAAAAGAAGCCGCGCATCGGCTTTGGCGTCATCCACGAATTCATGGGCGTGGACGGCGCTGAGACCATCGGCATGGCCGGCGTCAAAAGAGCCCTCGAGGCGCGTGGTTACGAATGCCGCGACATCGTACTGAAGCAGTCCATGGAGGACCCGGCCGTGCTCACGCATGACGAGCACAAGCACGAGCGTTTGGAAATCCAGTTGCAGATATATGAGCGCAACTTGAAGCTGATCGCCGAGAAGCAAGAAAAATACCAGGAGGAAACGAAAGACTTCGACAAGCTGTCCATGGCGGAGCTAAACAAGAAATACCTGGTCGCGCAGGATTTGGACGGCCGGCTGCACGCCATTGCTCGCGCCGGCCCGCGGCCTTCGGGGGCATTCCTCGGCGTTTACCCGAAGATCGACCAGGAGGTTCGCGAAGATTATATGGAAGATCTGCGCCGCACACTCGAAGACTTGGGCAAAAGCCTCAAGAGGATCCAGGACCAACAGCAAAAAGCGCTTGATACCAAGCAGTCGCTCGTCTTAGACAACCTGGACGAAGTGCGGCGGATCACGGATTTGCGCGCCAAATTCAACCGCGTGCTGGCGGACTTGGATCTTTTGGTGTTGCCGCGCCAGACCATACACGACGTGGCCTTGGATTGGGTCTGGCCTTACGAGTGGTACAAACTCGATACGGCGCACATCGACGCCATTAAGGATTACATGAAGGCCGGCAATCCTGTCCTGTTCTGCATGGGGCCGCCGTTAAGCGGGCGCCGCTTGGGCGCTAGGCCGGTCTCGGACGACATCGACCAGCTCTTGAGTTCTTTGGGCATCGAGATGCCCGCGCAAGCGATCCTGTTCAACTCCGAATCCGAGACGCTCGAAAACTTTCAGCAAAAGGTCAAGCTCGCCCGCGCGCCCGACGTGCCGCCGCTCGAAGTCGAGCCCTACGCCGCCCGCGCCTCCAAGTTCGCGCTCGATCTGCACCCCATCCGCGCCAGCTTACGGCTTTCCGGCCGCAGCTTCAGCAAGAGCTATCCCAGCGACCTCAAGGTCCGTGCGCCCCGGCCTATCTATGCCATGACCGTGGCGCGCGAGTCCGCGGCCGCCGCCTTGGCGCTCGCCGACAGCCCCGCCGGCATGGGCCCACTGCTGGCTGCTTCGTTCGCCGCGGCCAAGCTGCGGAAGGTCAATGAATCCGCGGTCATCCTCCTGACGTCGGCGGAATCCTGGAACGACGATCAGCCGTTCCCGACCGAAGAGCGCGTGCCGCGCCTGGAACACGGCAAGGACCCCAATCGCGGCACCATTTTGGAAAAACGCGAAGGGCCGTTCCCCATCGGCGTCGCGGTCGAAACCAAGCTGCCCGAATCGTGGTTCGACGGCAAAGCCAAGCCGACCACGACGCGCTTTGTCGTCTTGGGCCACGGCGGCATGTTCATGGGCGAAAACCTGACGCCGATGAAAGAGAAGCTGCTCCTGGACACCGCCAACTGGCTCATGGGCCGCGACGATTTGCTCGCGCGCGACCGCGCCACCTGGTCCTTCCCGCGCGTGGAGCTGGACAAGCGAGCAGAAACCATTTGGACTTGGGGCGCCTGGTTCGGCGTGCCCCTGGTATTCGTGTACTTGGGCACGCTGATGTGGCTGATCCGCCGCATGCGCTAGGCAGCATCCCGCGCCACGCCGCTTGCGGCTTCGCGCTCGCTCCAACAGACGAGTTGAAAAAACAACTGAACAAGGGTCGCTTATGAATCTCAGAACCACTCTCCTGTTGCTCCTCCTCGCGGGCGCGGGCGGAGCTTCCTATTTCGTCTATCAGCAACTGCAACCTGGGAATCCCAAGTCGAAGACGCTCACGTTCCTCGAAAAGAATCTCACGCCCGCAGGGCTCACGCGCATCGAAGTCGCCCAAGGCAAGGACACGCGCCTTGTCCTCGAGCGCACCGGCAACGAGTGGTCGCTGCCCGGCAAGTGGCCGGTCCGCTCGGTCGCCATCGATCAGTTCATCGACACCCTCACCAGCTTGCGTTCGCGCTTCACCCCGGTTGCCCTTGCGGACAAGAAGCAGCTCGCCGGCTACGGCCTCGACGACGCAGCTTTGAAAATCACGGTCCGACTGGACGGGCAAGAGCACAAGTTGCTCTTGGGCGAGGAACCGAGCGCGGACAATCGCTTCGCGCGGCCCACCTATCTTGTGCTCGACGACGAAAAGGAAATCGTCCGCCTCGGTCCCGGTCTGGCGGCGGCGCTCAATCGCACGCAGGATTACTTCCAGCAGCGGCGCTTGTTCCCGACGGAAAAGCCGGCCAAGCCGGGCGACGACAAGTCGGAGCAGTTAGCTGCCCAAGCCGTCGCCGTCAAAGGCGAAACGAGCGAGTTTGCGCTGGTGAAGAAAGGGAGCGAGTGGGAAATCGAAGCCCCAGTCCGCGATCGCCCCAACCCGGACGCGATCAAAAACATCCTCTTGGGCATCCCCGATCTGTGGGCGGAGAAATTCGTCAACACGAGCCCGACGCGCGAGCAAGGGACTCTTAAGAAACAGCTCGAAGACTTCGGCCTGGCCAAACCCGAGTACATTTTGACCGTGACCCGGCCCAGCGGCGCGACCATCGAGCTCCTCATCGGCGCGGTTTCCGAGAGCAAGGAGCGCTTTGTCCTCAAGCAGCCGCCTCCCGGCATGCCGTTTCCGCAAAAGCCGCAGCCGCAATTCATCAAGGAAGAGTTTCGCTACGCCAAGCTCAAGGACAACGACCAGATCTTTGAGATCAAAAGCGACAAGCTCAAGGACATCGCCCCTTCCTTGGCGGCGCTGCGCGACCCCAAAGTGGCCCGCTTCAAGACGGACGACGTCAAGCGACTCGAAATCCAGCACGGCGACCAGACGCTCGTGTTCGCCAAGGAAAAGGACAAGTGGAAATTCGAAAAGCCGCTCACCATCGAAGCGGAGAATGCCCCCATCAGCGACCTCTTGGAGAAGCTCTCCGGATTGCAGGCCCGCGACGCGGATGTTTTGGATAAGGCGGACCCCAAAACCGTCGGCCTGGAAAAGCCGAAGGCGACCGTCAAACTCACCGTCGAGGAAGAAGCCGGCGACAAGGACAAGAAAGAGAAAAAGCCGCGCGATATTGTCTTGCAGATCGGCGTGAAGGAGAAGGACAAAGAAAAACTCTATGTGCGCGTCGAAGGCAGAGAGCGCGTCAATGCCGTCGACGATAGTCT
>JAKEHV010000221.1 GCA_022614915.1 Gemmataceae bacterium | reverse complement strand
GGTTTTTGGCCATTCCCGCTACCATTTGCCGCTCATGCCGATTGTCTTTTTGTTTGCGGCCGCCGCTCTCGTGCATCGCGACGATATCTGGCAACGGCGCGGCAGCGCGTCGTTCTGGCTCGCCTGCGGATTGTGCGTCCTTTTTGTTACCGGTTGGATCTGGTTGTTTTTCGCCGTTGATCTGGATTTATTCCTCGGTGCGATGGGTTCGGCCTGAGGCGCTTCTCCGTTACCTTTTCTCGAAAGATCTACATCTATGCCTGGAATCTGCGGAGTTGCTAGCACGACATCCCTGCCCAATCTGCCGACCATGGTCGACACCATGGTGCGGCGGATGAAGCACAACGAATGGTACGTCGAGCATCGGCACGTCGGCCGTTTTCATGATTATGCGCTGGCCCGAATGTCGCTCGGCTACGTCAACAGGGGTGTCCAACCCGCCGCGAACGAAACCGGCTCGTTGCTCGCGGTCATGGAAGGCGAAGTCTACAACTGTGAAGAAGAGCGGCGGGTTCTGAAAACGGCCGGTCACGCGTTCCGCACCGACAGCCATGCCGAACTGTTGCTGCATGGCTACGAGCAAGAAGGAACGGCGTTTTTCCGCCGGCTGCACGGCATGTTCGCCGCTGCGATCTGGGACGTGCAAAGTCGGCGGCTCATGTTGATCAACGATCGCTTTGGCATGAAGCCGCTCTACTATAGCGCGTTGTCCGGCCGCTTGCTGTTTGCCTCCGAAATCAAGGCGTTGCTCGTCGATGCCGATGTCTCGCGCCGACCCCATCTGCGCGGCCTGAGCCAGTTTTTCGTCTACGGACAAATGCTCGGCGAGGACACGTTGCTCGACGGCGTCCGGCTTCTGCCTGCCGCCAGTTCGTTGACCTATGACGCGCGCGAAGGCCGCATGTCGCTGGAACGTTATTGGCGCTACGAGCCTGGGCCGCAATGCGCGGACGCCGCCGAGACCGACATCCTGGAACAAATCGACGATGCTTTTTGCCGGGCCGTCGACCGGCGCACCCAGGGGACATCACGTCTTGGGCTTTCCCTTTCGGGGGGCCTCGACGCCCGCACCATACTCGCCCTGGTAAATCGGGAAAAGCCGCTGTCCACTGTCACCCTGGGCGTCCAAGGCAGTCTCGACCACAAATGCGCTGCCGCGTTGGCACGCCTAGCGGGCCGTCCGCATCTCCGTTACGTCCTGAGTACTTCGTTTCTGGAATGCTTCGAAGAACACCTGACGCGCATGGTGCACTTGACCGACGGCCAATATCTCTCGCAATGTATCGTCATGCCGACCCTGCCCATTTATCGCGATTTGGGCATCGAAGTGCTCTTGCGCGGCCACGCCGGCGAACTCATGCACATGGACAAGGCTTACGCCTTTTCGCTCGACGATGCCGCGTTGCAGTCGCGCGACGATGCGGCCATCGAAGCGTGGCTGGCGCGACGGTTGCGTGCCCACATGCTCGACGACTTGGCTGAGCCGCTATTTGCTCCGGAATTCCATAAGCACATCGACGACCTGGCCGCCCAGTCGCTGCGTGACAGCCTGCGCGCTTCGCAAGGAGTCGGGCCGCCAGTGCAGCGTGTCTGGCATTTGTTCGTTTCAGAACGGCTGCGGCGCGAGACGGCCCTGTCGATGATGAAATTCGGCTCGCAGGTGGAAACCCGCTTGCCGTACCTGGACAACGACCTGGTGGACCTCTTGCTCGCAGCGCCGCCGTCGATGAAGCTTGCCGAAAACATCCAAGCGCACATCTTGCGCCGGCGCATGCCGGCCTTTCTCAATGTGGTCAACGCCAACAACGGCGCTCGTCTCGGCGCCGGGCGCTTCGCCAAGCGCTTCGCTGAGCTGAAGCTTAAAGTCTTTGCCAAGCTGGGCGTGCCGGGATACCAGCCCTACGAGCGGCTCGGACTCTGGCTTCGGCGCGAGCTGCGGCCATTGGTCGAGAAAACATTGCTCGACCCGCGCTGCCTGGAACGCGGCATCTTCAATCCAAACGCAGTTCAAAACGTGGTCCGCCGCCATCTGAACAAGGAAGCAAATCATACTTTTCTGCTCATGGCACTGTTGATCTTCGAAACCGGGCAACGTGAGTTTATCGACGGCGTGGCCGTCTCGCGCGGTTCCTCCTACGTGGCGCCGGCTACAAAGATTTAGTTGTGTAGACCCCACGCTCCGCGTGGGGTGGCGGGCGTTCTCCACGCGGAGCGTGGAGACTACTTTCATGCGAACCATTTGCCAATTGCTCCATGGTCTAAGGGTCGGCGGGGCCGAAGTGCTCGCGGCCCAGATCGCGCGCCGCCTCAGCAACCACTACCGCTTCGTATTCGTTTGCCTGGACGAACTGGGCACGCTCGGCGAACAGTTGCGCGACGAGGGATTCGTGGTGGAGGTGCTTGAAAGACGCTCGGGAGTGGACGTCGCCTGCTCCATGCGCCTGGCGGGTTTCCTGCGGCGGCAGCGCGTCAGCGTTGTGCACGCCCACCAATACACGCCCTTTTTCTACGGCGTCACCGCCCGCATGCTTTGCCATCAGCCAGCCGTCCTCTTCACCGAGCATGGCCGGCATCAGCCCGACTACCCGCGCCGCAAGCGCATCGTCGCCAATCGGCTGCTCTTGCGTAAGCGCGACCGCGTCATTGGCGTCGGTGAAGCGGTCCGGCAAGCACTTATCGACAACGAAGGCATCCCGGCCCAGCGCGTCGGCGTCGTCTATAACGGAGTCGATCTCGAACCGTTCAGCAATCACCGGTCCGAGCGCCTGGATGTGCGCCGCGAAATCAACGCTGCCGCGAACGACCTGGTGATCATCCAGGTGGCCCGCCTGGATTACTTGAAAGACCACGCCACCGCCATCCGCACCTTGGAGCGTGTGCTTGTCCGCCGCCCGGATGCGTACCTCGTCTTGGTTGGCGAAGGGCCCGAAGAGGTGAAGATCAGGCAAATCGCCCGGGAGCGCGGCGTCTACGAGCGCGTTCGATTTCTCGGTCTTCGGAATGATATTCCACGGCTCTTGGCGGCAGCCAATCTTTTCCTGCTCACCAGCATAAGCGAGGGCATCCCCGTCACACTCATCGAAGCGCTGGCCGCGCATCTGCCCATCGTGTCGACACGAGTCGGCGGCGTCGCCGAGGTCGTCGAAGACGGCATAACGGGACTGCTCGCCGCTGCGGGAGATGATACAGCACTCTCGGAAAAGGTGCTGCAGTTGGCCGGCGATCCAGAGCAATGCCGGCAACTCGCCGAGCGCGGCCACGCCCGCGCAGCCCAGCTCTTCAGCGAACGGCAAATGCACGCCGGCTATGTGAATCTCTACGAGGAGATGCTTCGTGGTTGAGCCCGACCGCCCAAGTCTATTGGTCTTCGCGGACGATTGGGGCCGGCACCCGTCGAGCTGCCAGCACCTGGTGCGGCGGCTGCTGGATCGTTATCAGGTTTATTGGGTCAACACCATCGGCATGCGCGCCCCGCGCTTGGACGTTGCTACAATCCAGCGCGGCATCGAAAAGCTCCGACACTGGGTCCGCCGTCCTGTTGTTCAACCGCAACCGGCCGAAGGAGCGCATGGACGCCGGCCGGCTGACGCCGACACACCGCGCGTGTTGAATCCCCGCATGTGGCCGCGCTTCACGTCTCCTTGGGAACGAAAGCTGAACCGCGAGTTGTTGACTCGGCAACTCAATCCACTCTTGCGTTCCCTGCCGACAGCGCCGGTGGCGGTCACGACACTGCCGATCGTTGCCGACCTGATGGACCGACTGCCAGTGAAACACTGGGTCTACTATTGCGTGGATGACTTCGGGCAATGGCCCGGATTGGATCAAGAGGTCCTGCAACGGATGGAAGAAGTCGTCATTCGTCGCGCCCACCGCTTGATCGCGGTCAGTGAGACGCTTCAAGATAGGATTGCGCGCAGGGGACGATCCGCTGATTTGCTCACCCACGGCGTCGACCTTGGCTTTTGGAGAAGCGTCAATCCGCGGAGCACCATTCACCAACTCGAAAACCTCGAGCGGCCGCTGATTGTCTTTTGGGGCGTTATCGATCGGCGTATGGATTTGGCATTTGTCCAATGTTTGGCGGAACGGCTGACGCGCGGCACCATCGTCCTTGCCGGACCCGAAGCCGATCCTGGCCCGCAGCTACTGGCATTGCCGCGCGTGGCGCGACTTGCGCCGCTGCCTTACGAGCAGCTTCCGACGCTTGGGCGGGAGGCGGCAGTGCTGATCATGCCTTACGCCGACTTGCCTGTGACCCGCGCCATCCAGCCGCTCAAGCTGAAGGAGTATCTCGCCACGGGCCGGCCGACCGTCGTGCGTAACCTGCCCGCGACGAGCGCGTGGGGCGATTGCGCAGACGTGACCGATTCTCCCGCCGAGTTTGCCGCGGCAGTTTGCCAAAGACTCGAAACCGGACTCCCCGATTCTCAGTCCCAAGCGCGCGCTCGCCTGTCCCGTGAGAGCTGGGACGAGAAAGCAACGCTCTTTGAACAATGGGCCATCGCCCGGGAGCCAATTCTTCATGCAAGTGCTTAGTCGCCCAAAGGCTGCGGCCCGTCATGCGCCTTCCGGCATGCCCGTAATCTTGCACACGCGCGTCGTGACCGGAACCGGGGGCGGCCCCGACAAGACCATATTGAATTCTCCCCGCTACCTGCTCCCGGCCGGCTATCGCACCCTGTGCGCCTACATGCACCCGCCCGGCGACCCGGGTTTCGAGGAGCTCGAGCGCAAGGCTGCTGCCTGGAACGCGCCGCTTTTGTCCGTTCCGGATCGCGGCCCCTGGGATTGGAAAGTCGTGACACGCTGCCTCGATATCTGTCGCCGCGAGCGCGTCGCCATCTGGCACGGGCACGACTATAAGAGCAACGCCCTGGGCCTGCTCGTGCGCCGCTTTTGGCCGATGCGTCTGATCACAACGGTGCACGGTTGGGTCAAGCACACCAAGCGCACGCCGCTGTATTACTCCATCGATCGCTTCTGTCTGCCGCGCTATGAAAAGGTCATCTGCGTTTCGCAAGACCTGTACGAGGCCGCCGTGGCCGCGGGCGTGCCAGCGGAGCGCTGCGTCCTGATCGAGAACGCCATTGACACTGCCGAGTTCGCCCGGCGGCGCACTGTCGCTCAGGCGAAAGCCGGTAACGGCATTTCGCCTGAGCGCTATGTCATTGGCGCGGTGGGCCGCCTGTCCGCGGAAAAGGGTTTTGACCACCTCATCCGGGCGGCAAATCAGTTGCTGCGCGAAGGCCTCGACCTGGAAGTGCATATCATCGGCGAAGGCGAGGAAAAAACGCGGTTACAAGAGCTCAGCCAGTCGCTCGGCCTTGCGGACCGAATCCGCCTGCTCGGCTACCGAGCCGACGTACGCGAGCTTTACGAAGCTATGGACGTGTTCGCGCTCAGCAGTCTGCGCGAAGGCTTGCCCAACGTGCTTTTAGAGGCGATGGCCCTGGAAGTGCCTGTGGTCGCCACCCGCGTCAATGGCGTGCCGCGCCTCGTAAGCCACGAAGAAACGGGCCTGTTGGTCGAGCCAGGCTCGGTGGAAGGGCTGGCAGACGGGCTGCGGCGGTTGCTTTTGGACGATAGCCTGAAGCGAAGTTTGCGGCAAAATGCACGAATGCGAATTGAAAGGCGCCACAGCTTCGAAATCCGAATGAGCAAGATGCGTGCGCTCTATGACGATATGCTTGTAGGCCAGGGAAAGGGACACTTGTAGACAAGAAAGGCCACTTTAATGGATGGATTGCCTTGCGCCTGTGTTTTACACACACGCACACACATTGAGTCCCACTTGCCCAGACTTATTGAGAATACATCTCCATAACTGGCTGCAGTCATTAACTATCGGTAGTAATCACGGACTCACCAAATTAAGGTGGCTCGGATGCTTTGCATTGCAACCCACTGCAAAGAAAGGACTTAACGAAAGATTGCAGGGCGGCGTCGCACGCTCCTGCGGAGGATGTCAACTAAGTGTCAACCAAAATGGACACTTTTTGCAAGCCTTTCAAGAATTGAATGTGGGACGAAATGAATCTTGTAAGTCCAATGGACAGTATGTCTTAAGCCTGGTTCATACCCCGTTCCTGCCGTTTTCCCGATTGGCATTTCGTTTGCTTTTACCCTCCTCTCCCCTTGGGATGATGCGTGATTGACGTCGCATCCCTGACTGCATGCCTCGAACAAGGTCATCCCTTCGTGACTTAGGATTAGGACCTGCTACTCACGGGGACGGAGTGCGCCTGTTGCGGTTGGATTGCTGGCTTTGTTGAATTGGAGCTGGGAAATGGGTTGGGGTCTGCCGGGAATCTTGCGTTTCTTACCCAAGCCAACGGTGGTGCCGATCAAGCAGATCCCGCGAACACTAGCAATGCTGCCCGCAGATGCCAAGATTCTGGACGTGGGCGCCGGCGGGCGGCGAATTGTTCCGGGCATCGTGACCTTTGACGCCGTCCCCGGCGCGGAAATTGACATCGTCGGCGACATTCACAACATGCCCATCGAGAATGACGCCTTTGACTGCGTTTTCTGCACGGGGACACTGGAGCACGTGGCCGATCCCTTTCGTGCTGTCCGGGAGCTCTACCGCATCACCAAACCGGGTGGGATAGTGCACATCGATGTGCCGTTCATCCAAGGCTATCACGCCGATCCGACGGATTACTGGCGCTTCACCCTCGATGGGCTGCGGCTGCTGGCGAAAGATTTCGAGGAGCTGGCGGCGGGCGTGCACATTGGGCCTAGCTGTGGACTTGTATGGATCGCACGCGAGTGGGCCGACAGCAGCTGCAGCAATCGACTGCTATCGAACCTGTTTCTTTGCTTGATGGCTTGGCTGACCGCGCCGCTGAAGTACCTCGATTACTTCATGATCCGCAGTCGCAAGAGCCATCGCGTCGCTTCCGCTGTCTATTTCCGCGGACGAAAGCCGCTTTTGCAAGTACAGGCCGCTTGAGTCTTGTCGCAATTACCCGAACAGTCAAGAGCGAGAGCCGATGTCAGTTGAAGTTCACGGTGAATCGGATCAGCAACCATCGAGCGATACCCCTTTTTGGGGGCCGTGGTTACCGATGCTGTTATGCGCATTGATAAATCTGAGCGTGGGCTTCGTGATTCTCGTTAATCGTCCCGCCTATCTAACCGACTACCGCCAATGCGAGGTTTCGGATGCACAGCACTATGTGCTGCTTGGGCGCAATCTCCTTCTCGAAGGACATTATTCGCGTTGCGGCGGTCCTCCCTATGTTGCCGACTACCTCCGCACTCCAGTCTACCCGCTGTTTGCAGGCGGCCTCGATGTAATTGGCGGCGTCGGCGCTTTGTATTTCGCGCAAGCGGCGCTTCAGGTTCTTTCCTGTTGGCTGGTATTTCAGCTGATCAACCCCTTTTTCGGAAGCCGTGCGGCATTTTTCGCCAGTCTTTTCTTGGCGACTGATTTGATGCTGTCGATTTCCAACTTCGAGGCTATGTCGGAGCCCTTGTTTCTTGCGCTGGTGCTGGGGGCAACCTACTTCATCTTGCCCACGCTATTAGGCGCAAAGAACTGCGGTTTTGGTTCGATTGCAAGCGGCGGCATTCTGCTGGCGCTGGCTATCCTAGCTCGGCCGGCCGGACTCTACGTTCCGTTTATTTTCGCTGTTTTGTCCTTGATGCTTGGCTGCTACCGACGACGTGTAATCTACCACACCGCCTTGGCCGGCCTGCTCCTGGGCGTGACCTTGACGCCTGTAGCAGCGTGGATGGCGCGCAACAACGCCGTGTTCTCGGTAAACCGTCTCACGCACGCCGATGCGATCATGCTCGCATACTTCACCGGCGCCGGCGCCTACCAAGTAGAACACGGACTGAGTCTGGAAGAAGCCCAAGAGCGAATCAGCACGGAATTCAATCTTTCACCACCAAATATTACCAACAACCATTGGCTGACGGAAAAGCCAATCGCACAGATGGATCAGGAACTTCGCGCGGCGGTGCCCGAGATACTTGCGAAATATCCCAGGTCCTTAGTGATCTCCTCATTGCTTGGGTCCGCCAAAGCTACGTTCTCGCACAACGTGCGTGCGTTTGCCGACATGACCGGGCAAACCTGGTCCGCCCCCGGCACGGGACCGCTTCTTCGCGGCGATCCCGACGCCTTCCGCCGTCTCGGTGAAAACGCTCCGTTCCTTATCGGGGCCATGATTTGGCAAATGGCGCACAACCTAATCACTTGGCTCTGCGTATTGGTGGGCGTTGTGATGGCGTTGCGAAATCGCCAATTCCGGTCGTTCTCGCTGTGTCTACTAATGCTTCTGGTCTATTTCTACTTGACGGTTGCGATTGTAGGACTGGAAGCGTTTTACCGAAGCCGAACCCCTCATCTGCCGTACTTGTTTGCCTTCGCGGGCCTGGCGGTTGCCGCCTTGGCACACCGTTTCGTCAAAGTTCCGCAGCCTGTTTCGCTTCCAGAAAGGATCGCGTGATGTCGTCCTCGTCGCTACTGGCAACGCCACCATTCCTTGAACCAACGCCCACGGATGAGAACACCGACGTGGCACGTACTCCAGCCATCGAAGTATCCATTGTGATGCCATGCCTAAACGAGGCTGACACGCTCGAGGTTTGCATTCGCAAAGCACGCCAGGCCTTGGAGGAAAATAACATCGCGGGCGAAATTATTGTCGCGGACAACGGCAGCACCGATGCATCGCCGGCGCTTGCCGCCCGACTAGGGGCTCGCGTCGTCTCCGTGACTGAAAAGGGCTATGGCAGCGCCCTGATGGGCGGCATCGCTGCGGCCCGCGGCAAGTACATCATCATGGGCGATGCCGACGATAGTTACGATTTCCTTGAAGTCCCCAAGTTTGTCCAATGCCTCCGTGAGGGGTTTGACCTGGTGCAAGGCTGCCGCTTGCCGACAGGGGGTGGCAAAGTCATGCCGGGCGCCATGCCGTTCTTGCATCGCTGGCTTGGCAATCCGCTTTTTTCGTGGATGGTTCGCCGCATGTTCTGGTCGCCTGTCAATGATGTGTATTGCGGGCTGCGCGGTTTCACGAAGCAGTTCTATGAAGGTCTGAACCAGCGCTGCACGGGCATGGAGTTTGCGACCGAGATGATCATCAAGGCCGGCCTGACGGGCGCCAACATCGCCGAAGTGCCGATCACGCTGCACCCCGATGGACGCAAGTCGCACCCCCCTCATCTCAAGACGTTTCGCGACGGCTGGCGGACGCTACGGTTCTTTCTCATGAGCAGCCCGCGTTGGTTGTTTCTTTACCCCGGCATCTTTCTTGTGCTCTTGGGATTGATCGGATATGGCATCGCGCTGCCGGGATTGACCCTTTGGGGCATGACCTTCGACGCCCACACCTTGCTGTTTGCAAGTCTCGCCATCCTATTGGGATACCAGTCGGCCCTGTTTGGTGTGTTTGCCAAAACGTTTGCTATCGGCGAAGGCATATTGCCGGAAGATCGTCGGTTAACAAAGTTCTTTGGTGTCGCCACATTAGAGAGGTGCCTTCTCTTGGGCGCCGGAGCGATGTTGGGGGGTGTCGCCCTATTGATTGCATCAATCAATCAATGGCGGTTGGCGGATTTTGGACACTTGGACTACGCCCGCACGATGCGCTGGGTGATTCCCGGAGTGACGCTGACAGCG
Source organism: Gemmataceae bacterium (assembly GCA_022614915.1). Classification (GTDB taxonomy): domain Bacteria; phylum Planctomycetota; class Planctomycetia; order Gemmatales; family Gemmataceae; genus JAKEFD01. The sequence goes on along the minus strand of JAKEHV010000221.1, from coordinate 651 downwards.
CTCGGCTTCCAAACGATGTTGGCCAGCTTTTTCATCAGCATTCTTCGGATGCGGCGGCGCTAAGGGTATGACTGCCATGGCACTCATGGAAACGGCTTCTTCGACGGTTTTCGATCAATACGTCGAGGAATACGAGGCGGCTTGTCAGTGCGGGCTGTCACTGGCCGGTGAAAACCGCGACTTCTTTGCGCGGAAAAGGGTTGAGTTCACGCGCAGACGTTGTCGTGATGCCGGCGGCCTGACAAGGATTATCGATTTTGGCTGTGGCCTTGGCCACACTGTTCCCTACTTGCAGCAGAGCTTTCCGCAAGCATTGATCCTCGGCATCGACGCCTCGCATCGAGCACTCGAAGCAGCCGCCAAAGTGTACGCTGGCCCGGCGGTTGACTTTGCCCACGTGGATTTTGTGCCCACTGGCATTCGAGCGGACTTGGTCTACTGCAACGGCGTTTTCCATCACATTGATCCAGCCGTGCGGCCGACCATAGTCTCACAGATGATTACTTGGTTGCGGCCGGGCGGACTCTTTGCACTTTGGGAAAACAATCCGTGGAATCCGGGCACGCGACTGGTGATGAAGCGCATTCCGTTTGATAGAGACGCTATTCCGCTGTCTTACCGGGAGACCAGCCGACTCCTGTCGGAAGCCGG
>JAKEHV010000220.1 GCA_022614915.1 Gemmataceae bacterium | reverse complement strand
TCGGTGAGCCGGTTGGACCGTGGCGTGGGCGCGGTGCTTGAAGCATTGCGAGAAACGGGCCAACTGGAAAACACACTGATCCTCTTCTTGAGCGACAACGGCATTCCTTTTCCCGGCGCCAAGACGACTCTGTACGAAGCCGGCGTCCATTTGCCGTTGATCATCGCCGGGCCCGGTCTTCCATCCGGACGAACCAACAACGCGCTGGTGAGTTGGGTCGACATTGTCCCGACGATTCTCGATTGGTCGAAGGCGAAAGGGCCTAAGTACAAACTACCGGGCCGCTCGCTCGTACCGATTTTTGACGACGACAACCCAAAAGGCTTTGACACCGTCTTCGGCTCGCACCAGTTCCATGAAATCACCATGTATTATCCCATGCGTTCCATCATTGTTGCTCGACGCGGCAGCGACGGATCGACGAAGACGTTCAAACTGATCCTGAACTTGGCGTCCGAACGCGAGGCGCCGTTGCCGTCCGACTTGTGGGCGTCGCCGAGCTGGCAAAGCATTCGCAAGCGCAACGACGATTCGATGGGCGGCAAGTGCGTCAAGGTGTTTCTCCACCGGCCCAAAGAAGAACTTTTCGACCTTTCGAGAGATCCGGACGAATTGACCAATATTGCGCAGATGCCCGCGCTGGCCGACGTGCTCGCCGATTTGCGTCGCCGCCTTCGCGCCTGGCAACAGGAAACCAGCGATCCGTGGACGATCCTGTATCGCGAGGAGGACCCGAAGTTCAATCGCTAGCACGCACGTGCATATAACAGCTGGATGAAACCAAGCGGCTGCGAAATCGTCATTGTGGGCGGCGGCGTCATCGGCCTTTCCACGGCGTACTTTCTCGCCAAGGAAGGCGCGGCGGTTACGCTTCTGGACAAGGGCGAACTTGGACAAGAAGCGTCGTGGGCCGGCGCGGGCATCATCCCCCCGGGCAATTTCGCCGCCGCCAAGTCTCCATTTCACCGGCTGCGCGGGTTGAGCGTCTCCCTCTTTCCCAAACTTTCCGAAGAACTGCGTGAATGGGTCGGCATCGACAACGGCTATCGGCGCTCGGGTGGCCTGGAGCTCCTAGCAGCAGGGGTCAACAGCGCGGAAGCGGAATGGCGCAGCGACGGCATTCGGGCCGAAAGGCTGTCCGAATCGGAATTACGCAGGCTGGAGCCTGAGCTGTCCCCGCGCTTGGGCGCGGCGATGCATCTGCCTGATATGGCACAGCTTCGCAACCCTTGGCATCTGCGGGCACTCATCGCTGCTTGTGCGGCGTGCAAAGTTCGCCTCCTGTCGCAATGCCCCATGCACGATTTCGTCGTCGAAGGCGGCCGCATCCGCGGCTTGAATACCTTTCAAGGCAGGATTGACGGCGACCGCTTTCTCTTGGCCGGCGGCGCTTGGACGGATGCCTTGCTGCGTTCACTCGACTGTCACATAGGCGTTGAGCCGGTCCGCGGCCAAATCGTCTTGCTCCGCACGGACAAGCCGCTTTTTTGCCGAGTGCTCCTTTCGGGACCGCGCTATCTGGTGCCGCGCGAGGATGGCCGAGTCCTCGTGGGCTCGACTGAAGAGCATGCCGGCTTCGACAAGAGGACGACGGCGTCGGCGATTCGCGATCTCATCGACCTGGCGTGCCAGATCGTGCCCGCGTTGACCAATGCCGCCGTGGAGAAATGCTGGTCCGGCTTGCGGCCCGGCAGCCCGGACGGACTTCCCTTCCTCGGCCGTGTCCCCGGTTGGCAAAACCTTTTTGTCGCCGCCGGCCACTTCCGCTCGGGCATCCAGCTCTCGCCCGGCACCGCTCTGGTTATGAAGGAAATACTCTTGGATCAGCCACTCAGTCTGGATATCACGCCGTTTCAATTGGACCGCACATGAAAACAAATTCGAAATCCGAATCACGAAATCCGAAACAATGACGAAATCCCAATCAAACACGGAACGAACTTCCATTAGATGCGGCAGAGAGGTAAGTTGATCTTGAACTTCAGATGTTCCGAATTCGGAGTTTCTTCGGATTTGGGCTTTCGAGCTTGTTTCGGATTTTGAGTTTCGGATTTCGGATTTTGACGTCATGGACCTTGTCGGCCTGCGCAACTTGGTCGGGCAACTGGCGGACGATTTCGCCTGGCTGGAGCAGCATGCCCGGTCGCAGGCGGATCAGGCGCATAAGGCGGGTGCGTTGCGCTTCGCCGCGGCCCTGTTGCGCAACTTGATCGGGCCCTTTCTCGAAAAGCAGCCGGCGACGCCGTTGCACGTCGCCGTGGTCGGCGGGGCGGGCGCGGGCAAAAGCACGGTCGCCAACATGCTGTGCGGCGCGGTGCTGGCCGAGTCCAATCCGCAGGCCGGCTTCACGCGCCATCCCGTCGCCTACACCAAAGCCAACGGGCAAATCACCTGGCCCGCCTACGTGGGCTTTCTCGGCCCGCTGCAGCGCCTCTCTTTGGAAATGCCCGCGAGTCTCGATCAAGACGTGTATCAAGTGCGCCGCGTACCGCCGTCGACCGACGGTCAATTGCTCGAAAGTTTCGTCGTCTGGGATTGCCCGGACATGACCACGTGGGCGGCGGCGCATTATGTGCCTCGACTATTGGAGATCAGCGGTCTGGCCGACGTGCTCGTCTATGTCGCCTCCGACGAGCGCTACAACGACGAAGTGCCGACGCAGTTCTTGAAGATGCTGGTGCAAGCGGGCAAGTCTGTTGTGGTTTGCCTCGTCAAGATGAAGGAACCCGACGCGCCGGCGATCGTCAGCCATTTTCGCAATGCCGTCTTGACGCCGATGCTCGCGCCGAGCGTGAGCGTGCTGCCGATTCCACAGCTTTCGCAGGAACAACTCGCCGACCCGGTGCGCATGGCCGCGCCCTATCGCACGCCGCTGGTGGAACAGGTCAAGCGGCTCGGCACGCCGGTCGCCGCCGCCCGCCAGCGCTCGGTGACCAACGCGCTCGCGTTTCTGCGCAATGCGCAAGCGGAACTCTTGAGCGTGGCCCGCGACGACCTGGCCGCACTCGAAGCCTGGCGCAACCTCGTTCAGGAAGGCCAAATCGAGTTCGACAACCGCTATCGGCGCGAGTTTCTTGCTTCCGAAAAGTTCCATCGCTTTGACGAGGCCCTGGTCAAAGTTCTCGACATGCTGGAACTGCCCGGCGTCGGCAAGATTCTCGGCAACGTGTTGTCGATCCTGCGCGCCCCGTACAACCTGTTGAAAGGCTTGTTCACGCGCACGGTCCAGCGCGCCCAGACGCCGGCCATGCCCGAGCGCAACGTCCTCGAGGCCGCTTTGTCCGCCTGGCTCGACTTATTGCGCAAGGAAGCGACGCGCCGCGGCAATACCCATCCTTTGTGGCCGCACGTCGTCAAGGGTTTCAACACGGGCCTTGTGGAATTGACCAAGGACAAATTCGAGCAAGGCTTTCGCGGCTTTCATTTGGGCTTGTCTGACGAAGTCGAGCGCACCGCCCGCGCCCTGTACGAAGATCTGGAGCGGAATCCCGTCGCGCTCAACACCTTGCGCGGCACCAAGTTCACGCTCGAAGTTGGCGCCATCGTCGGCTCGCTGGCCACGCTCGGCCTCAATCCGCTGCAAGTGCTGCTTGTTCCGCTCGCCGCCTCGGTCACGCACCAACTCGTCGAGCTGTTGGGCAAACAGTACGTCGACCGCCAGCGCGAACAGACCCGCGCCCGCCAGCAAGCCCTCGCCGCTCAGTACATTTCCGGCCCGCTTGCCGAATGGCTCATCCACTGGCCCACCACCGGCGGCTCAACCTATGAGCGGTTGCAAGTCGCGCTGCGGCGGATTCCCACTGCCACGCAACAACTGGAGACGGCGGTGCAGATCGCGATGAAGGAATAAGCGGCTTGCCGCGTCTTCAACGCTTGTGATTGCAGCCAGTCGAGATGATGGTAGAATGTGGTGCGTTTCCTTGCGTCGAATCGTTTAAGGGGGGAGTTATTCATGTTCAGCATTCTGGGCCGACGTTCGAAGCTCTGTGACGGCATCACGCGCCGCGAATGGCTGCGCGTCGGCGGTTTGGCCTTTGCCGGCCTGTCGCTGGCCGATGTCCTGCGGCTCCGCGCCAACGACTCTTCCGGCACGGGGCGGAACAAGTCGGTGATCATGATCTGGCTACGCGGCGGGCCCTCGCATATCGACAGCTATGACATGAAGCCGAATGCTCCCGCCGAAGTACGCGGCGAGTTTCGGCCGATCCCCACCAACGTGACCGGCATCCAAATCTGCGAGCACATGCCCCGCCAGGCCCGCATCATGGACAAGCTGGCCATCGTGCGCGGCATCCGCTCGAACGACCTTGGCGACCACACGCCGCACTACATCGTCACCGGCTTTCCCGACCGCGGCCGACGCCCCGCCTTCGGTTCGATCGTCAGCTACCTGCAGCCACGCGCGGACGGCTTGCCGCGCTACGTCAGCCTCGTGTACCGGGCCCCCGGTTTGTACGACAATGAAAGCCCGACCTACACAGGCCCCGCACACCGTCCGTTTGTGCCGCGCGGCCAAGGGCTGCCCAACATGAGCCTGGCCCAAGGCATCTCGCTGGATCGGCTCGGCGAACGCCGCCACCTGCTCACTCAGTTCGATGACCTGCGCCGCGATCTCGACCACGGCAACGCCTTCGCGGGACACGATGCGTTCAACGCACGGGCATTGGAAATCATCACGTCGCCGCGGGCGCGCGAAGCGTTCGACGTCAATCGCGAGCCGGCCCATATTCACGCCCGTTACGGCAAGTTCTGCGAGAACTTCCTCATGGCGCGACGATTGGTCGAAGCCGGCGTTTCGGTGGTGACGCTCAAGGTCGGCGACTGGGACACGCACGAGCACAACTTCCGCGACATGCGCGAGCAGTTGCCGCAGCTCGACCAGGGCTTCCACGCGCTCGTCACCGACCTTTATGACCGCGGTTTGGAGAACGATGTCGCCGTGGTGATGTGGGGCGAGTTCGGCCGGGCGCCGCGGATTTCGCGCGGCGACGGCCGCGACCACTGGCCCGAAGCGGGCGCAGCCGTCCTCGCCGGCGGCGGCTTCCGCGCCGGCCAAACGATCGGCGAAACCGACGCCCAAGGCGGCCGCTCGCGCGGCACGCCATACACACCGGGCAACGTGCTGGCGAGCCTCTATCGCCACTTGGGCATCGACCCGGCAATCACGATCCCGGACCACAACCGGCGGCCGATGCACGTGCTGGATGAGCGGGAGCCGGTGCGGGAACTAGCGTAGGTTAGGATTCCGCTCCTGACCAAGTTTGTGAATCACTGACGAATCGAAAAAAGGCGATGGAGATTCTCCTTGAGATCGTTCGATGGACCATCGCCGTTCCAGCGGCTCTCCTTTTTCTAATGTGCATCGTTGGAAACTGGTCGCTTGTCATCGGCGCTGCACTTGGACAACTCAAGAGATTCTCAATGATCTTGCCTTTCCTTGGTCCGGTTTTCGGTATCGTGTTTTTCCTTCTGGTTTCCAATTGATGGCATGGCGCGCTACTGGTGGCTCGCGGTGCTCTTGGAGCCGACGTGGATGCTTGGTATCTTAGGCCTCTTGGGTTATTTCACTGGGGCATTTAGACTCAATGCGCCGAGCGAACCGAAGGACTCTTCCCAAGCAACTTCATCAGGACACAAGAACTTTCCGTCGAATTCGTAGCTTGGTGCACGGCGCATTGAGTTCGGGATAGATTGCGGCGATTGGCAACAATTAGTTTTTGAGCTCACCGTTGGCTCCTAGCCTGGATCTTTCGCTGCTTCACTGGCGGGCGGAACATCGGCACTCGTTGCTCGAAGGCCCGCGCGCCGGACCAATTCCTTGATTTCAGCGATGAGCGCCGTACGCTTGTCTTCCGGGACATCGAACAAATCAATCTGAATTGTGCGGCCCGATTCAATTGCCAGTCGAACATGGGCGACGCGGGCGCCGGCGGAAATTGGCAATCCACCTTCTTCCTCCGCGGCTTGCCGAAACAGATTTTCAGATGACGTTTTTGTCATGGCGACTCTCCGATCGAGGTCAGCCAATCAGTTGCCTGTCGGCCGACAAATTCGAAATAGGACAAGTCGTAGTAGGCCGGGTCTTGGCCGACACAGGTCATCCCGCATCGGCGGTAGAACGCTTCCGCTTGCGGGAGCGAATGCAGGCCGAGCCGCCCGCCGAGCCCCATTTCCAAACTTAGGCGAACAGATTCGGCGATCAGTATTGTGCCGACGCCAAGAAACCGGGGCGAGCCATCGGAAACCTTGAGGTTCCATGGCGCCGACTCCACGTAGTCTACGTAAACAAGGTGTTCTTCGGAAAGCTTGGAAGGCTGCGGCATGCGCAAAACTGCCATGATGCCCTGGGGCTCGCCTGCGCATTCGACAGCGACCAGCATATGGCGACCGGCTTCTACACTATCCGCTTTGTTCCGCCAATCCCAATGTGAATGTTCCAAGGGCGCGAGCCCTGCCGCAAGTCCAGCTTTCGCGGATTGTTCCCGGGCCTCTGCCCATCGTGATTCGATCACTTCTAGCTCGGATGAAGGATAATCGCGGTAGACGTACGCTTCAACCGCCGTCCGGTCAGGAGCGCGGCCGTCAATCAACTTGACAATGCGCCGAGACGAAGGAAAACTCATTGGGACAGTCCCGGTCAGTGGGCTGATGCCTTAGAGGAGCCAAGTTTTTATAGCTGTCGCACAGCGACGCGGCATGAACAGCCCAATACCATAACGGGGTTCGATCCGTCAGAGGGCGAGGAGAATTTCGCGTGGACCGCGCAAAGTGGCTGAAGAATAGGATCCGCTGGCGAATCGGCCGTCACTTTTCCAGTCTCGCTCTTGGTCGGACGTACTTATTCGAGCAGCTGAGTGAAGAAACGGGAGCGGTGCTGAACCTTTTCGCCAAGCGGCACGGCGCGGGCCTTCCCGTGCTGGCCGCGGTCGACTCACTTGCTTGCTGGACGTTGCTCGGAACTTCTGCTGTGGTCTCTTTTCACTCCGGAATGGTCCATCTCTGCCATCTTGACAGAATCGAAGATTTGCGGCCGCGAGATGAAATGCCCGAAGGCCTATCGGAAGATGAGCGGGACCGCTGGAATGTCAGTTGGGAGTATTTGCGGATTACCGGCCGGGGTGGCCGTTGTTGTGACATTTGGTTGTCCGCCGGCAGCGAGGCGTATGCCTTTTGGAGCACGTTGCTCATGCTTGGCCGAATGTGCGCGGGACTTCTATAGGCTTCTTCCGAAATGTCGTGGACGCGAATATAATCTAGCTAAGCGCCTACCTCGCGGGCGCTTTCACATTTCACGAACGCAAGCGTTCAGTGCTTCCCCGAGGAGGCAGCCATGTCTGTCATGTTGCATCAAGTTCACATTAACGCAACGCCCGAAAAAGTGTACGAAGCGATCAGCACCACCGCGGGTCTGCGCAGCTGGTGGACAGCGGACAGCGTGACAGAGTCCCATGTTGGCGGCATGGCCGAGTTCGGCTTCGGGAAAAGGAAGACGCTGTTCCGGATGCGGATCGAGGAACTCACGCCGCCGCAGTGTCTGGTCTGGCTCTGCCTGGGCGACGTGGACGAGTGGAAAGGGACACGACTAACGTGGGAAATGACCTCGGAAGAGGGCGGCACTTGCCTTCGTTTCGTCCACGCCAATTGGCGCTCCACCGACGGTTGGTTCGCCACCTGCAACTCCACCTGGGGCGAGCTCATGCACCGGCTCAAAGCCTACGTGGAGGGCAAGGCGCCGGGGCCGCACTTCCAGGGGTAACAGTTTATTCAATTGCCGAATGGCCAAAGTACAGACTGAGCAAGAAAGTGGTCAACCTGCCAACACTAATCTTGCCACCGCGATTCACCCCCGACTCCATCGCGATAGCTCGGGCCGCCCAAACTGCGGGTTGGGCCGTTGAGCGTCTCTCCAGTTGGCGCGTGCCGGAATGGCTGAAGGGGCAGGAGGAGATAGTCCTATACGGTGAGCCCTTGTTCGCTGCAGTGGTTGCCCAAGAATTGGACGTCACGCTATTGGAGCCTCCGTTTGATTGGCTGCCGCGCCTACTTCCGGACTACCGCAGGCGCCATGTTCGGCTTTGCACGCTGCACGAAGCGCGACAACTCCGTGAGCCGATGTTCGTCAAGCCGGCCGATGACAAGTGCTTCTTGGCAGGCGTCTTCAACGACGGCGCGCGGCTTCCGAACGAGGATGTATTGCCGGCGGCATTACCAGTTCTCATCGCCGAGCCGGTGCGTTGGGAGGTGGAGTTCCGCTGCTTCCTCTTGGAACGTCAGGTGCTCACCGTCTCCCCTTATTTTCGAGACGGAGCATTGGTTCAGTCAAACGAGGGAGACTGGCAGGATGCCCGAACGATCGAAGCGTCGACCTTCGCCCAAAAGGTAGCCAGCGATCCGGCGGTGGAATTGCCGCCAGCGGTAGTGGTTGATGTGGGCATAATCGAGAACCGCGGCTGGGCGGTCATCGAAGCCAATGCAGCCTGGGGATCGGGAATCTACGGTTGTGACCCGGTGGCGGTGTTGAGAGTTGTGCGTCGAGCCTGTCTGCATGCGGACAAAGTTTCGCCGGCCGATCGAAAATGGATAGTGCAGCGAGTGGCTGCCGAACAAGGCATTTGAATGCATCTGTTGTGGTTTACTCAGGACATGATTTCTTGTTTCAAACCGCCGCGCTTTCCGACGCAGCCACGGCCTGCAAATCCGTCAACAGCTCCTTTGGCGTCGCATAGCGTTCCTCTTTATTCTTGGCGAGCATGCGCAGGACCGTGCTCTCCAAACGCTGCGGTATGGCGGGCTGCAACTTGGTCGGCCGCACCGGCTGCGTTTCGCGGATGTGTCGTACGATTTCCGCCTGGGTATCGCCCCCAAAGGGAAAACGGCCGGTGAGAAGCGCATAAACGACGACGCCCAGGCTGTAGATGTCGCAGGCGCCGTTCGTGAATCGGCCTGTTTCCGTTTGTTGCGGCGTTAGATAGACCAGCTCGGCGTTCACTTTGTCGCGCATGGTGATTTTGCGAAGGTCGCTGCCGTGCAGAGCCGCCGCCAGGCCCAAATCGGCCAGCTTGACGACTTTGTCGCTGGAGCGCCACAGGATGTGCCGCGCCGTGATATTGCGGTGGGTCCAATCATGCTCGTGCGCGAAGGCCAAAGCTTTGCCAACGTGCTCCGCCACGCGAAAGCCGCGCCGCCAATCGATCTGCGCGGACTTGCGCGAGCGCTCGATGATATCGGCGATCGGCACATGCTCGACGAATTCATAGGCCAGCCAGCAAAACGGCTCGGTCCGTCCCGCCGAAGTGAGCGACACCAAATTCGGATGGCGCAAGGGCAGCACGCTCTTCCACGTCTGCACGAAGCGCTGCATCTCGGCTTCTGTTTTGGGGAAGTCCGCGGCAAAGACCTTGAGGGCAACGGCGTCGTTGGTCTTTTTGTTGCGGGCCCGGAAGACCACGCCGCACTGCCCCCGCGCCACCACCGCTTCGACCTGAAAATGCGCGTAGGACTGGCCGGTCAATTCTTCCGGCCGATGGCTGGCGGGCAAGGCTTCTTCCACGGTTTCTTCAACGGCTTCGTCCGCCAATTCGATGGCTTCCTCCACGTCGGTCACGGCAGTGTCCGCGGGCGCATCGTCCTCTGCCAACACGTCCACTTCCACTTCCGGGACGTCCTCGACGACTTCCTCAGCCGTCTCCATGACCTCGACCTTCTCCAAGCACATTTCGGAATTGCCCAGGCGCAGCACATCGCCGTTGCGAATCTCTTGCTGGCGGGCTTTTTGACTGTTGACGAGCGTGCCGTTGGGAGTTTCGTGAGCGGTCAGCAGAACGCGCTCTTCGCTCACTTCCACTTCGCAATGGACGCGGGCGACGTAGATGTCGTTGAGCGGAATGTCCGCGTGCCGGCGGCTGCTGCCAATAGTCGTCACGCCGGTCGTGTTCAGCGCGTACACACGGCCTTCATCGGCGCCGCCGGTGATGCGAAATTGCCAAGGCATGAGCCTCCCCCTTCAAGGGACTCCTGCCACGCGAGTGCGCTGGGGCGAATCGCGGTGTGATCGTGGCAATACTACGGTGTGATGGTATTAAGTCTGTCCTGACAAACACGACGTGTCAAGGCCGTTTTGAGTTCGCTGCGGTGCCGCAATTCAAGTTCAAGATCGGCTAGTCACGGACTGCCTTGCGCGGCCGGCAGCTCGCCGCGCTCGAACGCTTCCACCGCGTCGCCGATATGCGTGGCGTAGCGCCCTTCCGCCATCAATCCCGATAATCCCATCTCGACGCCAGCTTGTCGAAGCGGCAGGTGCGCCTTGGCGACAAAAAACGCTATGCCGCGCTCGCGGAGCTTTTCGATATAGGCCTTGAGCTGCTCGGCGGCGGTCACGTCGATTTCCGGGATCGCCCTAGCGTCGACGAGAATCGCACGGACGGGCGTCTCTTCTTGCTCGATAAAATGCTCGAGCCGCTCGATGAAGTAACGGACATTCGCGAAGATCAGCGGGCCATAGAAACGGTAGACAATCAAACCGGGAATGGTCTTGGCTGCCTCGTCGTCACCCACGTCATGCAGGGTGCGCGATCCTTCCACCCGGCCCAGCAACGCGTCTTGCGGGCGGGCCAACTGATTGAGCAGCCGCAGAAGGGACAGAAACACGCCCAATAAGATGCCGGGAAGCACGCCCAGTGCGATCACGCCGATCGTCGAAGAGATCGAAATCCAGCCGCTGAACGGATGAATCCGCAACAGTCGTGCAACCTCTTTGAATTCAAGGAGTGTGATGCCGGTCACGATCAAAATCGCGGCGATGGCCACGGTGGGCAGCGCGGCGATCAAGTCGGCAAGCAACAACAGAAACGCGATGAGCAAGGCAGCGGCGAACAGGCTCACCATCTGCGAGCGCCCGCCCGTCGCGGCGTTGAGCAGCGTCCGCGTTTGGCTGGCGCCGACGGCGAAACTCTGCGAGAACCCGGCGGCAAGGTTGGCGGCCCCCAGCGCGACCAGCTCGCGGTCCGGCTTGATCTGGTAGTTCTGCCGGTCCGCCACCGCCCGGCCCAACAGGACTCCTTCCGGAAACACGATCAACGACAACCCAAACGCCGCGATCAACAGGTTCGCCATCAGCTTCGCGGACAAGGGCGGCGGCACCGGATCGGGAAGGCGCGTGTCCACGACGCCGATGACATTCATTTCCATGATGGTGAAATCCACGAACTGGCCCGCGGCGATGGCCAGAACGAACACCACAATTGTTCCCGGCACGCGCGGCGTCAGAAGCCTGAGGGCGAACAACACGGCGATGCAACCCAAACCTGTCGCCAGCGTGGGTAGATGCATTTCGGACAAACGCGTGAGCCACTCCCAAAGGCTTAGGAGTGTGTTTTCTTCCTCAAGTGAAATGCCAATCAGCTTGCCGAGCTGGCTGACGACGATCACCACCGCCGCTCCGTTCATGAATCCCAGCATGACGGGAGCGGAGAGAAACTCCGCGGCAACCCCAAGCCTGAGAATTGCCGCCGCATAGAGAAGCGCGCCGGTTAAGAGAGCGAGCCAAGTGGATAGTGCGAGTGCCAGCCCTGGATCGCCGTTCGAGAACGCCGCAATGCTCGAACCGACCAAGAGGGCGATGGCCGCGTCCGGTCCCGCAATCACATGGCGCGAAGTGGTAAACAGGGCGAAGGCCACCATCGCGCCCAAGGCCGCGTAGATGCCGGCAATGGGCGGGCACTTGGCTAGGTCCGCATAGGCGATCGCCGAGGGAATGAGCACCAAACAAACGACGAGATCGGCGAGCAGATCGGCGCTGAGGTTGCGGCGGTCGTAATCCAGGAACAACCGCACGCCAGGAATCCATTGGGTAAGCCGATCCCAACCATTTGGGCGCGCCATCATGCCGCTCCATGGAGTGGTTGAAGGCGAAACCACGCTTCCACAGCGTCAGAGTTTCCGGAGCGTCAGATATTCGGGTCAAGTGACGCTCTGGAACAATTATATAAGTCCTTATTGTACTTTTACTTGTAACCGAGATTCGCTCCGGAGCGTCAAGCGTCACACAGGACCCCCCACCT
>JAKEHV010000032.1 GCA_022614915.1 Gemmataceae bacterium | reverse complement strand
TCTTCGTCCTTCTTTGGGCGCTGGGCCAACGCCTGGTTCGAAGTTTGCTCCACCACTTGTTCGAGGGCCGTTGCTGGCGGGTCGGCTGCGGCCTGGGCGTGGGAGTTCAACACCATCCCGCCGGCGAGAACAAGCACGCCGGTCACAAGCAAAAACGCCGCGGTCATTTTGATCTTGGTCATGAACATGGCATTCACCACTCCTTCTGTAAGGGCGGCGACATTGGCGGAGACGACGCCGGCCGCCGACTGTTTCGCAGCCAAAAGGGCTGCGGCTTTGACTGTGGACATGGCCAAGGGCGCCGGTACGGACGCCGAGGCCGCACTTTCCGCGAGAAACATGGCCAAGGCACCGGCCGAAAGGGCCAGGCCGCGACCGGACAGCCGGTCGGCCAGCTTCCGCCGTGCCGTCGCCAACCGGCTCGACAGCGTGCCCTCCGGCAGGTTGAGCTGGCGCGCCACTTCCTTGCGGCTTCTCCCTTCCAGTTCGCATAAGACGATCGGCAGCCGATACTTGTCGGGCAGGCGGCACAACTCGCGGTCCAAGAGCGGCTGCAAATCCGACCAGACTCCGTTGGGCGGGGCCTCAGGGTGCGGCATGTCCGTCACCTGTCTTTCTTTGGCCTGGCGGCGGTGAATTCTGCCCCTGGCCTCAAGGGCCGTGCGATAGGCCACGCCGTACAACCAGTTGCCCAGCGCCTGGCGGGGCACGATCGAATTGGCTTTGCGAACGAGCACGAGGAACGTGGCCTGAAAAGCATCCTCGGCATCGTGAGCCTGGCCGATGACGCGCCGACACACGCCCATCACCATGGGACCATGGCGGCGCACGAGCGCCGCAAAAGCCGCTTCGTCCTTGTCTGCGATGAAGGAACTGAGCAATTCGGCGTCGGTCACGCCGGAGACCACGAGGGCACCGCCGCGCAGACGCTCGATCACATTGGTTATTGGGCTGCTCATGTGACTTGGACTTTGGCACTCATTAAAGTATTGGTCAGTGCCACGTAGGCGCGTCGATTTTTTTTGGTATTCCAGAGCAAGTTCCAGAGAGTCAATGCTGCGGGAGTGGCGTTCGGAAAATGCTCCACAACTATTTATTATTAAACACGTTGGGACTTGAAAAAGTTTCGGAGCGTGACTTGGGTCAAAAAGGCGGAGCCGCAGGTTACACTGGGTCGCTGGGGTATTTGCTCAGCACCGCACGTGATCCACGTCGGTTTCGGACACTTCAGCCGCAACTCACGATTCCGATCGCAAGAAAGTGAAATGAGGCTGGTGAATTGCAACTCATTTCTTGCACAGGACTTGCCGCAAAGGTGCCCCCCAATGTTTCAAATTGGCCAATAGGCAGGAAGTGAAATATGGTGGAAAAATGGCCTTCGACAGGCGGATTGTGTCATTATTCACGAAGTCTGCACCCGGACATTTGTATTTACGCTTATTGCACCTTTTTCTCAACCGAATCGTGCGCGGGGGAAGTGAGAACATCGGACCACCACGACAATCCATATCCCAATCCGGCAAACATCAGCACGATACCCCAATCCACCATGCCCAAGGGATGCAGTTTGAAAAAGTCCCGCGCCAAAGGCCAATACATCGCCAGCAAGTAGACCGGAATCGCCAGCAAGCCCAGGATGCGATAGCGGCGATCGCTGCCCTCCCCTCTCCCCCGAGGGGCGCGGGGAGAATCGGGCGGCTCCCCATCCGTAAGCGCTCGAAATAGCGCAGTGATGCCGAGTAATATCAACGTCGAAAGCAGCATCGTGCAACGGTACTTGTCGTCGCTGTTGATGGCGCCCGCCACGAGCAGCATAGCGAACCCGGCGAGTCCGAAAACGATTCCGGTCCGCAGCGCGAACGAGCCGACTTCGCGCAGAAAGCGCGGCTTCGTGGCGGCACGCGAGCGCTCGCGGCTGATGGCGATAACGAATGCGGGGATGCCGATGACCAGCCAATTGAGGAGCGTGACTTGCTGCGGCACGAAATACGGAAACGGCACGCCAAACCAGCCGACGAGATACGCAAGAATCAAGATCAGGGAGTAGACGTTTTTCACTAGGAAGAGCTTGGCGGAGCGGCGCAAGTTGCGGACGATGGTCCGGCCTTCTTCCAGCGTTTCGGGCAAGAGCGCGAAGTTGTTGTTTTCGAGCACCAGGCCCGAGACGGTCTTGCTAGCCTGGCTGCCTTCGCCCATGGCGATGCCCAGGTCGGCCCGTTTGATCGGCAACACGTCATTGACGCCGTCGCCGATCATGGCCACGTGATAGCCGGCCTCTTGCAGCGTCTCGACGATCTCTACTTTTTGCTCGGGCGCAACTCGGCCAAAGACGCTGCGCGTGCGGATCAGCTCGGCGCGGTTGGGCGCGGCCGCCAACTCCTGTCCGGTGACCACAGCATCACGCGCGAGCGGCAGATTGAGGTGGCTCACCGTCCCCTGCACGGTTTCCGGATTGTCGCCGGAGACGACTTTGAAATCGATGCCTTGCGCCGCCAGCGCTTCGAGCACTTGCCCGGCTTCAGGCCGCAATTCGTCGCTCAAACAAACCAGAGCCAACGGGCGCAGCGGAACATCGGGCAACGCCGTCTTGTCCGCGAGCGGTTGCCTTTCTTGCATCTCCGCCAAGAGCAAGACACGCAACCCTTGCTTTTGTAAGGCAGGCAGCCGGCGTTCCAGTTCTTCGAGTGTCTTTTTCTTCTTGTGTTGGTTTTGCCATTTCGCGAGGCGGCCGCGCAGCGCTTCGACAGCGCCCAAGACCAAAACTCGTTCCGTGCCGTTTTGACGGACGCGCACGGCGCTATAACGGTTTTGCGATTTGAACGGAATCTGGTCCAAGACTTCGACCGGCGTTTCTCCCAGCCCGGTCTTGATGGCCTGCAGGTTCTTGTTCTTGCGGTCGAGCGATGCGGAGGCGAAAGCGCGCGCGAGGTCCCTTGCTTGCGCGTCGGGCTCGTCGAGCGCGTCCACACTTTCCAGCTTCAGGCGATTGGTGGTAAGGGTCCCGGTCTTATCCGTGCAGATGACGTCAATGGCGGCCATGGTTTCGACGGCATTCAAGCGTTGCACCACAGCGCCGCGCCGGCTCATGTAAAGCGCGCCCAGCGTGAAGGAGATCGTTGCCGTCAGCACCATGCCTTGCGGCACCATCGACGTGATTGTGGCCGCGACCAGGTAGGCAAGGCCCAACTTATCTTCGTTGTCCTTCGACAAGCCGTCGAAGGAATAACGGAGCATGTAAATCGCGATCAAGCCGACGGCGGTATACGAGAGAATCTGCACGAGCCGATTGATTACTTGCGTGAGCGGGCTGGCCAAGGCATGAAACTTGCGCGCGATGACCGACGTTTTGTTGGCGAAGGCATCGGGGCCGACCTTGTCGGCGCGATAGATCCCCTCGCCGGCAACGCAGAAGCTGCCCGACAAGAGCGCGTCGTTCACGTTGCGGCGGACCGGATCGGATTCACCCGTGAGCAAGGCTTCGTCCACTTCGAGGAAGTTCGATTCGAGCACCGGCCCGTCGGCGACGATTGTCTCGCCCGCGGCACACTGAATGCAGTCGCCGAGCACGACTTCGCCCGCGGGAATCTCTTGAGCCTGGCCGTCGCGCAGCACACGGGCCTTGGTTTCGACGAGTATCGCCAGCTTGTCCAGGTGATACTTGGCGCGAATCTCTTGCGCCAGGCTGATCGACGTGTTGATGAGCGCCATCGCGCTGACGGCAACACCGGCTTGCGCGTCGCCCAAATAAAAGAGGGCGATGGCCGCCGGCGTCACCATGGCGTTGAACCAGGTGAACAAGTTGCGGGCGACGATCCGGCCATAGTCGCGCAGCTTGGAGCCTGGCAGGCGATTGACCTGGCCCTGGCGAGTCCGCTCGGCAACCTCGGCAGCCGACAAGCCGCGCATGAGAAATCTCAAGTCTCAACAACCAAAACCCAAACAATACTCAAGTAAGAGAAACGCAAACAAAAAGGCAATTGACGGTTTTGGTTTTGTGATTTGTTTGAGATTTGCTATTTCGGATTTGGTGCTTTGAGTTCCATGATGCGGATATTGCGGAATTCGACGCGGTCGGTGTGACTTTGCAGGCCGATCTTGCCGGCGGCGCGGGCCAAACCGGTATGCTCCTTGGCAATGGCTTCATTCTTCAAGTATTCCTGCAAGTCGGCGTCCACAATCTTCTCGCCGTTCAGCACGACGGAAACTTTCTTGCCCTGTGCGCGAATGGCGATGGCGTTCCATTCGGGGGCGGCTTTGCCGGGCTTCTTGCTGGGACCGACGACGTGATAGATGCTGCCGGTGTATTGATAGTTGCCGAGTTTGGCGTAGCGCGGATGTGCGTCGTCCAGAAGTTGGATTTCCATGCCGACGCGGCTGATGTGTCCGGTTTCGGGAGCGCGGATATAGACGCCACTGTTGCCGCCGGGCACGAGTTTGTACTCAAGGCGCAGTTCGAAATCCGCAAAGTCGCGCGCTGTGCCGAGCCAGCCGCCTCCGTTGCCCAGACAGACGATGACGTCCTTTTCCGCCAGCCAGCGATCGGGCTTGCCGGCGTATTGTTTCCAGCCGCTCAGGTCTTTGCCGTTGAAGAGTGGAGAGAAACCATCTTCCTTGCCGCCAGGTTCATAGGCAGATGCAAATCCAATAATGCACAAGAATGGAAGTAATGTGAAGTGGCGCACAGTGAATCCTGGTTCGTGGACCCGCGGGCCTCGAAGACTCGGCCCGCGGCGTGTTGTGGCAGGTCAAAGGGGTTTACCAGTACGGCGGCAGCCGGGCGCCCCGCAGGGCGGCAGGCTGGAGTCGCCGCAAGCGCTCGGGAATTCGGCGAGGCTGGTCTGCGGTTTGGCGGGCATGGTCAGCAGCCGCTCGAGTTTCTGGCTACTGCACACGGGGCATTCCGCTTCTTCAGCGCCAAAGACGAGCGCTTCAAACGAGTGAGCGCATTTCTTACACTTGTATTCGAAAAGTGGCATGATCAAGATCGTTTCTTCTTGTAGATTTCGCTGGCCTTGAGAAGGATTTCACGTTCGCCCTCGGTCAAGCTGTCGCGGCCGTGCTTGCTGAGTTTTTCCAGGACCGCGTCGAGCTTCGCGTCCAGATGCTCGTCCAAGTCCGGAGACGCTTTGACGCCGACGGAAACGGGTTCCTTCTCGTCCTCGGGCCGGTACAGTTTGAGCCGGGGCTGGCTACGATTGCGCCGCCAGCGCGAGGCCCCTTGGAGCCAGCCGGTGAGCCGCCAATCACCCAGATAATACAGCGCTCCGAATGCCGCGCCGCCTAAATGAGCGGCAACGGCTGTGCCGGTTTGAACATGGCCGAAAAGCTGAAGAGAATCTTGGGCCACTTGAAACACGGCCAGCAACCAGACCGGCACGGGCAAGAGGAAAAACAACAACACTGGCGTGTTGGGGAAATGAAAAGCATATACGACCAAAACGGCGGTGACCGCTCCCGATGCGCCGAGGCTGCTCATGGGGCTGCCTTGAATCATGGCTTGTGCTTGAAAAGCGACACTTGCGGCTATGGCGGCGGTCAAATAAAAAACGAGGAATTCACGGGAGCCGTACATCCGCTCGAGCTCGCTGCCGAACATCCACAGAAAGAGCATGTTGAAGAAGATATGCCATAGCGACAAGGGCGAGTGCAGAAACTCCGCCGTCAGCAACCGCCACACTTGGCCGGAAAGCACCGCGTCGGTGTCATGTACGAGGGCATCGGTAATGGGGCCCCCGGAACCTAGCCCGCCCAAGCCGGGGAACGTCACCAATTGGGCGATGAATACGACTACGTTGATGCCAATGAGCCAACGGCAAACGCGGCCGCTGGGCACCAGGGCGTCCAAATAGGATGGCCCTTCGCGTCGATAATACTCGCGGTCGTAAATGCCCATACGTCCCGCCCCAAACGTGCCTCGCCCGACAGATACTTCTTTTCTACCATACCCTCCCCTGCTCCGCAAAGTCCCTGGCGCAAAATTTGTTGCTTGGAAGTGGCAAGCAATTCCGTGTGCCTACTTTTTTTACTGCGCAGGTTGCGGCTGCCGGAATACGGTGAGATCGTGGCGGCGAATCGCGACGCCGGCGCGGCCGTCCGGGCGGGGGCCCATCGTGTAGATGCCGAAGCGGCCGGTAGAGGTTTCGGCGACATATAGTGCGGCCTGACCGTTGGTGATGCTGCCGGTGGTCATCATGAAATGAACGTTTTGGCGCGGTTGGATGCCGAATTCACCCACGAGA
This sequence comes from Gemmataceae bacterium, assembly GCA_022614915.1. GTDB lineage: Bacteria > Planctomycetota > Planctomycetia > Gemmatales > Gemmataceae > JAKEFD01. Next base: position 9,919 of record JAKEHV010000032.1, on the reverse strand, counting down.
TCGACTTCCGCCCAGCTGACGATCTTGCCGACATTACGGTCGATGACGGAACCGAGCAGCCGGCCGGCGCGGTAATCGAGCAGCCAAACGCCGTCGGTTTGCGAGTTGGGCAGGATGGCGACCGGGCCCGTACATAGGATGTAATCTTCGTAACGGTCGTTGCCGGCGGCGGCCAGGCGCGGCGAGTCGATACACGTGCGTGCAACCAGAACGCCGACGAACACACCCAGTCCAAGCCATAACCAACGACTAATCTCTTTCATGGATTTTCCTCGCGTATCACAACGACCTTGCGGTCCTGTCCGGAGTCTGGGAAACGGGGGCGCGAGGTATATAGCATCCCCTTCTGAAATCACCAACAGAGATTTTTTTCTCCATGTCGAAGTGCGAGATCGCCTTCTTTGCATGTCCCATGGTGTACGGAAGCGGCGGCGCACGCTTGTTTGCCTTGTTTTTCTTGGCAGATTATCCTAATCTCCCTACAATCACTAAATCTGAAATGATCCAAACTGAGCCCGTCGCAACATGAGAAAGGCTTTGTGGCATGGAACTTCCGAGTCGTCCCAAGAATGACCGCTATACTCCCGCGGGACGCTATAACGAATTGGAAAAACGCCTCCGCAACAATCCCCAAACCGCGAACATCCCAAGCCTGGTGTGCTATGCCTTTGATTATCGCACGCGCCTTGGGCCGTTTTTGTTCGCCGACATTAGCTTGCTCACAGCCGGGCCGCGCGCCGTAGCCGCTTGCCTCGTCGACGCCGGCTTCGCTAAGACGCGCATCGTCCTAAGGCAATGGAACCCCAACTTCAAGGCGAGCCAGGCCCGTGTGGACGGCGAAGTGCCGCAGCTTTTGCTGGTCTCAAGCATGCAGATCCACAGCGCCAGTGCCTACGAAATGATCGCCGACGCCTACAAGCTCGGCGACGAGCGACCGCTCATTCTGGCTGGAGGCGCCAAGGCGATCTATGAACCATGGGACTTTTTCGGCGTCGACTCCCAGCGCCAATGTTCCGCGGACGTCGCGGTGACCGGCGAGGAATTTGTCATCCTGGAGTTGCTTGACCGGCTCATGGAATTTCGTGTTTCCGGCGAGCACCTGCGCAAGACATTTCATCGCTTGCGCCGCTCCGGTTGGCTCGACGACATTCCGGGCCTGGTGTTCCGCGAAGGCGACGAGAAGGCGCCGCTGGGAAGGCTCATCAACACCGGCATTCAGCGCATGGTGCAAAACCTGGATGAATTGCCGCACCCGATCGCGAGCATGGGCTTGATCGAGCCGCCGCACAAGCGCTCGAGTTTGTCACGGCAGGCGCTCGCTATTGAGAAGGTGCGCCGCCATGCCGGCATGATCTCGCTCGTCACTACGCACGGCTGCAAGTTTCACTGCCCCTATTGCCCCATTCCCGCGTACAACCAATACACCTTCCGCTACAAGAGCCCCGAGCGCTTTCGCGACGAGATTAAAGTGCTCGCCGAGCGAACGGGCATCCACGCCTTCTTCGGCACCGACGACAATTTCTTCAATAGTCGTGATACGGTCGAAGAGGTTTTCCAGGTGCTCAGCCGTGCCACGGTGCACAAGAAGTCGTTTCGCGATGCAATCTTCTTCGGCACGGAGGCGACGGAGTTCGATGTCTACAAAAACCAGGACTTATTGCCGATGTGTCGCGACGGCGGCTTAAGGGCCATCTGGTTCGGCATTGAGGACATGACCGCGGAGCTGGTGAAGAAAGGGCAGACCCCGGAAAAAACCAGAAAGCTTTTCGAAATCCTGAGCAAAATGGGCATTTGTCCCATGCCGATGATGATGCATCATGACGGCCAGCCGTTGACCAGCCGCGGCAATCTCTATGGCCTCTTGAACCAGGTCAAGTTCCTGCGCAAGACCGGCTCGGTCAGCGTGCAGGTGACGATCCTTACGCCTTCGGTCGGCAGCAAGGGTTACGAGGAGCCATTTCAAAAGGGAATGGTGATCGACAACGCCAACGGCCAAGCGGTCGAGGATTATCAGTACGACGGCAACCACCTCGTCGCCACCGAGGATTCTTCGCCTTGGCGCAAACAACTCAATATCTACCTCGCCTACGCCAGCTTTTACAATCCGCTCAACTTCGTCAAAGCGATCTTGAAATGGAAAGACCCGCTCTGGACGTACAAAGTGCTCTACCAGGTGTGGGGCATGACGGGCTTGGTTAGATCCTTCATCAAGGGATTCGGCTGGCTCAAGAACCTGTGGTCTGGCCCCGTGGCCAAGATGAAGGGCGTGCCCAAGCGCAAGCTGGAAATGGTTCCGCCGCCGGTCTCTCCCGCTCTGGTGCAATCGCTGCCGCAAATGCAGACGGTCTGATCACCACAATGGATTGCATTCCATCAGGGGGAGCCGAGGTGCAATCCATTTTCGTGGACTTTCACCTAACCCTTTTGCCGTCAGAAGTTTGTGGCAAATCGACGTCTTAGGCGCGATTTGCAACGAATCGTGTCCGACCAAACGCTCTCTGTTCGCTCACGGTGTTTGCACGTCGTTGTCTTTGTATGGACGACATCCTCCTAACAACGAAGACCAAGCGCACGCCGGGACCGGACACTCGCTTCCATTGTCCGAGGTGCGGGGACGTTCCCGCCCGAACCTACCTGCTTGAGGAAAAGATGGGGGTGTTATTCATCCCCTTGATTACGCAGCGAGAGACCTACGTCGCGTGTCGCGCGTGCGGCGCCGCCCTGTTGACGCGGTTGCCTTTGGAGGAACTGGGCGAGTATTCGGCGGACGGTCTCACCCCACATCTTTTTCCGCGGGTGTCGATTATCGTGCAGTTCTTGGCGGTGGCCAGCGTCGTGTTGTTCTGCGCACCGTTTGTCGGACTGGTCCTCGGGGCGATCGGCCTGCTCACGAGCTATCGGACTGGGGGTTGGCCAAAGAGGCTTAGCCTGATCGGAATTGGTCTTTCCTCAGTGGTTCATGTGATATTTGTGATTCTTCTGCTATCGAGATAGTAGGCCCAACCCAACGTGACCATGAATAACTCGTCCAATGGACTTCGATCACGTATCGCTGTTTCTCTAGCGGAACTTACTTCCGAAGCTCGCCGCATTCGGCCAAAGCCATGACCGCGAACGCAGTGCCGACGTGCGTGAGGTAGTGCCGGTTGTCGCGATACAGGGAACGAGTAAACCAGCGGCCGCTTTCGAGCTGATTGCTTTTGAGCCAGGCGAGCCCCTTCTGGATGGCGGGGTCGCTTGCCGGCACGCCGGCGCGGCGCAGCACGTAAATCGAAAAGCCGGTGCCGTAGCCGTCGCTGGTCCCGTAGTGCTGTTCCGACTTATCCCCGCGCTTATAGGCGCCGAAGTTCGCGCTCGACCAGCCGCCGTCGGGCAACTGTTGCTTCTTCAGTTCGCGCATCGTCTCTTGCTGCTCGGCTTGTGGCCAGAAATCCTTCAAATAAGTCGAAACCCAAAGCATCATTGCCTTGTGATGCAGATCGGTCGGCCGGTTCGCTTTGAAATAATAGAGCATGCCGGCAAGACCTTTCTTGGCCTGTGGCGTCTCAGCGTAGTTCTCGGGCGCAACGCCGACGGCCAAGGCGGCCAGCGTGACGCCGTAATGATCGTCGCTTTCCATAGGCGGCCAGGCGCACTTGAGCCAACTGATGCCGCCGTCTTTGCGCTGCACGGTCCACATGCGGTCCAGCGCGACCTTGGTCACCGGATGCAGCTTGCCTGTGGTATTGGCGTCGTTGAACGCCAGCGCCGCGGCCGAAGCGACCACTTCCGCGTCCCAGCGCGGTCCTTTCTTTGGCCAGCGATCAGTCACCAATTCTTCCAGGGCTTGACGCACTTCGCCATGCACCGCGTCTTTGCTGGAAATGAGAGGTCGCGCATAGAGGAACGCGTAGTTGGTGTGGCAACTGAAGCACGCCTTTTGTTTCAGCCAATCAGCGGACGCGTTATCTAGAAAATGCGTGGCTTTATCCAAGGAAAAGCGCTGGATCAGCGCTTCGTCTTTCCTGTTGTCGCCCGGCGGCGTGAAGTTTGCGAGCGTCACAGGCTCGTCGGCGCGGAGCGGTTGCCCGACAACCAGCGCAAAGGCAATGGTAAAAGCGATGCGCATGTGTTTCCCCCCGAATCAAATAACTAAGCGAGAATCGCGCGCACCGGACCATGATTCTCCACGCCCGTCAGCCGCATGTCGAGGCCCTGCACGCGATAGGTCAGCCGGCGGTGGTCGATGCCAAGGCAGTGCAGGATAGTCGCGTTCATATCGTTGATGTGGACCGGATTCTCCACGATGTTGTAGCTGAAATCATCGGTTTCGCCATAGACCATGCCGGGCTTGATGCCCGCGCCGGCCATCCAAATCGAGAAGCAGCGCGGGTGATGGTCGCGGCCATAGTTTTCGCGCGTCAATGCGCCTTGGCAATAAATCGTGCGTCCGAATTCGCCGCCCCAAATGACGAGCGTGTCTTCCAACAGACCAAGCCGCTTGAGGTCGGTGATTAGGCCGAAGCAGCCGTGATCGACGTCGCGGCATTGAATGGGCAAGTCGCCCGCGACGTTGCCGTGCTGATCCCAGCCGCGATGAAAGATCTGGATGAAGCGGACGCCGCGCTCGGCGAGGCGTCGGGCCAAGAGGCAACTCGCGGAAAAAGTGCCGGGGCGGTTGACTTCGGGGCCGTACAGGTCGAGCACGTTGCGCGGCTCGCGCGAAAAGTCCATGAGGTCGGGGACCGAGGTCTGCATGCGAAAGGCCATCTCATACTGCGCGATACGGGCTTGCGTCTCCGGGTCGCCCAATTGTTCATAGGTGCGCTGATTCAGCCGGCCCAGTGAGTCCAGCATCCGGCGGCGCGAATCGGCGTCCACGCCGGGCGGGTTGTTGAGGTACAGCACCGGGTCGCCGTTGGAGCGCAATGCCACGCCTTGGTGCCGCGCGGGCAGGAATCCGGAACCCCAAAGGCGTTGATAGAGGGCCTGGTCGTTGTTGCGTGTCCAGGTCGGCGTCATCACTACAAAGGCCGGCAGGTTTTCGTTCATCGTGCCCAGGCCGTAGCTCAGCCAGGAGCCAAGGCTGGCCCGTCCGGGGATTTGGCTGCCGGTGCAAATGTAGGTCACCGCCGGATCGTGATTGATCGCCTCGGTGTGCACGGTCTTGACGACGCAGAGGTCATCCACGAGCCGCGCTGTCCACGGCAAAAGCTCGCTGACCCACGTGCCCGACTGGCCGTGCCGCGCGAAGCGGAATTTGGACGGCGCTAGGGGAAAGCGCGCCTGGCCGCTGGTCATCGTGGTCAGGCGCTGGCCGCGGCGGATGGATTCGGGCAAGTCGCGGTCGAACCACTCGTTCATGCGCGGCTTGTAGTCCCAAAGGTCCATCTGCGAGGGACCGCCATTCATGAAGAGATAGATCGCCCGCTTGGCTTTGGGCGTGAAGTGCGGCAAGCTGGGTAGGCCACCAACCGCGCGTCCTTCTTGCGCTTGTGCGGTGGTTGGCCAGAGCGCCGCCAGCGCGGGCAAGCCTAGGCCGAGTGCTCCGCGGGCGAAGAAGTGCCGGCGCGTGAGAAGCGTTTTCTGTTCGTGAAGGTGCATATGTAATCTCAGTGGAATTCACCGTTCTAGAGCATTCCTGCTTGCGTTTCGCGCTCACTACGGTCGCAGTGAACGCGAAACGCAAGGGCAAGACTCATCTGGACACCACTTCATCCAAATTCAACACCAGATTCGCGACCATCGTCCACGCAGCCAACTCGCCCGGATTGAGCGCGGCGTCCGGTCGCGATTCACCGACGTTGATCAATTGCTGCGCGGCTTTGGCATCGGCTTGAAAGCGTTTCATTTGGTCCTGCAATAACGCTTGCAATTCGGCTTGTTCTACGGCTTCCGGCAATCGCGACGTCGCGAGCCGAAACAGGAATCGCAATCGTTCGTCGTTCCTCTTGCCGCCCTGTTTCAGCGTGCGCTCAGCCAAGGCCCGAGCCGCCTCGACGTACTGCTGCTCGTTCATCAGCAACAGCGCTTGCAACGGCGTGTTGGTCCGTTCGCGGCGTACAATGCACGACTCGCGCGACGGGGCGTCGAGCGCGTTCATCTGCGGCGGCGACGCCGTCCGCTTCCAGAAGATGTACATGCTGCGGCGATGCACTTTCTCCTTGCCGCTGTCCGCCTTGAAGACGCCGGTGTTGCTGCCGGTGAATGCCACGGCCTCCCACAAACCCGGCGGCTGTGGCGGCTTGACGCTGGGTCCGCCGACGATTTCCACCAGCAAGCCGCTGACGAATAGCGCCTGATCGCGCAGCATTTCGGCATCCAGACGATAGCGCGGCCCGCGCGACAACAGGCGGTTGTCCGGGTCTTTCGCCAGCCGGTCTTTCGTGATCTTCGCCGATTGACGATACGTCGCGGACGTCGCAATCCGCTTCATCAGATTCTTGACGTTCCAACCGTCCTCCATGAAGCTGACCGCGAGCCAATCAAGCAATTCGGGATGACTGGGCGGCTCGCCTTGGGAGCCAAAATCTTCCGATGTCTTCACAAGGCCGGTGCCGAAGCACTGTTGCCAAAAGCGATTGACGGCGACACGTGCGGTCAGCGGATGGTCCGGCTGCACCAGCCATTGTGCGAAGCCCAGGCGATTGCGCGGCGCTTTGTCCGGCAGCGGCGGCAGAAACGACGGGATACCGCGTTCGACCTTATCGCCGCGTTTGTCATATTCGCCGCGCTTGAGGAGAAACGCCGGCCGCTCGTCTTTGCGTTCCTTGAAGATCAGCGTCGTGGGAATCCGCTTATCGAGAGATTCCTTTTCTTTTTGCAAGGGATCGAGCTTTTGCTTTAAAGGCGCCACGATGTCGCGCGTGCCGGAGTAGGCCGTCTCGAGAAAGTACTTCAGCAATTGCTTCTTGTGGTCGTCGTTGTGCTTCTTGGGATCTTGCTTGACAAGATCTTGGTACGGCTTGGGTAGAGAGGCGCCGTTCACCGATTTTTGATATTGCAGCCACTCAGTCAGCGTGTCGAAGGGGCCGCTGCCTTGCGGCGTCTTCGTCACGATGCCGTTCTTATCCCAAAACGCAGTGCCGCCGTGCTGCGTGCAGGCCCAACCGTTGATGGCCATGCCGGGCTTGATGCCGACCTGAGCGGCGGGGACTTCGAGCTTGACCCATTGCCCGGTCGCCGGCAAGTCGCCGATACGGCGGCGCTCGGTAGAGTTCGCGCGGCCCCACGGGATAAGATCTTCGCCCCAATAGGCGCGGTGCAACCAGTTCGACGTGTGCCACTGCAGCATGATCTGCTTGGGAGGATTGGCCGGGTCGAGGAAGACGAACGCAAAAAGTTTGTCGCCGGCGCCGACGGTCAAAGGCGGATTCGCCTCCTGCAATACGACTTGTTGCAAGGCCTGCGCGGTTAACTTGATCGCTTTGTCGCCGCTGTGCACCGGATCGGGTTTGCCGACAAAGTTCCAGGCCAAGTTGACGCCGTTGTCGACGACAGCCTTGGCGCCGGCGGGCAGATTATCGTCGATCCAGATCAGCTCAGCGAACTTCGGCGCCGGTGGCGTCTTTTCGTCCGCGCTCGGATCATACTTTACCTTGGCCACGGCTTGAGCGATCTGAGCTTGCAAGTCGCCGATTTCTTTTCAACCTTGTAATACGCGCGTGCTTGCTCAGGCGTCGGCACTTTGACCACCGGTGGATGCTGGGGCACATTGCCGTCCATGGCCGGGCCGTCGAGGTTATTGAAGAAGGCAAACATGCCGTAGTAATCTTTGGACGAAATGGGATCGTAGCGATGGTCGTGGCAGCGAGCGCAGCCGACCGACAGACCCATGAGCACTGTGCCGTTGGTGTCGACGCGATCGACGACGTTGCGGACGTAAACCTCCTCGTCGATGGAACCGCCTTCATTGGTTGTGACGTGGCAGCGCAAAAACCCCGTGGCGATCTGCTGATCCAGCGTGGCGCTGGGCAATAAGTCGCCGGCGATTTGCTCGGTGACGAAACGGTCAAAAGGCAGATTCTTATTGAAGGCGCTAATGACCCAATCGCGGTAGGGCCACATTTCGCGATAGTTGTCCAGGTGCATGCCGTGCGTGTCGCCGTACCGAGCCGCGTCGAGCCAGTGGCGGGCCATGTGTTCGCCGAAGCGCGGCGAAGCGAGCAAGCGCTCAACGACTTTTTCGTACGCCTCTGGCGATGCGTCGGCCAAGTAAGCGTCGATCTCGGCCAGCGTCGGCGGCAAGCCGGTGAGGTCGAACGTGACGCGGCGGATCAACGCCGTTTTGTCGGCTTCCGAAGAAGGCTTCAGACCTTCCTTGTCGAGCCGCGCCAGGATGAAGTGGTCAATGGCGTTTTTCGGCCAAGCAGGTTGGCTTATGGCCGGCAGAGCGGTCTTCTTCGGCGCTACGTAGGCCCAATGGGAGGACCAGGCCGCCCCTTGCTCGACCCATTTTTTAAGCAGTTCTTTCTGCTCTTCGGTCAGCTTTTTCCTGGACTTGGGCGGCGGCATGCGTTCCGTCAGGTCCTGCGCGAAGACGCGCTGCACCAGTTCGCTTGCCTTGGCGTTGCCGGGGACGAGCGCTCTACTGCCGTCGCGTAGTTTGGCAAAGGCGCCTTGCTTCGTGTCCAAGCGCAGCTTGACCTTGCGCGTGTTTTCGTCCGGGCCGTGACAGGCGAAACACGAGTCGGACAGGATTGGCCGAATCTGCTTATTGAAATCGACAGTTTCAGCTGTTTGCTTCTGCGCCGGACCGTCGGCGCGCACTTGCATGAAGTAGCCAAACAGCCCCAAACCAAGCACCAACCAGCAACCGCGCTGTGTGAGAAAGATGCGAATCATGTAGACAACCTGTCGAGGCGGGAGGTAAAGGTAGGTAAGAGTAGTTTAGCGGATGATGGACGGGGACGCTATCGGTTTTCGCAATGTGGCTCGCGACGCTTGGTTACTATCTTGGCTTTTTCGCCCTCTGGAGCGTTTGGTGGGTCTGGCTCGAGGCGCTGCAAACGCGGTCGGGCGCGCCGGTGGTGACTTTGTTTTTCTGCGCGCCGGGATTGGCCTTTGCGCTGGAAGGGTTCCTGGGCGTCAAAAAGAAAGAGCGTGCGCTGGTGACGCTGTATCTGCGCAATCATCCCAGGGGTCCGGCGTTGGTCGCCGGCCTCAGCGCGCTGGTCGGAGCTGGGACGCTCGTCCTGACCGCCGCGTGGCACTGGATCATCCCGCAAGGCGTCTGGCTTTTTGTCGCCATCGCGCTGACGCCCTTGTTCGGCGCCGGCATCGCCTATGGAGTCGTCACGGAGCTGCCAACGAAAAACAAGTCGGCCGCGACGGCGGGCGCGAAATCCGCTGAATCCACGAGCGAACAAGAAAGAGACACGTCAAAGGAGAAACTGCCATGAATCGACTGACATTTCTGCTGCTATTCTTGCTCGTGCTCTTGCTCGGCTCCGCGGGCGCGTTTCTGTATTTCAATCGACCTCAGCCCGACAACTTCGTCTTGAGCTTGGACGGCACCCCCGGCATGAAAGTCGAAGGAACGTACCGGGTGGACGGCGTCGAGCATCAATTCAGCGGCGTGCTGCCGGCCAAACTCGAAGTGACCGGAATAGATTTCTCGTACAGCATTTGGATGACGCAAGAGCAAGGGGAATTGCAAGTTCGACTGCTTTCCGAAAGCGCGGACGGCAGCTTAAGCACAGACGCACCCTTCGGTGGCATAGCTGGGGAAATAAAAGGCCGCGAACATTGGCTATTCGGCGGCCAATCCATGATGATGACGGCGCTGCCGAAGAAGTGAATTCAACTACGTGGGTCAGAACTCCGATTCTGACCGGAAAGAATCGGAGTTCTATCCCAAAGTGATGTCGTCAATGTGTCAGTCAATTCTTTTCCACAACTGCTTGCAATTAAAGGGGTAACAAAAATGACTGACATGATC
>JAKEHV010000219.1 GCA_022614915.1 Gemmataceae bacterium | reverse complement strand
GGTTTCCACGCGAATGCCGGCGACCTGATAGATTTCGTGGAGTTCTGTCCAGCCGGTGCGGTTGCCGTCGGCGTCTTTGCGGTTACTGACCTTGCTCGGATCGGCGACCATCGACTGGGCCCATTGTAATACCATCAGTCGAAGTACTTGCGTTTCCGAAAAGGAATGGGCGGGAGAATCTGGCCGCGCATGTTCCGGCGCGGCGATCACGCCGGGCTGGAAACCGGGTCCTCGGTTAGCGGAATTGGTTTCCCCGAACCCGCGACCAAGCGAAGTTCCACAAGCGCCAGGAATGCTATGTGCGGCCATGGGACATCTCCTGCCTCACGTTCTCGTCAGCCTCTCTGGCCACGGTGATGCCAAGTGTCAGGAAACATCGGTGACGCTCCGCAACCCTGGACGGCTCAGCGCCGGCGGCGGCCAGCAAGATGGCGCCGGCAACGGCTTCCGCGGTTAGATGCTCATTGGGGGAAACCCGTGGCGCATCGGCCGGGGCCAAGTCGCTGCCGCTCGAAAACGCGGCCAGAGCCGTGAGGCCGGCGGGCGTACCCAGTCCAGCGTCCTCCGCTGCCCCGAGCGCCGGTCGTCGCGTCTCTTCGCTCGGGTTCTTGACCCACTTCTCGGCCGTTTCCAAGGCGTCGCGGACCTTGGCCGGCGAATTGGCGCCCAACGCTTCGCGCAAGCACAAGCATGCCCACCAAACTGCATCCCGTTTCGGCAAACCGTAGGCCAAAAGACGTGTCGCATCGGGATACAAGCTTCGTTCCATCAAGAGATCGAGGAATTGTTTGGGCGACAACTCGTCCGTCAACATCAGGCTCGCCTGCTCAGTAAGCGGGAAGAGTGGGCAGATGTCGGCGGCCCTGGCTGCGGAAATCTTGGCCAGCGCGCCGGCTGGCACGCCCTCCGCTCTCCCCATCAGGGGTGATGGGAGTGACGCCGGCGCCGATGCCGGTTGCGCGTCCCTTGGGCGCCTGGGAACCTGCGGCGGAGGAAGCGGAGGCATTACCTTGGGCAGGGTGACGGCAGCTTCTTCCAGCACCATGTTCGTTCTCCCGTAAGTTCCGTCCGGGCGCGGCGGTTACATGATATTTCCTGCACCCGGAGTGTAACTGCTCGACACGACGCTTGTGGCAATCATGGTCTGGCAAACAAACAGTCCGCTGGCGACGACCTGAGGCGAAGCCAGGTTCACACTGCCGGCTTTGACGAGAAAGCTGCCGGTAGAGCACTCGATCGTCGGCGCCATGATGCTCACCAAAGAAGTGGCCAAAAGTTCGATCGTGGGAGCTTCCAGGCGCACGCGCGAGCTGCTCTTGAGCCAGATGGAGCCGTCGTCCAGAATCTGGATGAAGTTTGCCCCGTTCTTGTTGGCAATGGCAATGCGCCCTCCGGCGAGAAGCCACAATTCCTTCCCGGCGTTGACTGTGTAATTGCCTTTTTTGACTACCAGTTCGTCATTGCCCTCTTGGATAGTTCCTTTGCGGTTGTTCTTGATGTGAACAATCTGCTCATTGCCGACATACAGGTAGTCATTGTTGAGGATCTCACGCTCAAAATCTTTTTGGGCACGGATGTAGACCAATTCCAATCCTTTGGCGTCGTCGAAGCTGAGCTCGTTCCATTCTTCATCGCCGCCGCCGGGCATACTCTGCGTCGCGAAACCGGACATCTCTGGGTAATCGGGCAGTTTGGCGGGGGGCATGTTCTCGGCGTTGTAGACGCTGCCGACGATGATAGGCCGATCGGGGTCGCCTTCCTCAAAGGCGACGACCACTTCGTGACCGACTCGAGGCCAGAAAAAAGCTCCCCAGCGTTTGCCCGCCCACGCCTGAGCGACGCGCACCCAGCACGAGCTATTCGGATCCTTCGTCCCTTCTTGGTCCCAATGAAACTGGACTTTGACGCGCCCGTAGCGATCGGTGAAGGCCTCTTGATCTTGCGGGCCCACCACGACCGCTGTCTGCGTGCCGACAATCACCGGCTTGGGCGTTGTCCGCGGCGGCCGGAACCGCAAGCCGACGGGCAGACACGTGAACGTGTTGCGGTATTGGAACCCGGTCCCATTCCCGGAGCGATAGCTTTGATCGCGGGCCTCGTGCTTGACGCTGCGCAGCACATATTCGCCGTCGGCATTGAAATGATCCTGCAAGGTGAACCGGCGCCCGCTGGCCAGGTCGCGGCACGTGCTCGCGCCGCGGATCAGCAACGAGTGCGCCGACTCTTCTTGCATGCGAATCTCCGCGGTCCGATCCTTGTCGGCGAAAATCTTCGTCAGATTCGCACTTTGATCGCCGCCCCCTTTGGCTGTGCCGTCGAAGCGCTGCGCGTATTCGCCGGGATAGTCGTAAAGCTCCAGCTCATCGCTGCGGTCGACCCGGAGCTGGTGCGTCACTTCGCCCGCCGCCACGCTGGGGACGGTTTTCTTAGTGGCATCCAGATGCTGGCCGGGCAGCTCGAAGCAGTGGTCCCAGAGCGAACACGCCCCGGAGCGAAGCTCCTGGGTCTTGTCCCACTCGTCGATGCAATCGACGGCGTCGCCCGCCGTGTTGCCAAATGGGATCGCGCGTCCCGGACGCAGCTCGGGATGATGATGCGGCGTGTTGCCCAAGACCATCTGATGGCCGCTCGGGCCGTGCTGAAAGTAATAATAAACCCCTTCTTCCTCCATGAGCCGGCTGACGAAGTTGAAATCGGTTTCGCGATACTGCACCACATAGTCGCGCGGTTCGAACGGACCCAGCGTCTCGAAGCCCACGACATCCAGTTGCCACTCCTGCGTGAGCACTTGCTTGAGAAGGTCGGGGACGGAGAGTTGCTGATTGAAAATGCGGCTGCGCGCCCGGCGAGTGAGCAGCCAGAGTTCCGGCACAATCTCCATGCGGTAACTGGTAAAGAAACTGTCCCGGCCGCTTTGGCTCATACGGCGACAAATCCCATGGAAATAGCGTTTGTCCGAGCCGCCGAGCCGCATTTCCACGCTAATCCGTTCCCCCAGGAGCTCGTCGATGGCCACTTCCCGGTGATTCTCGGCGACAAGGTCCAACACAAAGCGATAGAGCTGTGAAAGGGATTCCGAGCCCGTAAATCCGACGAGCAAGAGGGCTTGTGCGGCAGGCGGCGACGTGAGCGCCATCATCCGCAAGGCTTGATCATATGTCGTAGCTCCCATAAATTGCCGGCTCCTTTCTGTTCCGCGAACCGTCCCATAGGAGATACAGGCACCATCGCAGCGCAGACTTAGCGCGCGGTTGTGCATTCTTGGGAATTAAGAAAGGATCCGGCGTTCATTCGTCCAACGGCGGGACATTCCATATGCGTACAGTGCCGTCGGCGCTCGCCGACGCCAGGCGCCGTCCGTCGGCACGGAAACAAAGACAGCTGATCAAGTGCCCGTGGCCGCGCAGCGTCAAGACTTCGCGCGTTGTCATTAGGTCCCGAATGCGAATGCTGCGGTCGCTGATCTGGTTTGTTGCGCTTACCAGATGGCGGCCATCTGGGGTGAAAGTGAAGGCGTTGATTGACCCCGTCGGGCCGACGAAGGACTTCACTTCTTGGCGTGTCTCTGCATTCCAGATTCTCAGTTCCGACGGCTGCCCAGCGACTAGCGCTCGGAGTCCGGCGAGGAGCCGGCCATCGAGGCTGAATTCCAGTCGACCGACCTTGAAGTCCCCCAATGGTACTACGTCCGTTTCCAACCCCTTTGTTAAGTCCCAAAATCTCAGAGCCATGTCGCTATGGCTCGTAGCCAGGACCTTGCCGTCCGGACTGAGTGCCAGGTTTTGGATGTGTTTTTTAGACGTTGTGGGGAAGGTGAATTGTTCCTTTCGGGTCTCCGTGTTGAAAACAGCAATGGCCAATTGATTTGCCGATATGAGGCGCCGGCCATCCTGGCACAAGGCGTGAAAGCTCCCGGAAAAAGCGGGGACAAAGTCGGCGATCTCCTCACGGTTTTCCAGATCCCAGCACTTCACTTGCGTGCGAAGTCCATCGGCAGCAAACGATTTCACGTTCACGGAAAGGAGCCGCTTGCCATCCGCGCTGAACGCCAACTGAATCGGCCGGTGGGCGTCACACGCGAATGTAGCGACGTTGGCTCCCGTCGTCGCATCCCAGAGCGTGACGGAGTTTCCCCTGTCGGTGGTGGCCAGCAGACGGCCATCAGGACTGAAAAGAACTTCATAGGCCTGATGATTGATCTTGAGCAGTTGGGCATGCGCCTGAGCGTGTAGCTTTTGCCACTGGGGATCGCGCAATTCCGTCGGACAAGCCGCCAGGTGCATTTTGACGTCCTCTACGTTGCCGGCTTGCCAATCGCGCTGGGCCAGGCCCATGCAAAACTTGTAAAAACTGTGCCGTTCCCGCACGAGGACATCGTCCCGGTCCGCGCGCGCCCGCGCTTCGCGCTGCCACAGCCAAGTGACTGCCGGCAAGCCGGCTGCGGGGACGAGTACCAGTAAGGCGACCAGTGCCGCCGTCGCGGGCCGCCGTTTGGCCCATTTCCAGGCGCGTTCCCACACCGACGTGCGCCGGGCGTGAATCGGCTCGCCGGCGCGCCAGCGCTCCAGGTCTTCCGCCAGCGCCAGCGCCGAGCCGTAGCGGCGCGACGGATCCTTTTCCAAACACTTGAGGCAGATCGCTTCCAGGTCACGGTCCACCCGCGGATTCAGTGCGCGCGGCCGAACCGGATCGGCTTGTTGGGCTAACAGCAGGGTCGCCAAAAGAGAGTCGCCACGATAGGGAGGCGCTCCGGTCAGTAGTTCAAAAAGAATCGCGCCCAAGCTGTAAATGTCCGCGGCGGTGGTAAGATGCTGCGCGCCCGCCGCCTGCTCCGGCGCCATGTAAAGCGGCGTGCCCACGATGTCGCCGGACTGGCTCGACTCCGCTGCCGCCGCGCAGTCATTGACGGGTGCGCCGCCAGGGGAAACGCGCTTGGCCAGGCCGAAATCCGTGACGAAAGGCTGCCGGCCCGCATCGATGAGGATGTTGCTCGGCTTGAGGTCGCGATGCAAGATGCCGCGCTCGTGCGCGTAGTGAACCGCGCGCGCCACCGCAGCAAGGATTGGCACTGTCGGAACGAGGTCGCCGCGCCTGCGTGCATTCTGCCCCCTCACCCCCGACCCCTCATCCTCCAGGGCGAGGGGAGCATGCTCTTTTCGCCCGGCCGCCATCCGCTCGCGCAAGGTGGCGCCTTCGATGAACTTCATGCTGATGTAAGCGGTCCCCTCGAATGCGCCGATTTCATAAATCGGCACGATGTTGGGATGTTCCAGGTTGGCGGCGACCGCTGCTTCCGCGCGCAAGAAGTGTTCGACGTCCTCCGGCGTGCGTCCGCCAGGGCGGATCATCTTGAGGGCGACGATCCGGTTCAGGCTGATTTGCCGCGCCTTGTAGACGACCCCCATGCCGCCGGTGCCGATGATCTCCAAGATCTCGAAGTCCCCAAAGGACCGGGATTGGAAGTGCGCACCAGGGGGATGATCGCTCGCCGATTTCCACAAGCGCATCGAATCGGCGAGACGATCCACTTGTTCCTGATTGTCAAGAAACGATCTAATCTCCGTGGCCAGGTCGGGGTAACGCGCCAGGAGCGTGGAGCGGTCGGGCGCTTGGCCGGAATCGGCCGCGAGCAGGTATTCGGCCAGCACCTCATGCAGTCGTTGCTCGTGCGTTTGAGTCATGGACGGCCCTTGTTCTCTTGCAGGCGGGCGCGGAGTTCCTTGAGGCCGCGATGCAGCAACCCGGCGACGGCGGCGGGGCTGCGCTCCAAGTGCCGGCTCACCTCGGCCAACGACCAGCCCTGCCAATGCCGCAAGACGACCGCCTCGCGCTGTGCTTCGGGCAAGCTCGCCAGAGCGTCGGCCAAGCGCAGCGCTTGCTCGTTCCGGTTCGCGCGTTCACTGGGGGAGGACTGCTCGGCAGCCAGCCAGTCGTCCAGGCGTGCCGACGAGTCCTCGATGGCCGCGTGGAGCGAGCGTTCGCGTGCGACGTCGCGCTTGGCCCTGCCGAAATCGCGGACGGCGTTGGCCAGGTTCCGGGCGAGTATTTGCCGCAGCCAAGCCTGCAATTCCGCGTCGCTTTGCCCGCGTAATTGGCCGCGCGCTTGATGCGCCTCGAGCAACGTCTGCTGCACGACATCGGACGCATCCAGTTTGGCCTGCAGCCGGCGCTCCAATTGCAAACGGGCAAGCAAGTGCAAGTAGTTCCGATAGCGCTCCAAGGTCAATTCAGAGGTTTGCTGCATGGGGCAGCCCCATTAGAAATGGCACCGATCCATGATAACCTATGCGCGGCTATATGGAACAACGGCTGCAAAAGCCCTAATTCGAGAACGAGTCGCGCAGCCACGCTTCGAACTTCTCCCAAGCCTCGTCGCGCACTCCGTTGTAGAAATGATCGCCGCCCGGCACGATGTCAACGCTCAAGCGCTTGTGTTTTTCCGCCAGGCGCGCGACCTTGGCGGGCGCTTCCTGAAATGCCATGTTCTTGTCCACCTCCACGCTGCCGAAGAGAAACAGCGTCGGACACTTCACGGCGGCGGTGAAGTTCAAAAAGTTGTAGCGCTCGCTTGGCCCATACTTTTCCACATAGCCGCCCGCAGCGATCGTCATCGGCAGCGGCAACGTGACATCTATGAGCGTTTTTCCTTCGCCGGCGGCTTCTAGCTTTTCTGCCTTTTCGAAAGTGGTCAGGAATTCCTGGGCCTGGGCGCTTTGGCAAAACCAGGAATAAGACAGTCGCGGCGGCGACAGGGCCAGGATGCCCTGCGGAGCGAGTGCCGGCTCGTGCGCCGCTGCGTAGAGGCTCTTGACGGCGCCAAGGCTATGGCCTGCCAGCAACACGCGCGGCCCAATGGTCGATCGCAGCCAATCCATCCAGCCGACCAGGTCGTGCCG
>JAKEHV010000218.1 GCA_022614915.1 Gemmataceae bacterium | reverse complement strand
GCCCTCGCTAGCGCGTCGGGCTAGTGTTGTTCCTCAACGCGGGCGACACGTCCGCCCTCGCTAGCGCGTCGGGCTAGTGTTGTTCCTCAACGCGGGCGACACGTCCGCCCTCGCTAGCGCGTCGGGCTAGTGTTGTTCCTCCCGCGACTCCATTTCCTGAATCTCCTTCCACGCCACTTGGAGACGTTCGACCAGTGCGTGCGGCATTGGCGCCCTGGGCAACTCGCGGCAGATTTTCATTGTGAGCTGGTAGCTTTCCACGTAATGCAGACAGGGACCGCACAGGTTGATGTGTTGGCAAATAATGTCGCAGTATTCCTTGGGCAGGTTGCCATCCAAGTAGTCCAGCAGAAGCTCGGCGATTTCTTTACACGTCATCATGCTTCGGCCTCCTCGAAGTGGGGGGCCAGCGCGTTGCGCATCAAGAGCCGGCCGCGGTGCAACCGGCTCTTCACGGCAGGGAGTGTGAGGCCCAGCATTTCGCCGATCTCCGCGTTGGGCACGCCCTCTACGTCGGACAGGACGTAAACGTCGCGATAGATCTCGGGCAACTCCGTGATGGCCTTTTCGATTAGCTCGGTGGTTTCTTTGTTTTGCGCCAAAAGGTCCGGCGTAGCGGACCAGGGCTTGGGGGACTGGGAGTGGTAGCCGTTCTCGGTGAACAGCTCCAAGGGGTCGGGGATTTCGCGCAACTCGCGCGTGGCGCGCTTGCGGCGATGGGCCAGCGCGGCGTTGACGGTGACGCGGTGGAGCCAAGTGGACAAGTTGGCCTCGCCTCGGAAGGTGTCGAGCTTGCGGACGACTTGCAAAAGCACGTCCTGGGTCACATCTTCGGCGTCGGCGTCGTTGCCCAGCATGCGGCGGGCGAGGTTGTAGACGCGCGGCCCGTGCTCCAAGAAGACAAGCTCCGGCGTAAGTTCGGCGCCGTTGGGCTTGCCGTCCGTATGCGGGATTCTCGCGTTGGCAATAGTCATGTGTGCGCCTGGGTCGCGCCCTGTGCTTCGGCCCCTACATTGTAGACGCTCGCAGGACAAGATTCCATTTGGGAGCAAAAATGCGCGAACCAGTTCCAACGCAGGTTGTCCTTGGGATGGAATACGGGCGGCCGGGGTCTTGCAGAACTCCCTCGCCTTGCGGGAGACGGGAGGGGCCCCGGCCGCCCCGGAATCGAGAAATTCGGCCACGGAGGAGTAGCCGAAGTCGTGAGACTTCGGAGGTCGAGACGCCACCGAATTCTCACGAATTCGGCTACACTTTCCAATTCTCCCGATTCCACGTGGACGGCCCGTTCGGCGTTCGGCGATGCCGGCGGTTTTTCAAGCCGCATAGATGGGTTCGACTCCCATACGGGCTAATGCTGTTGATAATACAGAGGGGCTGCCATGCACCAGCGCTGGAAACGTCGGCCGCGACTCGAGAGAGGGTCGTGGCGTAACGGCAGCGTACTCGCCTTTTAAGCGATGAGGTGAGGGTTCGAATCCCTCCGACCCTATTGCGGGGTGGACTGGAGTCTGGTTGCCAGCACGGTCTCATAAGCCGTACGACGCCGATTCAAATCCGGCCCCCGCAACTTCTATATGTACGCACACGTCTGGTTCCCAGGCTCCGCCTGGGAACCCATTCCGCGAGGCTCTGCCTCGAAACGGCGCGAACGGACATTCGTGTCCGCCCTACACACGTTGCCAACGCGAAAAAGCGGGGACTTGTTCCTCAATACGCAAAAGTTGGTTGTACTTCGCCAAACGCTCGCCGCGGACGATCGAACCGATCTTGATCTGGCCGGCAGCCGTGGCGACCGCGAGATCGGCGATGGTAGTGTCCTCGGTCTCGCCGCTGCGCGCGGAGATGACAGGCCGGTAGCCTGCGGCCCTCGCCTTGTCGATCACACTCAAGGTTTCCGTCAAAGTGCCGATCTGATTCAACTTGATGAGTATGCTGTTGGCGACTTTGTCGACGCTGCCGCGCGCGAACCGTTCGGGATTGGTGGCAAAAAGATCGTCGCCGATAAGCTGCACGCGCCGGCCTAGCTTGTCGGTCAGCAGTTTCCAGCCGGCCCAATCATCTTCCGCCATGCCGTCTTCGATGCTCGCGATGGGATACTGGTCCACCCATCGGCAAAGCAGCTCGGTGAATTCTTCCGCCGTCAAGACGCGGTCGCGCAAGGTGTAACGGCCGCCCTCGTAAAAGTGCGTGCTGGCGACGTCGAGCGCAAGGGCGGAATCTTTCCCTGGCGTCAGTCCCGCTTTTTCGAACGCGCGCAGAATCATTTCGATGGCTTGGTCGTTGCTCTCTAGCCGCGGCCCATAGCCGCCTTCATCGCCGACAAGGATGCCCTCAAAGCCATGTTGGCGCAGCGTTTCGCCGAGGGAACGATAAACGGCGACAGACAGCTCCAGCGCCTCCGAAAAAGTGCGCGCGGCAACAGGCAGAAACAAGAAATCCTGAAACTCGAGATTGCGTCCGGCATGCAGTCCGCCGCTGATCAGGTTGACCATGGGCAACGGCAAACTGGGCTCGCGGTTTCCTGCCAGATAATGCCATAACGGCAACTTCCGCGCAGCCGCTGCGGCGTGGACACAGGCCAAGGACACGCCCAAGAGCGCATTGGCGCCGAGGCGCGACTTGTTCGGCGTGCCGTCTAACGTAACCAGCAAGCGGTCGATTTCGGCCTGATCCGAAGCGGGCATGCCGACAAGCGCCGGCGCGAGAATCTCTCTCACGTTCGCGACAGCCTTGGTGACGCCTTTGCCGGCATAGCGCTTCGGATCGCCGTCGCGCAATTCGCAGGCCTCGTGCTTGCCCGTGCTCGCTCCGGACGGCACGATAGCCCGGCCACAGGCGCCGCCCGCGCATTGCACGCGGACTTCGACCGTGGGGTTGCCCCGGCTATCGAGGACCTCGCGGGCGTGGATGCGCGCTATCGTGTCGTGGGACATGATTCTCGTCCAGACCCGTTTACGTTTCGCGCTCGATGCGAGCCCTGCTGCAACTGGGCCCAGGTGAGCGCGAAACGTAAACGGTTGATGGTTAGCCTTCTTCCGGTTTGGTTTCGATTTTACCCATCAAAACGGCGAGCCAGCGGCTCAATGCCAAGAGCACGATCAGTCCCACCGACACCATCACGACCAGCGTCAAGCCAAGATTGAGAATGCCGCCTAGCACATTTCTCCCCTGCAGATCGAGCATGAATCGTTGCGACATCAGCACGCCGGCGGTCATCGTCGTGGAGGTAACAAAGAGCATCGGCGCCAAAGTGACCCAGGCGTAGCGGCTGCGGCCGCTATTGACGAGGAGCGTGGTCACCAGGCACAAAGCCAGGACTGCGAGCAGTTGGTTGGCAATGCCGAACATGGGCCAGATGGTGGCGATGGAGCCGGTCGCCACAAGCAGCCCCCAGCCGGCGGTGACCAGCGCGGTGGCCAGCGTCGCGCCCGGCAGCCAATCGGTTTGTTCAAATCTGGGGAAGGCCTTGCCCACCGTTTCCTGCAAGAGAAAGCGGGCGATGCGCGTGCCGGTGTCGATCGTCGTGAGGATGAACAAAGCTTCGAACATGATGGCGAAGTGATACCAGTATTTCATGACTCCTTCGAAATGGAGATTGAGGTTGTGCATCGCCTGAGTGAAGATCGTGGCCATGCCGACGGCCAGCGTGACGGCGCCGCCGGTGCGGCCGCGCAACGACTCGCCGCCCACGAGTTCCTGAATCTGACTGAGGTTGGCGTTATCCACATTGAGGTGGGCCAAATTTCCTGAGCCGACAGTCAAGAGCGGATCTTCAGCGGCTTTCTTGTCGATGCCCAGGTCTTCGTAAAGCTCGTCTAGTTTCGCCTGTAGCACTTCGTTCGAATCTTCTGCCAGCGGCACGTTGATGTCATAATAGAGCTTAACGGGCATCGACGCGGCGGCGATCAGGGCGACGACTCCGACCAACCCTTCGATGAGCATGGAACCGTAACCAATCGGACGAATATGGCTTTCCTTATCGATCATTTTCGGCGTCGTGCCGGACGACACTAACGAATGAAACCCGGAGACCGCGCCGCACATAATGCAGATGAAGACGAAGGGGAAAAGGTTGCCCGCGAAAGTCGGTCCGCCGCTTGCGAAGACATGATTCAGAGCAGGAGACTTCAGGGCGGGATTGGCCGCGATCACGCCCACGACCAGGAGAAAGATCGTGCCGATCTTGAGAAAGCTGGAGATGTAATCGCGCGGACAGAGTAAGAGCCATACCGGCAATACCGAAGCGATGAACCCGTACACGCACAAAGCGAGGATGGTTTGATTCTTGCCGAGCGCGAAATACGGTTCGAGAAAGCTGCCCGGGATGAGCGCGCCCACAATGGTCGCAGCAATGACGCCAACGGCGCCGATCGCGGAAGCTTCAACCACTCTGCCGGGGCGGATGCGATACATCCACAGACTCACAAGGAATGCGATGGGAATGGTGCAGGCGATTGTGAAAGTGCCCCAGGAACTCCCCGGAACAACCTGCATAGATCCCGCCGGGACATGAAACACAACACCATTCGCCGTTGCTTCGAGCACGCCTTGGGGCAATTCCGAGCCCTTTAGCTGCAGCAGGAATCCTTCCGGCCGGATCGTGATCGGGCCGCTCTGGACGTAGCGAATCTTGCAGTTCTCGGGGAAGTCGCACAACAGATTCAGCCCGTCTCTCTTCAAGCGCGGGCTTTCGTGACCCTGCGGCAGAGTGATTTGCATGGACTCCGGCAGTTTGACTTCTTCGCCGCCCAAGGCTTTGACAACCACTGCCCCAAGTCCCGCGAGCGCGATAATCACGATGACTAAGATCGCCAAGGAAACGACAAGGGACGCCGGCCGGCCCAGTTCCGTGAGCGCGATTTGCGCCAGCGACTTGCCGCCGCGCCGCACCGAGGCCGCCAAAACGAGCATGTCCTGCACCGCGCCGGCCAGGCATACGCCGATAACCAGCCACAAGAGTCCGGGCATGTAGCCGTATTGAATCGCCAGCACCGGTCCTATGAGCGGGCCCGCGCCGGAGATCGCCGCGAAGTGATGGCCGAACAGGACCCACTTGTTGGTGGGGTGATAATTTTGGCCGTCGTTGAATTGATGTGCCGGCGTGAGCCGAGCGTCATCGAGCGCCGCCACTCTCGCCGCGAGGAACGCGCTATAGTAGCGATAGGCGATCGCCAAGACGCACAAGACCATGAGCAAGAGCGGCATCGCCCGCAACACGGTTTGGCCGCCGACGGAATCGGTGAAAATGTCAGCGAACAAAGGCACCGCGTCGCCTCCTGGGAGATGGGCAGAGTTCTCATTATGGCAGCGGTTGTTTGGATTGTCGATTTTTGATTTTCGATTTTAGCATGCAGCTTGAAAGAGCTAAACCAACTCAACGCGCCCCCCATGTAATCGTCACGCGCGCCACTGGGCCGGCCACGCGAAGCCGCACAAAGTCCACCGGGTCGCGGCCGCTGTGTTCGCGCTCGACTTGCACGCGGCTGGGCAAGGCGCGTAAGCCGTTCTGATAATGCAGACTGAGGACCACCACGCCGTCTTCGGGAACCACATCGGCCAGGATGATGCGCTGGCTGTCGGCTTGAACGATCCGAGCCTTGCCCTTTAACGCGTAGTTGCGCTCAGCTTTCCGCACCAAAAAGAGAGTGCCGGGCACGTCGTCAAACAGACTCGTGACTGGAACGGCCCCCGCCCATTGCTGGAAGCGCTCGAGCACGGCCGGCGACCACGCCACGATCCAGCCGACGTTGTAGCGCTTGCAGTACTCCTCCAGCGCTTCGTCGCTCCAGTTGCGGATCGGCCGGCCTTTCAAAGCGCCGTCCACGAAGCTGATCGACGAGTGCTCGATGACGCCGTCAGGATCGAGCCCGCCCACAAAGTACCTGCCCGTGAGATAGGGAAGCAGTGCGGACCAACGCGCGGCAGTGCGCGGCAACGCGCGGTCTTCCCACAGAATTCTCGCCTCCGCGCCGGTGTGTTGCACGATCTTGTCAACGATGTCGTGTCTTTGTTCATTCAGCCCGAGTGGAAACGGCTCGGTGGCCACAGAGCGAGCTGCGATGGTGCCAAGGTCGTCGCGCCACCAAAAAGTCGCCGCCGCCGCGCCGGCGATAAATAGAGTCAGGGCCACGCCGCCCGCCGCGCCTTGGCGCGACAAGAGCTGGCCCAGCCATACCCAGGCGTGAGCGGCCGGCAACGCGGCAAACCACAGTGCCGGCAACAACAACGACGAAGTGCCTATCCGCCCCAGGGGATCCCACGAGACCCCCAGAAATGCGAGCACCAAGAACGCCAGCGCGCCGAAGAACCACAAACGCGCCGCCGGCCGCTGCGGTGAATAGTGCAGGAGCAACACGCCGGCCAATCCGCTCGCCAACAGTCCGAGCGCCAAGCCGCGCTCGACCGGGCCGGCCCACAACGGCGCGTTCCACAAGGTCGCGAAGGTCCGGTGCGGCAACATCGCGCTCGAAACCGGCAGCGGCGCGCGCAGCCACCAGAAGTTGACCCAATCGATCAGCCAAATTAAGTTGGCCGCCACCGCGAGCGCCTGCGCCCCCCAAAGCGAAAGATGCCAGGTGAGGCTGCGGTGCCTGGGGCCGGCCATCAGGTAATACGCTAAAAAGAGCGGCAGGATGACGGTGAACAAGAGCGGGTGCGTCAACCAACCAAAAAACGCGGTCGCGAAAAGGCAGATCCAGGATAAGAGCGAAGGATAGCGATGGAAACGCACGAGCAAACCCAAATGCGCCAGCCACCACAGCGCCGAGAAAAACACGTCGCTGTCGCCCGCTTCCAGAGTCGCCCGGCCGATCGGGCCCCACCAAAGCAACATGCTCACCACGCCGGCTAAAAGCGCCGCCCGTCTGTTCAAGCCCGCTGCCCGTCCCGCCAGGACAACCAACAGTGGCACGAAGAGGCATGCAATGGCCAGTCCGATCTTGTAAACCACGGGCTGGTAAGTTGCGCCGCCCAGGAAAAGCAGGAGCTCCGCGAGCCGGCAGCCGTTGAAAATAGGTGTTTTGGGATAGCCGATTTGGAACGCCGGATCGTAGACGCAGCAGCAGCCGTTGGCGTCGAGCGCTTGCGCGCCTAGGAAGGCGAGATACAAATGCTGCGGATGCCGGCCCGAGACAATCGGTTGCTCGTCCAGGAGGTTATTCCAAGGGTAGTCGCCGAACAGTCCCAGCGTCAGCCACGCTTGCCAAGCCAAAAGTGCGCTCAGACCAAGCCAAAAGATCAGCCGGCTTCCCTCGGACGCCGGTGCTGACGCGCTTTGTTCCATGGCGCGGCATGGTACGTCCCGGTATGCAATGGAACAAGCCGAATCGCTGGTGAGGGAAAGCCGCTGTAGCCGCAGACTTTAGTCTGCGGCCGGCTCGGCGTCGCATGAAGGTGCGAAAGGCCGCAACCTAAACAGTTGCGGCTACAAACGGCGGCTTCCTCCGCAAAGCGCGGATTCAGCATTCCTTGACAGGGTTGCCCCCCCTGTTACAATGCGCTGAGATTGACCGAAAACGCTCGTGTAGGGATCAAAGACAATGCAAAAGTGCCAAAAGTGTCCCAATCCGGCCACCTTGCATGTCACGGAACTTTTGGGCGCGAACCAATACGAAGAGCTGCACTTGTGTGAGCAGTGCGCCAGCAAGTATCTCTATGAGCCGCAGCCCAAGTTCGGCGCCGCCAAAGGCGCCGTCGAAGGCCGCGAGGAAGAGGGCCTGTTCGCGCAGCACGAGTGTCCCTCGTGCGGCATCAAGTTCGTCGATTTTCGCAACAGCGGCCGGCTCGGCTGCCCCAACGATTACCAGACGTTTCGCGAAGAGTTATTGCCGCTCTTGGAGAACATCCACGGCGAAGTGCGGCATTGCGGCAAGGTCCCGCGCCGCCATCCGCAGAGCAAGGAAATGGAGACCGAGCTGATCCAATTGCGCAATCGCCTCAAGCACGCCGTCACCAAGGAAGACTACGAGGAAGCGGCCAAGCTGCGCGACCTGATCAAGCACAAGGAGGAGGCATAGACGAGCGTGAAATGTCAATCGTGCAATCAGCCCGCGACCGTGCACTTGACCGACGTGATCCACGGCAAGAAACGTGAAGTCCATTTGTGCCAAAAATGCGCTGAAAAACAGGAGATCATCAAGCATCAAGAGTTAAACTTAGGGGCGATACTGCAGACCGTGCTTGGGCAGCACCTGGGGCCGATGACCGACGAGTTGTCGCGGTTGACCTGCCCCACCTGCGGCATAAAGTACATGGAGTTCCGCTCCGGGGGACGCTTGGGCTGTCCCCAGGACTACGATGTGTTCAAAGGGGCGCTCCTGCCGCTGCTCCAGCGTATTCACCGGGCGGCGCGACACATGGGTAAGATCCCCGTCCACGCGGTGCGCAATGCCGAACGACAGCGCGAATTGATGGACCTGCGCCAAAAGCTCCGCAAGGCCGTGGACGCCGAAGCCTATGAGGATGCCGCCCGCCTGCGCGACTTGATCAAAAACAAGGAATCCACGGATGAACCTGGATAGCCTGACGCAATCAAACGGGGAATGGCTGCGCGGCAGCGGGCCGGAGGCGGACATCGTCATTTCCAGCCGCATCCGCCTGGCACGTAATCTGTCCTCTTTCCCTTTTTCCAGCCGGGCCAGCACGCACCAAAAGGCCGAAATTGAGCAAATGCTCAAGGACCGGCTCGTGAAGCTCGAAGCCGAGTCGCGCCTCGACTATCTTCCTCTGCCAGCGCTAACGCCGCTCGACCGGCAACTTCTGGTCGAACGCCAACTCATCAGCCGCGAACTGGCCAACGCCGACGGGCCACGCGGCGTCGCCGTCGCCAATCAGGAAACGGTCAGCGTCATGGTCAACGAGGAAGACCACCTGCGCTTGCAAGCCATGCGCAGCGGCTTCGCCCTCGACGAAGCCTGGACCGACATCGACCGGCTCGACGACCTCCTCGAAGAGAGAATCAATTACGCCTTTAGCGAAGAATTCGGCTACTTGACCGCGTGCCCGACGAACGTGGGCACCGGCATGCGTTCCAGCGTCATGCTGCACTTGCCTGCCCTCGTGCTTACCAAGCAAATCGAAAAAGTGTTTCGCGCTTTGCAGAAGATTAACCTCGCAGTCCGCGGCTTGTACGGCGAGGGCAGCCGGGCCTCGGGCGACTTTTATCAGATTTCCAATCAGGTCACTTTGGGCAAGAGCGAAACCACGATTCTCACCGAAATACGCGAGGTCATTCCGCAGATCATCAGCTACGAGCGCCAGGCCCGCTCCACGCTCACACGCGAAAGCCGGCAGGCGCTGCACGATCGCGTCAATCGCGCCGTCGGCACGCTGCGCTCCGCCACCATGATGACTTCGGAAGAGACCATGGACCTTTTGTCCAGCGTCCGCCTGGGCGTGAACATGGGCCTTTTGGAAGATACGATTTCCATACCCACCGTCAATGAGCTGTTCTTGCAGACGCAGCCGGCCCATTTGCAAAAACTGATGGGCGCCTCCCTCGACGGCGAAGAGCGCAATTCCGCCCGCGCCCGTTATCTACGCAACCGGCTGCGCGAGGCCGGCCCCAATCTGAACTAACCAGAGCCGCGCCCGTCAGAGCCGCGCCCGTAAGGAAGCGGTCGCTGCCATGAACTCCGCTTCCTTACGGGCGCGGCACTGAAAGGCGCGGCTCCGGAGGTGTTGACGTTTGATGTCGAAGCGTCGCTGGCTGCTCTGGAGCTTGTATGTCGCGCTGTGGACCGTCGCGCTCCTGTTGCCGCCCGAAGTCCCCGAGGCCATCGTCAATCACGAAATCATCCGCGACCGCAAATTCCTGATCGGCAAAACCGTTCACATCGTCGCCTATGCCATGATGACCATTCTCGCCGGCTGGCTGCACGCGCCGCCGCGCTGGCGCCTGGTCCTACTGGCATTCCTGCTCATTCACCCGACCGTGACGGAATTGCTGCAGCGCGAAGTGGATCGGACCGGATTGCTCGAAGACGTGGCGCTCGATCAAATCGGCGTAGCGCTCGGTCTGGCCGTCAGCTGGAAACGGTGGTTCGAAAACACTAGCCCGACGCGCTAGCGAGGGCGGACATGTCGCCCGCGTGCACGTCAATTTCCTCCGGGAATTCCTCGCACGATCATTGCAATGGGATAGATTTCCCTCGGGCCACCCGTTCGCCCTCGCTAGCGCGTCGGGCTAGTGTTGCATTTGTTCGCGCGGCCCGCGCCGCCAGACTGCTACAGCCAGCACCGTCGCCGCGAGCAAGACGATCAGACTCACGTTTTGCGACAGCGTCATGTCGAACGCGACTTTTTCGGTGTCGGTGCGCAGCATTTCGTTCAGGAAGCGATGCATGCCGTAGCCGTACATGAAGAAGACCATGACTGAGCCGTCATATTTCTTGTACGGGTAATACGACAAGAGAAAGAACAGCAAAAGCGCCATGCTGATGGACTCATAGATCTGCGTCGGCTGGACGCCGATGGTCCAAGGGCTGAAGGCCGGCAGCGTCACGGGCGTTTCATTTCGTTCAACGCTGAGCGCCAGGTCGTTCTTGCCGCGCGGCCGCTCCTTCTGCATGTAGTATTCCAAATCGCCGAATGTTCCGACTTTGTTTCCATCCACCATCAGGATCTTGTCGCCCGGCTGCAGCCCCGCCTGTGCAGCCGGCGATTCCGGCTCGACCGCGCTCACCAGCGTTCCTTGTTTCGAGTCCACGGTGAAACCCGCCGCGGTTTGGTAGCCGCGCTTGACCATGGTCCAGGTTGGCGTGGCCGAAAGCGGGAAGTGAATCGCGGGACAATCGGTGCAGGCGACGTTGCCGTAGCAGCAGCCGTTCAGGAGACAGCCGAGCCGGCCAAAACACAGACCGATGGCCGCGCAGGGCGCGACCAGGTCGGCGACCTTCCACGTCGAGAGGTTTTGTTTCTTGAAAAAGACGGCGTAGGCGACAAAGTAGCCAACTACGCCGCCTATTGCCGAACCATAAAAGACCAAACCGCCATCCCACAGTTGCACGGATTTCAGCAACCATTGGAGCGGTTCCTCTATGGGGTTCACGAATTCGTGGCGATATTGAATCATGAACGTGATGCGAGCGCCGACTATGCCGAACAGGACGATCCAAATGGCAAGGTCGGTGAGCGACTGTGCCGCGATGCCCTCACGACGCCCGAGCCGATGCGCCAACCAAATGCACAAGAGGATGCCGAGAAACAGCATCGCGCCGTAACCGTAGATGGGCAGGTCGAGGACCGGTATTCGAAAAAGGACTTGGCGCATGGAGATAATGGCCCCTGGTTCCCAGGCTCCGCCTGGGAACCCATTCCGCGAGGCTCTTTGCGTGCACAGAGGCAGAGCCTCTAGGAAGGCGTTCCCAGGCGGAGCCTGGGACGAGATTGGCAGATTTTCTACGGTAGGGCAAGACCAGTCCGGCTAGCGCGTGAAGGAACTGTCCGACACGTCTTCTTTTCCTTCTTCCTCTTGATCCGCCTTGATTCCCGCCAGCCGGCCGATCAGGGCCACGCCGCCGGTGATCGCCGCCAGGCTGACCACGCCGGAAACGACCCAAACGGCCAAAGAGAGAGCAAAGATCTGTTCGCGCAAATACGCTGCCAAAAAACAAGTCACGGTGCCAGCAGTTATCAAGACCACCATGGGCACAAGCAAGGCCATTCTCCCCGCCACGCGCGCACGGTCGTCCTCGCTGGGGAGCATTTGGCCCGCGTCCAACGCCTTCATGTGCTCGAGGTGCTGCATCTCGCATTTGCGCATGTGGGCGCGCAAAAGCTGCGGCACCACGATCATGAGCGTGCCCACCACAATGATCGACAAAAGGAGAATGACCAGTTCGCCGCTGTGTTTCTCGAAGAATGCTTCCATGAACTTGATCCCGGGTCTTGTCGTTCAAGCGTGCGTCTTTGGTAGTAAAGACGCAGGCATCAAACGCTTCCCCATTCACTCTAATCGACGCGCCTCGCGACCGCCATGCACTTTCGTCGTTTTGCAGTAGCGGAAACGACTTTCCATCACCAGAATAACTCCATGCGCATTAAACTCGACTATGGCCGCTCCGGTTTGGAAGTCACCGTCCCCGACGACCGCCTCGTCGGTCCGCTCGCGATCAAGGACGCGCCGCCTGTGCCCGACCCGGAACAGGGAATCGCCCAGGTTTTGGCCCAGCCGACGGGCACTCCCCCCCTGGCGCAACTCGCGAAGGGGCGGAAGAACGCGTGCATCGTCATCTGCGACATCACCCGGCCAGTCCCCAATCGCCTGCTCCTAGCGCCCATGTTGAAGACGCTGGAGGCGCAGGGAATCGCGCGCGACGACATCCTCATCCTCGTTGCCACGGGATTGCACCGTCCCAATCAAGGCGCAGAGCTTGAAGAAATGGTCGGCCCGGACATCGTCAAGCGATATCGCATCGAAAACCACTTCGGCAAGAAACTCGACGATCACGAGTTCCTCGGCGTCACACCAAACGGTGTGCCCGCTTACATCGATCGCCGCTACGTTAAGGCGGACCTCAAGATCACGACCGGTCTCATCGAGCCGCACCTCATGGCGGGCTATTCCGGCGGCCGCAAGGTCATCTGCCCCGGCCTCGCCGCCCTCGAAACCGTCAAGATCTGGCACGGCCCGAGATTCCTCGAGCATCCCAAGGCCGACTGCGGCTTCCTCGACGGCAACCCAGTACACGAGGAAAACACGCGCATCGCCAAGCTCGCCGGCTGCGACTTCATTGTCAACGTGTGCATCGATGGTCAGCGGCGCATTACCTGGGCCGGCGCGGGTGATATGGAAAAAGCCTGGTTGGAAGGCGTGCGCTTCGTCGAAAACGTGGTCCGCGTCAGCGTGCCCGCGCCGCTCGACGTCGTCGTCACGAGCGCGGCCGGCTATCCGCTCGACACGACCTGGTATCAGGCAATCAAGGGCCTCACGGGTGCACTGCCCATCGTCAAACAAGGCGGCACCATCATCCTGGCAGCGAGCTTATCCGAGGGCGTCGGCAGCCCCGAATTCCAGAAACTCCTGGGCGACAACCCCGACCTGGGCGTCTTTATGCAGCGCATCCTCGGCAAAGATTATTTCGTCATGGATCAATGGCAGCTTGAGGAATTGGCGAAGGTCGTCAAGAAGTGCCGCGTCAAAGTCGTGAGCGACGGCCTGCCCGCGGACACATTGAAAAAATGCCACGCCGAGCCGGCGACCAGCGTGGAAAAGGCGATCGCCGATTCGCTGGCGGAGTACGGGCCGGGCGCAAAGGTCGCGGTGATTCCGAAGGGGCCATACGTGTTGCCCTATGTGGCTTAGTTGCAACCACCCGTTTACGTTTCGCGCTCAATGCTCCGCTTCAGCCGCGAAGCGACTATGCCCTTGAATACTTCACTTCAAAACCTGGCTCAAGATTTCTTCCGCCAAGACCTGAACCAGACCGCCGGCATTTTGGCTGTCTCCGGCGGCCCTGACAGCGTCGCGCTTGCGCGACTCCTGCTCGCCCAGCAGCACCCGCGCCTGATTGTCGCCCATCTTAATCACCTGCTGCGCGGCCCGGACAGCGACGCGGATGAAGCCTTTGTCATCGAACAAGCGCGAGGGTGGGGACTGCCGGTGCGGACCGCGCGAATCGATGTCGCGGCCGAGGCCAAGCGCCAAAGCGATAACCTGGAAAACACCGCCCGCCGGCTGCGCTACGACTGGCTGACCAAGATCGCCAAGGAGGAAAAAGCCGGTTGGGTCGCGACCGGGCACACGGCGGACGATCAAGCGGAGACTATCCTGCACCGGCTCTTGCGCGGCGCCGGCTTGCAAGGGCTAGGGGGCATGTGGCAGACGCGCGGCTTGGCGCCGGGGATTCGCCTGGTCCGGCCGCTCTTGTCCGTGCGCCGCGCCGAGGTTTTGCAATACCTTGCGGAGATTGGGCAGCCCTTTCGCGAAGACGCGAGCAACCGCGATCCGCGCTTCACCCGCAATCGGCTGCGGCAAGAGGTCCTGCCCCTTCTCATGCAGTATCAGCCGGCCATCGTCGAGCATTTGTGTGCGCTTGCGGGCGAGGCGCGCGCGCTGCACGCGGAAATCGTGGCCCGCGCTCATCAATTACTGCACGATTCCGAATTGCCGCGCGCCGGCGCTTGCATAGTCTTGGACACGCAAACGCTGGTTCATGCGCCGCGCCATATCCTGCGTGAAATGTTTCGCCGCCTCTGGCAGCGCGAAGGCTGGCCACTAAAGGACATGGACCGCACATGCTGGGAAAAACTGGCCGCGGTCGCGTGGGGAGAGCTGCCCGCGTGGGATCTACCCGGCGGCCTGCGCGTACAACGGAAGTACCACGTGGTTCAGGTGGTCCAACACTAGCCCGACGCGCTAGCGAGGGCGGACGTGTCGCCCGCGTGCACTCAATTCCCTCCTGGGATTCCTCGCAGGATCATTGCAATGGGATACATTTCCCTCGGGCCACCCGTTCGCCCTCGCTAGCGCGTCGGGCTAGTGTTATGCGCTAGCGAGGGCGGACGTGT
>JAKEHV010000217.1 GCA_022614915.1 Gemmataceae bacterium | reverse complement strand
GGGCGGCGACGCGCGAGCCGGGCCAAATAACCCTCCGGGAACTGGAAACCGGCCGCGCGCTACACACCTTGCCCATGCGCCTCCCGGACGGTCAGCCGGGATACTTCTGGGCCTTTAGCGCCAACGGGCGTTTCCTGGCTGCGTGTGCGGGGCAAGAAGCTTGGGTTTGGGAAACATCCACGGGCCGGCAGGTCGGCTATCTCAATGGCCTTGACGCTACGATCCGTGGAATTCGCCCCAGTCCCGACGGAAAGCGGCTAGCAGTAGGGATTGAGATCGGCGCCAAGCCGATCGACGCAAAGAAGGCCGACGTACAGCGCGTGCAAAAGGTCGAAGTGCGTCCCGTTGTACCTGGCCAAGCAGAACAGCGCGTCGCAAAGCACCAAGTTGAGGTTTGGGACCTCTCGTCCGGTCGGCGTCTAATGACCTTCCCCCGCGCGCGTATCTACCGGGGCTTTCTGGCGTTCAGCCCGGACAGCACGCGGTTGGCGACACATGTGGACGACGAATACGAAGTCTGGGAATTGGCATCCGGCCGCAGACTTTTGACAGGGAAGTTACCGGCCATGAAAGAGTCGAATCAAGCAATCTCGTGGATCACCTTTAGCTCTGACGGCAAGCAGCTGGCCTTGGCGTGCGCGGACCGCACTGTGCGAGTCCATGACGCGGACGACAACCGGGAGATTTTCGTGCTAAAAGGCCACCGGATCAAAGTCGGCGTCTTAGCTTACAGCCTCGACAACCGGCGGCTGGCGTCCTCCGATTTTCAGGGCAAGATCAAACTGTGGGACACAACCACCGGCCAGGAGTTGCTTGCCTTGGATAGAGACGATCCTACCGTCGCTTGGAACCCCGAAGTTCGCCGCATGATGGCCCTCTCGGATCAATTGCTTCCCTTCGGCGTGGCGGACGCCCTTCCGGCAAACGATCCACGGGCCGGCCAACCCAAGCGCTAACCCGAGCCTGATCGTCGCTCGGCGGGGGCCGTCTGCGGCTAGCACATCCGCGCCAAAACTGCCCACATCCTGGTCCAACGCATTTTCCCTGTGAATGTTGTCGGCCTGCGCGCAATTCCTTGTTTAGGTTGCCGGTAGACGACTCACCGTTGATCGGCCGCGCCGGTGCAGCCACCGCGCAAATGAGTCGCCCAATCAAAAACGGGGGAGCCTACTATGTTGATCGATACATTGCGGTGCTGGCGGAAATCGCTGTTCTCCTGGGGCGAGGGCAAACGGCGCACTGCGACGAAAAAGTGTCGTTCCGTACTATTGTTGGAGCCGCTCGAAGAGCGCTACGTGCCGGTGGTCTACAACGTGCCAACGCTCGAGGATAGGCCTCCGCCTGTGGCGGCTGGCGCAGGCTTGGATGGCGTCGTTGCCTTGTCCGGCGGCACTGGGTCACTCTTGTTCACCGGACGGCACATCCTCACCGCCGCCCATGTCGTCGATGACGTCGACCCAAGCGGCACGTTTGTCGTTCGCTTCGACATGCCCGGCAGACCGTTTCTCCTGATCCCCGTCCCGGGCACGGCCATTACGCTTCACCCGGGCTGGAGCGGCAGGCCGATTGGCGGCGACGACATCGCTATTGTCACGTTGCCCGAAATTGCACCGGCGGGCGCAGAGCGCTTTCAGATTTACCGTGACAGCGACGAGCTTGGTCGCATCTTTCAACTGGTTGGCTATGGGATGAGCGGCATCGGCTCCACTGGCGAGACCGAGGCCCTGGGCACGAAGCGCGCGGGATTCAACGTCTACGACGAATTCGCCCATGGTATGCGCCGTGACATGATGAAGTACGACTTCGACAGCGGCAGCCGCCGTGAGCGTGGCGACGGCCGACATGACCGCATGGGCGACCGCGGCCTGGGCGAGCTCGAAGCCTTCCAGGCCCACGGCGATTCCGGAGGGCCTAGCTTCATCGACGGCCGCATCGCCGCCGTATCTTCCTATGTCATGGATCGAGCCCACGCCCGAACCGCGTTCTCTTCCTATGGCGATGTCGGCGTCAACACGCGCGTGTCGGCATACGCCGACTGGATCGACCGCACGGTAGCCGGTCCTTATCACCTTGTGCTCGACATGAATAACCAGCGCGCCGGCAACAATGGGAATGTCGACGACATCCGCGCCGACAACGTCGGCGGCACGCTGCGGTTGTTCATCAACGGCGGGCTCGTTCACGAGGACTCCCTTGCCAACATCCTGTCGATCACGCTCCGCGGTTCGATGGACGACGACATTATTCGCGTCGGCGAATACGGCGTTCGCCTGAGCGTGGACGGCGGCGCTGGCCGCAACACCTTGATCGTCACCGGCGGCGCCGAGGCGGACGCGCTCGCAATATTGACCGGCCTGGTCACACTCAATAGCCAAGCCATCCCCTATGTCAACATCGACGGCATCACGGCCGACACACGGGGCGAAGCCGACGACATCTTCGTGCTCGCCACCGCGGCCGCCACACCGGTCACGGTGCTGGCCGGCGGCGGCAACGACCGCATCCGTGTCGGCAGTCTCCTCGACCGGGGTGATTCCATTCAGGGCGACGTCACAGTCTTCGGCGCTCTAGGAGTTGATGAGCTCTTCTTCAACGATCGGCGCGAGGCCGGCCCGCGGACCTATGACCTCACCGGCAATCGCCTGTTCCGTTTCCCGGCCGACGTGCAATATTTCGGTGTGGAGAACGTAGTCGTCGAGGCGAGCCGCGGGCCGGACATCATTCAGATTCGCGATATTGGCAGCGCCGTTTTCCTGACAGTCAACGGCAACGAGGGATGTGATCGCTTCCTTGTAGGCACGGACACCGACTCCTTGGACGACATCGATGGCCGGCTTACGCTGCACGGCCAGGACGGGGCCGACATGTTGATCGTGAATGAGCGCGGCGCTGCGGCCGGCCACGACTATCAAATCAGCTCAGACGGACTCGCTCGCAGCGGCGGACCGGCCATCGACTTCGACTCGATCGCGGAATTGCAGCTCGACGGCACGCGCCACGACGACCGCTTCGAGTTGCTCGACATCGCCGCTTTTGACTTGGTGCGCCTTGAGGGCCTCGCGGGGAACAACATCCTGGTCGGGCCAGGCAGCGGCGCCACCTGGACCATCACGCACGCCAACCACGGCACTGTCTTCACCTCCGCAGCGACCGTGGTCGAGTATTTCGACATCGGCAACCTGGCCGGCGCAGTGTTCGCGCCCGATCTGTTCCGCTTCTTCGGCGACGCCACGCTGACGGGCTTCATCAGCGGCGGCCTCTTCGGGGGCGACACGCTCGACTACTCGTCGGCGGATGGGCCGGTGACGGTCAACCTCGCCACCAACACCGCGAGCCGGACCGCCCATGTCTTCCTTATCGAGAATGTCATCGGTTCGATCTTTGACGACCGGATTACCGGCGACCACCAAGTCAACCTGCTCCGCGGCGGCCGCGGCAATGATACGCTCAACAGCGGTCTAGGCAGCGACATCTTGCTGGGCGAAGAGGACAACGACACCCTGTTCGGCGGCGCGGGCCGCGACCTGCTCATCGGCGGCCTGGGCGCCGACCGGCTCTTCGGCGGCGACGACGAAGACATCCTCATCGGCGGCCAGACCGGCTTCGATTCCGGACCGATTGGCGCCCGTGCTCTGGACTTGATTATGAGCGAGTGGCGTCGTACGGACGTCGACTACACTACACGTGTCGACCACCACCGCCACGGCACCGGCCTGAGTCCTTTCCGCCTCGATCCGTCGTCAGTGTTCAACGACGGGGAGATCGACATTCTGGTCGGCGGCGCAAGCAACGACGATGCCGCCCGGGACTGGTTCTGGGCGTTCAAGTTCGACGAACTGCCAGATCGGAAAGAGGACGAAGAAATCAACTGATTGGCTGGCCAATGATCCCGGAGAAATGAGCGATGCGCCGCTTCGGATTCGTTCTGTTCATTGTCGGGCTATTCTTCCTCCTCTTCAGCCTGGGCCAGTGGTACATCACCAACGTCATGGCAGAAAAACGCTTGCTGCCAGGCGCGGAAGCCGCGCTGCCGTCGTTGCTTTTGCCGGCGGCTGCGGGCCTGGTCATCGCCGTGGTTGGGCTTTGCTTGCGGTTGTTTGGCAAAGATGGTCGCAAATCTCAGTGACGACGAAAGGGATCCAAAGCTTCTCCACTTCCCTGTCCGGGTTCTCGCGCCAACGTGCATGATCCATTAGGGAGGATCGCCTGGACTGTTCTGACGTGGCGCGAACAGTACCCTTTGATCGTTGCGGCCGTTTTAGTCCAGTTGACCGAACGGGCGGCGCTGGGCATCGATCAGCAGACGATCCTTACTCACGAGCAGAACCGAAAAGGACAACAATCATGATCAAGATGTATATCAGGATTACCGAAATCACAGAACGGAAGGCTAAGTCATGCATTATCACCGTCGAGGACTATTCGTGGTACGAGTGGGACTCCGACGCGTGGAGTGCTGATCGCAAGGGCTCGATCGGCAAAGACAATCACGGCAAATGGGACCACGTGAAGCTCAACAAGAAACTGAAGTTGCGCGACTCCAGCGGCGAAGTCCTGGTCTTGGATAACTTCAAAGCCTCGCCGCAAGAAGACGACGAGGGCACGGGCTTTCACAACACGCCAAACAAGCGCATCCACCAAGGATTGGTCGAATGGAAGATCGGGCGCATCACGTAGAGCCGCTGCAAAAGACAAACCGGCGCTGGCTACCGTGTCACCGACACTTCCAGAAGGATAACCCGTGGCCGTTCGCCAATAGTTGCGCAAAGGCAAGCGACGGCATGCAGTTCTGGGACCTGGGCGAAAAGTACCTGTCTCGCGCTGTCGCACACCTGGAAGTCAGTCCTGGATGCTTTGCATTGCAACCCAACCTTGCAAAACATTTTCTCGCTTGATGCATTCTTCCTCGGCGATTCATTTGACATTGGGTCACGCACATTAAACGAATTCGTGTTCCCTACCACGCCAAATAAGTATTTTCGGCCCCCCAAGTTTTGCAGTGAAGGCATTGGTGCGGCGCGCAAATCACTTCTTGTAGAGAGTGAGGACCAATGCCATGCGACAACTTCTGCTTTCCCTGGTTTGCCTCGGTGCGACCACGTCAACGGCTTGGGGCCAGGATGTCATTAACCTCGAGACGCTGACCGCCATCAAAAGCGCAACCGTCTTTGTCAAAGTCCCCCTTGGAAAAAAGCTGGCCACGGGTTCGGGCTGGCTGATGAAGGTGGACGGCGAGACCGGTTACCTTGTCACGAACCACCACGTCGTCTTCGACGCTCCCAAGCCAAGCGGCGCGGCGTATCCGGTTGTTACTGTCATCTTTCGCAGCGGAACGCCGGAAGAACACGCCGCTTCTGCCGAGGTGCTCGCCTCACAGCGCGAGCCCGACCTTGCGGTCTTGAAGGTCACCGGCGTCAAAGAACTGCCCAAGCCAATTGACTTCACCCAGCCGCCGGAGCTTGTGGAAACAATGCCTGTGATGGTCTTCGGCTTCCCTGTCACGGGGCTCGATCGGGTCAAAAACCCACCGGTCACAGTGACCCGAGGATCGATCTCCAGCATCCGGGATGATGGGATCGTTCAGTTGGATGCCAACCTAAATCCGGGCAACAGCGGCGGTCCTATCGTCGACGCCAAGGGACGACTCGTGGGTATCGCCTTTGCCCGGCCCAAGGCGCGGGACAAGGACCAGGAACCCATCACCGGCATCGGCCTGGGCGTCCCCGCATCCCTGCTGACACGGATGCTGCAGGGCCGCATCGCGGATTGCGTCATCGGCTCGAAGAAGGCGTGGATTGGGACGGCAGTAGTGCGAATCGAGGTGCGGTTGATTGACCCCATGGAAAAGATCAAGACGGTCACCATCCATCACATCCAAAGGGATGCCTTGAAAGGCCAGCAAGCGCTGCCCGAATTGTCCGGCGCTCAGAAGGTCGAACTCAAAGTCGAAAAGCAGCTAGCGGCCGGTTCGTTGACGGTGTCGACGGCCGCGCCCGGCGTCGTTTCGTTTTTTTGCCAGGCGTCGTGTGTCAGCGGCGCGGGCAAGGCCCTTCTGGCGGAGCTTGTGCCTTTTCACGTGAATTTCCCCAGGGACGCTGCGGATGAGAAAGGCGACTTGCTCGTTTTGGCCCGCGCGGCACACGGATCCCAAGTCCACGACGTGAGGTTTTCTCCAGACGGCAAAACGCTGGCCACGGCGGGCGCGTGGGACGACATGCTGAAGCTTTGGGAAGTGGATAAAGGCTGGAAGAGCACGAGCCTGAAAGGACACAGGAAGTACGTCTTTGCCGCGGTGCATGCCGTCGCCTTCTCTCCCGACGGCAAAATGCTGGCCTCGGCCAGCAATTACAGAGAAGACGAAGGGATTCGTCTTTGGGATATCGCCACCGGCAAGCAATTGCTCCGATTTGAGATGAACAAGATTGGTGTCTCGCAAATTGCTTTTTCCCCGCACGGTAAGACGTTGGCGGCGGGCGGCGATGACAACCAAGTCATCCTCTGGGATGTAGCCAGCGGCAAGAAGCTGGGCAACCTGAAG
>JAKEHV010000216.1 GCA_022614915.1 Gemmataceae bacterium | reverse complement strand
TCCAGGTCCTTTTTACCGCCGCCGAATCCCCCGCCGAAGCCCGCACCGGCGTTAAACGTGTAGTCCTCTACGCCGTCCTTGGTGAGCTGCACTGCCTCTTCTTCCTTGTCCCCTTCGACCAGATAGAGGTTGTGGTTCATCGCGAAGACGAATGCCTTTTTGTCCGGGGAATAGACGCGATAGCCGCCGGCGCCGAAGCCTTTGGTCTTTTCTTCCTTCTTCTCATCCTTCTTGTCTAAGTCTTGGATCTCTTCTTCTTGAAGTTCCTTCTTTTCCTTTTCGCCTTGTTCCTTCTTGAGTTCGTTCTGACGCTCGATGAATTCGCGAAACCTTTCGTCGCCCAGCTTTTCCTTAAGTTGCTGCATCTTTTCCGGATCGCCGCCGAAGCCGGCGGGCGTCGCCGGCGCCTTGCCGAGCTTGGCGAGCTTCTCGCCGCGCAGGTCGTACTCGTACTGAAACGGATCGACCACAAACTTGAGCTTGCCCAGATCGTCGCTGACGCTGATGCGGGTGAGCGGCAGTTGCAATGGATCGAGCGGCTTCTTGACCTGTTCGGAAAGCTGCGCCGCCAATTTCGCGCGGTCGAACAACGGTTCCTTGGTCGCGTTGCGCGGATTCACAAGATAGAACTGCTTGCCTTTGCTGGTGCGGTATTCGTAGCAAAAAGTGTCGCTCTTGCCGACCCAAATCGGCGTAACACCACTGCTGTAAATAAACTGGCGCAAAAAGTCGGTGCTGTACTTGTACGCTTGCGGGTAGTTGGCCCCGCTTACGGGCTGCTGCTGCGCCTGGGCGCTTGGCGCGCACAGTGCCAGCAATAATGCAGTAAAGGCAATACAACGTCGGCAAGAGGGAAGAAGCAGCATGGCAACAACTCCTGGAAACGGATGACGCAGGCGGATTTTTTTGGATGATGAGAAGTTGACCCCGTGGCTACGTCAACGCTGGCAAAAACGATCATAATGCGTTGTCAGGCGTTTCGCCACTGGCTGAGTCGAAAATCTAATCGTTTTGCAGCGGCCGCCGCCGGCTTCACCGCT
This sequence comes from Gemmataceae bacterium, assembly GCA_022614915.1. Classification (GTDB taxonomy): domain Bacteria; phylum Planctomycetota; class Planctomycetia; order Gemmatales; family Gemmataceae; genus JAKEFD01. Next base: position 9,230 of record JAKEHV010000216.1, on the reverse strand, counting down.
TCGCAAGGCCGTATGTCGCTCTCCAAATGCGAAACTCGAAAGCCGAAATCCCATCTGATCTTAAGTACGAAATCCGAATGAGCAAATCCCTCTTCCAAATTCCCGGCAATTCGTGTCTAAGCCACGGCCAGCGCCCCTGGGGACGGGCGCTATGGGGTGCGGGAATGTCCGAATCTACGTTAGCCGCCCCGGCCGCCGACCTTGCCTCGGCGCTGCCCGAGGTTGAGCTGGAAGTCCGTCACGCCGGCCGGTCCGCCGTCATGGCTTTGGACTATGTCGATTTCCTCGTCGGCACGGTCCCCGGCTGTGATCTGCGCGTGCCCGGCAGCGATCTGCCCCCCGTTCTGTGTCTCATCACGCGCCGGCCCGGCGCGGTTCATCTGCGCAAGCTCGCGCCGACGCAAGTCCTCCTCGTCAACGGTCAATCCGCAGGCCACGCGGAACTAAGAGACGGCGACCGCATCACCGTAGGCGCGCTCGATCTATTTGTGCGGACTCGGCAAAGCGCCGCGCTCGCCGCTTCGCCGCAGACTTCCTCAGCTGCCCTCGATGCCGCCCGCAGGCAGACAGGAATGTCCGCCCCACCTGAGTCGCTCGAAGCCAAGGCGGCCGAGTTGGAAAAGCAGCGCCAGGACTTGGCGGTCCTAAGGCAAGAACTATCGGACATTCGCACGCAGCTTTACGACCGTTATCAAGAGCGCCGCGACCGCCTGGCGGGATTGCAGGAAGCAGTGAACGTGGCCGCGCGCAAGGTGCAGGAGCGCAAACGGCAACTGGAAAGCGAAGAGCAGGATTTCGCCAAACGGAGGCTGGAGGAAGCGGCGCGGCGCGCGCAGCTGGAGCGCCGGGCCGCTGAGATTGGCCTGCGCGAAACACAACTGCAGGAAGAGAAACAGCGACTCTTGGACAGTCAGTCAAAAACGCAGGCCGACGTCGCCGCCCAGCTGGCTGATGTTGCAATGCGTGAGAGCCAATTCGCCAACCAGCGCCGGGAGCTCGAAGAGAAGGCACGGCAATACCAGGCCGACGTGCTCCGACTCGATCGATTGCAGGGCACGCTGGAGGAGCGCGAACAAGACCTAGCCGCCCGCGCAGAGGAAGTGGGCACAAAACTCACACAGCTGCAGCGCGACAGCGCCCTCTTAGAGGAGCAAGTCGCGGAGATGGACGGCTGGCGGCTGAAGCTGGAAGAGGAGGCGGCCGCTGTCGCCAAACGCCAAACGGAACAAGAGGCGGCGGGCCGGGATTTGGCGCAACGCACCGCCGCCGTCGAAGGGCAACAGGCCACCCTCGCCGGCCTGCGCGCACGCCTGGAACGGCTGCGCGAGGAAGTGCGCCACGAACAACAACAATTGGAGGAAGAGCGCACACGTCAGGAAACTCAGCGCGCCGAGCTGGAGCGCGAGCGCCAAGACCTGACGCACGCCAAAAGCGATTTCGACAACGAGCGCGCCGCCCGCGCCCAAGAGATCGAACTGCTGGTTGAGCGCCGGGCCACGCTCGACGCCGCGGTCGCCCAACTGCGCCAGGCCCAAGAGCAATGGTCCGGCAAAGAAGCGCTCCTGGCCCAGCGCGGTGTGGAACTCGATAGCCGCGAAGCCGCTTTGGTCGATCACGAAGCGCAATGGCACGCAAAACTGCGTGAATTGACCGAATCGCGTGAGCGCTTGGAAGAGGAGCGGCGCGGCGTCCGCGAGCGGACACAAGCCCTCACCCAAGCCGAACTCGCCCGAGCCGCCTTGCAGGAACAGCTGGTCAAGCGCAGCGAGGAATTGGCCGTCAAGCAGAAAGCGCTGCAAGCCAAGATTCAGGAGAATGAAGCGGTCGTCGCCGCTCTGGAAGCGCGTAAGCAGGAATTGGACACGCAGCATCAGGAGGCCCAGGCGAAGCTGGCCGGCTGGCACAAAGAGCTGACCGCGTTGGCCGAGACGATCGAGCGGCAACGCAACGACTTGCACGCGCGCGAACAACATCACCAGGAGCAATTCGAACGCTTGCAGGCGGTGGGCAAGGAAATCGCCCAGGCGCGCAAGACGTTGGCGCAGGAACGCGCCGCCGCCCTAAGCGACCAAGAGCAGCGCCGCGCCGACGACGACCAGAAAAAGGCGGAATGGGAACAGCTGCAAAAGGAAGCGGCCGAGTTGGCCCGGCTGCTTCCCGACGTGGAGCTGCGCGCCGGCACCGCGCTCGATCGGCTCAGCCACGCCCGCGAGCAACTGCGCGATCACTTAAGCGCGCTCTACGCCTATGTCCAAGACTGCCAAGACAACCTGGAAGCAATCCGCGGCCGGCTGCAAAAGGAAGAAGCTGACCTGACTCATGAGCGCCAGGAATTGCGGCGCGGACAAGAAGAGCAGCGCCTCGCCGTTGCCGCGTTTCGCCAGCAGCTTATCGGCTGGCAAGGACAGATCGCGGATTTGAAGCGCCTCTTGGCCAGCGATGAGACGCGGCTCGAGCGCCGTCACGCCGACGTGGAGGAAAAAGCCAAGGAACTAGGCGCCGCGTCCGAGCAGTTGGCGGAGAAAGCCGAGGCGATTGAGGAAAAGGAGCAAGCAGTCGTCGAGCGGAAACAGGAAGTCGATCGGCATCTCGTGGACATGCGCGAGTGGTATCGCCGCAAGATGCGCGAGCTGGCAGGGCTGGAAATCGTTTCGTCCAATGTGGGGCACGTTTGGAACGTGCCTGCGGGAGCCGGCACGTTGCAAACGTGCCCCACAGAGGATGCAGCGGATGATCCTATCGTCCCCGTGGGCCGCGACATCCTTTCATTGACTGAGCCGGTGGACGCCGGCGACAAGAAACTGGGCGAAGTGCTCGCGGAACTGGGTCTAATCGACGCCGACGCGCTCCAGGCGCTCCTGATGGATGCGCGCCGGCAACGCCGCTCGTTGCGGCAAGTTCTCTTGGCCAGCGGTTCGGTCACGCTCTATCAGCTCGCCCTTATCGAAGCCGGCAACCTGGACGGCCTGGCGCTCGGACCCGTCCGCGTCATCGACAAGCTGCGCGCCACGCCGCACGAGACCGTCTACCGCGTCTTCGATCCGCGCCGCGGCCAGGAAGCCGTGCTCCGGCATTTGTCGGAACGGCACTCGGACGACGCCGTGCGCCCGGACGAGTTCCGGCAGCGCTTCGCGCAGGCCGCGCTGGCCGCCGACATGAATCTCGCCGCCACCTGGGAGGGGTACGACGTTGGCGGGCGGCCCGCGGTCTTGCAAGAATGGCTGACTGGTTTGCCGTCGTCCGATTGGCCGCCGCTGGCCGCCGCCCCGGGTGTCTCTTATCGCCTATTCACGCAAGCCGCGCTGGGCTTGTCGTGCTTGCACAAGAGCGGACTCGTGCACGGGCACTTGGAGGATAGTCATCTTTTCCTCACCCCCGAAGGCATCCTCAAGATCGCCGGCATCGGCGAGCCGCCCTGGCTGTTGGGATCAACCACGGAAGAAACCACCGAAGCCGCGGACGACTTGCGCGCACTGGGGCGAATCGTTTCCAATTGGTGCACCCCGAACGGCGTGCGCAAAGGGGCCAAGGCCAAGCCGCTGCCCGACACCTTGGTGACCATTCTCTATCGCCTGACCGCCGAGAATGAAGCTGGCTACACGAGCGCCGCGGAATTGCTCGAAGACCTGGACCGCGCCGGCGCCGGCATCCCTGCCAACTCCGAAGCCTGGGAGCGCCTGCTGCGCTATGTCCGCGACCACGGAGCACCGGAAATGACGCTGCGGCTGTCGGCGTGATGTTCAGAACACATTAGCGGACAAATCTGTCCAAATAGCCGGTTACATCAGGGCTATTCTTCAATTCGCGAAAATGTGAAATGTGGGTTGAAATGCCATAACTAGTTTACATTACTATGTTTACTGCACAACAGGACGGGCCACTTTTCAGATTGCGTGATAGGCAGAAAACTGAAATACAGGCCTCGATGCCGGTTTTTCCACGTCGCTGCAGAGGCGCGGCGGCCGCGCCCGATGCTTCGAATACGATCCGGAGTTCGACGCCCTCCAGTCCGCGCGGCTGATGGGACACTTCCTTGGGTTGCCACGGGCGTCCGTCAGCGTCCTTCAAGTCTACGCCGTCGGCAAATAGGTCTGCGGGCCCGCGCACCGCCACGAAACCCGGCCGTGGGCGAAGGACCTTGGGCCTCGGGAGTTTCTTCCTGGCCGGCAACGGACCGTGCACACAAGAGAACCAATGCGGGGAAAGGACTCGGCGCATGGGAGTAGATTCTACTTCCTTTCGACGCCGCCAGCCGCATTTCGTTCCCCTGCAAACGAAAAACCCACGAGCGTCGGCCCGTGGGTTTTTTTTGGAGTGCGGCGCTATTCCGCCGCTTTGGTTTTTTAGACAGCGGTGACTCGCCACTGCTTTTGGATTTTCGCTTTATTGCAACGGCACGTTCTTGAAAGCGAACGGGATAGTGATGTTGGCCATGCGCGGGCCGGTGACAAGGAGGCGGTCGGGTTCGGCCAGGCCTTCGCCGCCGCCGTACACGATGGTGAGTTCCTGGGTGGCGACGCCGTTGTTGAAGTTCATGCGCCGACTGGGAATCTGTTTGATCTTGTACTTGTTGCCCTTGGCGTCCACGAGTTCAGGCATGCCGGGCGTGTTGGCGAAGGGCGCCGGCGCACCGGCCTCGCCGATCACGATATTGCCTTGCACCTGCAACTGCATTTGTATTTGCACCGCCGCGTTGAACGCGCCAAAGGCATTCTGCCCCGGCGCGTTCTCCATGCGCAGTTGCACTTTGTAGTCGCCGTTATCCATCTTGTCGATGCTGGTCACATGCAGGGAATCGCCGTTCTTGCCTTTCGTGGTCTGGCCGGCGGACGTGAGCACGTTGTCCACGCTGAGCAGCGTTTCCGAAGGGATCAGCACTTGCGCGGTGAGTATGCCGGCGAGTTCCTTCAAACTCTTGGCTTCCTTCTCGCCCGCCTTAAGTCTGATCTGCACTTGGCGATTGCCTTGGAAAGGCGCGAACGGCAGGGCGATGTCCGCGTTGGGGGGCAGGATGGCGGGGACGGGACGAAACGGCACCAACTCCGGCTGAGGCGGCGCCTGTTCCGCCGTCCGTTCCAAGGATTGGTCCTGATCGTCAACGGCTTTTTCGATGGTCGGCGCGCCCGCAAGCATGAAGTTTTGCAAGCGCGGCTCGGCGGCCACGTCCAGCGTCAGCACATGAGCCGTCTTGTTTTTGACGCCGCTTATGAGCCGGATGCGGACCGCGCCGGCGTAGCTTACAGGATGGTTCTTCGGCTCACCGGGAAACAAGTTGATTTGATTCGAGGTCGCGCCGGGGCCAAAGCCGGGTCGTATCCGGCCATTGGGGAACGGGACAGGCTGAAACTGCACTTGAATCTGTTGTCCTTGGATTTGGAATTGCACCGGCTGCACTTGGGCCGCCGCCTCCGCTTGCACTGCTGCGGCCAAGGCGCGCACTTTCTCCACTGCCTGAGCCTGCACGGGCGCGGCGGGCGGCGGCAACGGCTCCACGTTGGCTTCCGGCTTCTTGGGCTCATCCTTCTTCGCGTCGTCCTTCTTCGCGTCGTCCTTCTTGGGCGGCTCCACCGGCAGCTTTTGCACCGGCAAGGGCCGAAGCTTGATCGCCGGCGCGGGCTGCACCGGCAAAATCTGCACGGGCAAATCCAAGGCCGGCTGCGGCACGACGCCCGGCGGCAGCATGTGCATCGGCGTCACCATCTCCACCAGTCCGGCCTTCGCGCATAGCTGATCGAACGCTTCCCAAAACGTCACGTCGCCGGTGTCCAGCGTGACCTTCTTGTCGGCCAACTTGGCGCGGTCGCCTTGCACCTGGATGACGTAGCCGGAATTCTTGGCCAGCTCGGCGACTGCGTCGAGCACGGGCATGTCATTCACCTTGAGATGCACGCGCTTGGGCGTCAGCATCTGCGCGGTGAAGACGCGCTCTTCGATTTTCCGCACCAGGTCGGTGGCCCGCTTGCTGGTTTCGAGGTCTTCCAACTTCGTCGCCTTGCGCAGTTGCTCGAGCGCCGGCGCGCCGATGGCCTCCAAGTCTTTCTGCGCGTTGCTGCGCTCTTTGAAATTGGCGCTGCCCAATTGCTTAATCAATTCGCCGATGCGCAGGGCGTCGCCGTCTGGAGCGGTCTGGCGCGACTGTTGGGTGAGTGCGTGCCCGCCCCAAGCCAGCACGAGCGCCAACGCGACAACGATGCTTCGCTGGACCATGGATTGTCTCCCTTCGATGATTCCGGATGCCGAGGTCAGACGCCTGACGACGGTAAAGTCTCTACTATTAGACCTGCTAATCGTCCTATTGTACGAGTCCTAGAAATTTAGGTAAAGGAAAAAACAGCATCTTTTTGCCTCATGGGTGACGACGAGAACCAGCCCGCGACAGATTTGCTTTCGGTGTGAAATCCAAGTTTCGTCCTGCAATCTGTCTGTGTAACATAGTGAGAGCATCGAAGGGTCTTGTCATGGCGGTATTGGAACAGAGAGTCATGCCCTTAGTCGCCGGCGATCATTTGACGCGCGAAGAATTCCTGCGCCGCTGGGAGGCCATGCCGGAAGTGAAGAAGGCAGAACTGATTGGGGGGGTGGTATACATGCCTTCGCCGACAAGCTTGGAACACGGCGACGTGGACAACGATGTGGGCACGTGGTTGGGAGTGTACGCCGCCGGCACGCCCTTTTGCAAAGCCAATTCCAACAGTTCGGCCTATCTTTTGGACGACTGTCCCCAACCGGATCGACACCTGCGACTCTTGCGCGAGTACGGCGGCAAATCCAAAGTCAAAGGAAAGTACCTGCATGGCGCGGCCGAGCTTTTCGCCGAGGTCTCGCTCTCTTCCTCCGCCTACGATTTACATGAAAAGCTCGAATTGTACCAGGCCGCTGGAGTTCAAGAGTATTTGGCGGTGCTGTTGGCAGAGGAAGAAATTCAATGGCGGCGCTTGGTCGGCGGCCGTTACCGCCAGTTACGGCCGGGCCGCGACGGCATCTGGCGTTCGCAGGTCTTCCCCGGATTGTGGCTGAACGGCGCGGCGCTGCTAGCGGGGAAAATGGCCGCGGTCTTGGAGGTGCTGAGCGCTGGCATGCAGTCGGAAGAATACAACGCTTTTTGCGAACGACTACGATCCATGACGCCAAAGTCCAAATGACCCAGTTGCTTCGGTCCTCACGAGCCCACCAGTCCGCGCACCATCTGACCTTCACTCGCGACATGCGGCCGGCCCTGACGATCATGAATAACTGCGGCGGGGTCCAGGCCCAAGAGGTGCAGCACCGTGGCCTGCAAGTCGGGCGGCGACACCGGACTATCGACAACGTAAGCCGCTTTGTCATCGGTGGCCCCATACAGAGCGCCGGCGGGCATGCCGGCGCCGGCCGCCAACACCGTGTACGCGTGCGGCCAATGATCGCGGCCGCTGCCGTTTGTCGCCGCGTTCATGATCACTTGCCCAATCCGCGGGGTGCGGCCAAACTCGCCCATCACCAGCACCAACGTGGAATCCAGCAAGCCGCGCTCGCAGAGATCGGACAACAGCGCGGACAATCCCACATCCACCGGCGGCAACAATTGGTTCTTGAGCGTGTTGAAGTTGTCCTGATGTGTATCCCAGAAGGGCGACTTCACGTCGCTGCCGTCGTTGTGCCAATTGACTTGCACGAGCGTCGTGCCCGCCTCCACCAAACGGCGAGCGAGCAAGAGGCCTTGTCCGAAAGGATGCTGCCCGTAACGGTGGCGCATCGGGAGGGGCTCTACCGACAAGTCGAAGGCGCGGCGGACGGCCCGGCCGCTTAGGAGCCTGTAGGCTCGCGCGTGCAGGGCGTCGTGAACGTGACCGCGTTCGCCGAATAGCGCCAGGCCTCTATCCAAGGAGGAAAGTAGATCGCGCCTCTGGTCGAGCCGAGCAGGGGAAACGTCGGCGGGCAGGGCAAGCTCGTCCAAGCGGAAAGTCAAACCGCTGGCATCGGCGCGCACCAACCACGGGTCGAAGGCGCTGCCAAGGAAACCCGCTTTTTCGCCGGCATAATCATTGGGCAAATCCAGGAAGCGGTTCCAGCGCGGCAGCGTAACGGCTGTGGGCAGGTCGGGCCGGGCCGGCTTCAAACGGTTTACCAATGCACCTAGTCCCGGGTGGTCGTCCGGTGTGGGTGGCGCGTCCAAGTCCGGCCGGTTATGGCGTCGACCGGTGAGCATGTAGTAGAGGCCCCAGCCGTGGCGCGGATGCTCGTGCCACATGCCGCGCACAAGACAGTACTTGTCCGCATGCCGGGCCAGGCGCGGCAAGTGCTCGCAGATACGTATGCCGGGAACGTTGGTGGCGACGGGCCGAAACTCGCCGCGAAAATGCGCCGGCGCGTCGGGCTTTAGGTCGAACGTGTCGAGCTGACTGGGTCCGCCAAAAAGATAAACGAGAATACACGCGTGTGCGCGCCCGCGCGAGCCTCGTTCGCCGCTTTGCGAAGAGTTCTGTGCTTGCGCTGCGCCAAGCTGTGTCAACGACAGGCCCAGCGCCCCCGCCCCGCCGATTTGGACCAATTCCCGGCGAGTGCAGCCGTCGCAAGCGCGCAGCGGACGACCCAAAATGCGGAACATGTTCGCAAACTACTGCCTTTTGGCAAACAGGGCAAGCAGTTTTGCACGGGCCTTTCAACCCACGTTGCTTCCAAGCTCGGCGATTGAGTAAGAATGGACCGACTAGACTTTGGACAATATGCCATCGAAAACTGTTCCGACGATTCACTTCGATAATGTCTGCGCCCGCGGAGCAGACATTCCTATCTGCCGCCAGCGAGAAGTAAATCTTGCCCCAAGATGGTCGCGGGCTGAAAAAGGCTTCGTCATCCTACTTGGCGTTGCGTTGTTGATTTTGCTTTACGCCAATCTCGGCGGCTATCGCACGCTGTCCGCGCACGAAGCGTACGTCGCGGTGGCTGCGCGAGAGATGCTCGAAAACGGCGATTGGGTTGTGCCGACATACGGCGGCGTGCCGCGCCTCTCCAAGCCGCCCTGGAGCTACTGGGTGGCGGCGGCGTTCGGCTGGCTCGGCGGCGGCGTCACTGAGTTCACAGCGCGGCTGCCCTCGACGCTCGCCGCGATCGGCCTTGTGATTCTCATGGGCGTTTGGGCGACGCGCTGGTATGGCCGGACTGCGGGGTTGTGCGCGTTGCTCATCCAAGCCACTTCGTACTACGTTCTCAACTTCGGCCGCGACGCGACCGTGGACATGCAGCTTTGTTTC
>JAKEHV010000215.1 GCA_022614915.1 Gemmataceae bacterium | reverse complement strand
TCGACCTTTTCTGCGGTGCTGGTGGCCTAACGTACGGATTGAGAAAGGCAGGCATTCGAATTGTTGCGGGAATAGATCTTGATCCCGCTTGCGAATTCCCATTCACGGCGAATAACCACGTGCCATTCATCAAAGAAGATATCAAACGGTTGACTGGTGCGTATTTGTCAGACCTCTATCCGTCGGGCGCAATCCGCCTTCTCGCGGGTTGTGCACCATGCCGACCGTTTTCGCCTTTTCGGCGCGGGTCCAAAAACTTCCATCTCGAAGAGTGGAGACTCCTCCGTGAATTCAGTCGTTCGGTAACTGAGCTAAAGCCGGAATTGGTGACGATGGAGAATGTGCCGGACCTCGCATCGACACGCATTTTCCGTGACTTTGTCCGAACCTTGCGTAAACAAGGTTACATGGTTGATTGGCAGTCGCTATACTGCCCGCAATTTGGAGTGCCTCAACACCGCAGGCGACTGGTATTGCTCGCATCGAGAATTGGCACCGTAAATGTCCCCAAAGGGTCGGTCCGACCTGCGAACTATCGGACAGTGAGAGATGCGATTGGCGGAATTAGTCAACTGAGGGCTGGTGAAACCGATCCGAAAGACCGCTTACATAAGGCGCGGTCAGTCACTGAATTGAATCTTAAGCGCTTTCGGGCGTGTCGGGCAGGCGGAACTTGGAGGGACTGGCCACCCGAACTCCGTGCGCCATGTCACCAAAAAAAGACGGGATCAACCTACCAGAGCGTTTACGCGCGCATGGTATGGGACCAGCCATCTCCCACTATCACAACACAAGCTTACAGTTTCGGGACTGGCCGTTTCGGTCACCCAGAACAAGATCGCTCGATCACTTTGCGAGAGGCCGCGCTGCTTCAAAGTTTCCCTCGAAATTACCGGTTTGTACAGCCCAATGAGCCTGTCTTTTTCCGGACGATTGGTCGCTTAATCGGTAACGCGGTGCCTCCAAGATTAGCTTTCTACATTGGTAAGGAACTCATTCAGGTTGCACAATCGCATCGAAGGAAGAAAGACGCATGACGGCCTCACCATACAAGCTCACTCTTGACCTGCGGGTTTTGGACCATCTCGGCCTCAAACTATATAGCAATGCGGCCGCAGTTCTATCCGAGGCTGTCGCGAACGCCTGGGACGCAGATGCCGAACTGGTTGATGTCGACATCCAAGCCAACCGAATCACGATCGAGGACAATGGCGTGGGAATGGACCTGAACCAGATCAACCAGCGCTTTCTCTCGGTCGGATATGACAAACGTGCTGAAGAAGGAGAAACCTCCGCGAAAGGCCGGCCCTTTATGGGACGCAAAGGAATTGGGAAGTTAGCGTTGTTCTCAATCGCCGACGAGATAGAGGTCCATACGCGCCGCCATTCCGAGCGGCATGCATTTACAATGCGCACCTTAGAAGTTCGGAATGCGATCAAGGCAGGGAAGGATTACTATCCTAAGCCGGTCCCATTCAACGGTCCGGCCAAAGGGACTCGGATCATTCTCGGCTCGTTGAAAAAGAAGAGAACAACCGCGTCGCTCGCGGCGCTGCGAAAACGCATCGCTCGTCGATTCTCCATTATCGGTTATCAAGGCCCGAAAGGAGATTCGTTTATTGTGACAATCAATGGCGAGCCCGTCGGGCCCAACGACAGAGAAGATTTGCGAGCAGTAGAGTTTTTGTGGGAGTTCGGAGAAAAGCGCGTCCCCAAGTCAGCTTGCCCGAGCCTCATAAAGCGGTTCGTGCTTTCAAACAGCGTACATCCACAGCATTCATCATGGAAGGTGGGCGGATGGCTGGGTGCGGCTGAGGAACCCAAGAAGTTGAAGCATGACGAAGCAGGTTCTCTAAATGGCATTGTTGTCCTCGCGCGCGGACGGCTTGTGCAAGAAAACGTACTAGACAAGTTGAACTTTAGCCGAATTCTAACCAGCTATCTAACCGGTCAGGTTGAAGCTGACTTTTTGGACCTCATTGGCGAGGAAGACATTGCGACGAGCGACCGTCAACGCATGGTCGAGGATGATGAACGCTATGTTGCCCTGACCAACTTTCTGAGAGGAACTCTGGTTTCGATCCAAGACGATTGGACGGACCTCAGGAATGAGGCGCGTGGAAAACAAGCAATTTCCGAAATCCCGGTGCTGGCCGAGTGGCTTGACACGCTTCCGAGCTCGCAGCGCAAGAATGCCGAAAGGTTGCTCGGCCTAATTCGGGGTGTAGAACTGGATGACGAGGAAGAGCGCAAAGACCTGTTCCGTTCTGGAATGTTAGGATTCGAGCGTCTTCGTCTGCGCGAGGAGGCGCACCTCTTAGCCGAAGGCCCTGAGCTCACAGCGGCGGTTCTTCTCCCGTTGCTATCGGATTTGGCCACGTTGGAGGGATCGTTGTACCGGGAGATTGTGAAAGTGCGTTTGGATGTCATCAAAGAGTTCCAGAATCTCGTTGACGCAAATGAAAAAGAGAAAGTACTGCAAAAGCATTTGTTCAACCATCTCTGGTTGCTGGATGCAGGATGGGAACGTGCAGCTGGGAGCGAAAGAATTGAGCAAATCCTCAAAAAGGATTACAAGGAATTCAACCCAAAGCTTAGCCAGAAGGAGAGCAAAGGAAGAGTCGACATCAGGTACCGCACGAACGCGGGCGAACACATTATCGTAGAGCTGAAGCGAGCCAGACGGCGCCTGCGCCTCAGCGAACTGATGGAGCAGGGAAACAAGTATCGAACCGCTTTGCTGAAATGCCTCATGGCACAAGGACTTAAAAACCCACACATTTCGATTGTGTTCGTGGTGGGCACACCGCTGTACGAAGAGGACGACCCGGGTGGACCAGAAATGATCAAGAAGGCGCTTGCTGCATTGAATGCACGTGTCGTGCATTATGAGACGCTCCTCAGCGGCGCGCTTGCACAGTATGACGAATTCCTCAAGCAATCCGCGAAATCAGATCGCCTAGACAAGATCTTGCGAAAGTTAAAATGAGCCGGCATTTGGCACGAAAGAAGCAAGGCCCAGCCTGCCCAACAACCCGCGAGCGAAGCCGCCTCATGGCACGAGTGAGGCGCACAGGCACAGGGCCCGAACTTGCCCTTCGTTGTGCCCTCCGGCGAGCCGGTATTCGATATCGGGTCAAGAGTCGCTCAAAGCTTCCGGGAAGTCCTGACATAATTATTCACCGTTTGCTATTGGCCATCTTCGTGGACGGATGCTTCTGGCACGGTTGCCCGCGACACGGCAGTCTTCCGAAGACCAATACCGCGTTTTGGATAGCCAAGATCGTGCGAAATCAAAAGCGTGATAAACAAGCGGATAAATCCCTTAGAACTCTTGGATGGAAAGTTCTTCGAATCTGGGAACACGATTTACGAGGCGACCTCGGTCGGATAGTCTCGAAAATCCAGCGAGTGATAAGCTCTGACACGTCGCCTCAATCGAAGCGGTGATTCATTTCATGCGTCTTGAACTTCTTGCTCCGCATCACCGGAATCTTTTCAAACTCGACGTCGCAGTAGTTGACCAGCGGCGAGCCGGTGCGGACCGCGGATTCGCTAACGCGCTTTGGAGTCCGACGCAGCGAAGCCTCACGTCCTTCCTTCTCGGTCCCAAACTCCCGTTCGGGACCGCAACTCAGCGAAACTCTGTTTCTTCTCGGTCCCAAACTCCCGTTTGGCACCGCAGCTCCGCGAAACTCTGTTTTTTCTCGGTCCCAAACTCCCGTTTGCGACCCCAGCTCCGCGAAATTCTGTTTCGATGCAACCAGCGAAACGGAGTTTCCAGGAAGGCGTTCCCAAACGGGAGTTGGGAAGGAGGTCGAACCGGCGCCAGGCTTTTGCAACTCGCCGCGCGGCGCAGGGCGCCAATCGCGCCGCTCCAAGCAATCCAAGCAATCCCGCCGCCTCCAACCGGTCAAACGTGTCCCCCTTGTTCTGAAACTTGTCGCCCTTGAATTCACCGCGTGGGTTAGAACTCCGATTCTGACTTGCTGCCTCAAACCGGACAGAATCGGAGTTCTATCCCACGATCTTGGTGTTGAATTCTCGAAACCGGGCGATGACCTTCGCCTTGGCCGGCTTCTTCCCCAGCGTCGCCGACACCTCCCGGAAGGCATAATCGAGCGTGGCGGTGAGTTCGAGATGAACGCGCAGGAAAGCAACGGCAGGGACGAGCAAAGCGCCGGCTCGGAATCCACAACCCCGGCCCCCCGCTTCACCAAGCAGAGGACACCGCGGCTTAGCGGGCTTTTCTCTGCAGTTTGTTTTTCGGGCCGTAGGCGACGTACTCTTCCGGCGTCATGGGCGCGATGGCGAGAATGCGGCTCATTTCCTCCATGGACAGAGGCGTCAGCGATTGGCGTAACGCATTCTGAATCATCAATTGCCGGTCGAGAGATTCGACGGCGCGGAAATGATCCGAGACGACCACGCCGATCACGCCATCGTCGTCCTCGAGCTCGAGAACTTGTGGCTTGAAAGTCCGGTTGAGTACGGTTTTTATTTTTTTGACAAGGTCCACAGCAAGACTCCTCGGTCGATGATTTTCTGAGCTGCATTCACCAGATCGAGGGCGTTCGCTTTGCAAGGGTCGCCCTTCTTGCCCTGGTGTCGCTTGATCGAAACCAGGAATGCCTTGAGCCGGCGCTCGGAGGCAAATCGGAGATTGTTATGCCAGAGGACGGCGACGTCGCCGACCGCCGCTTGCAGGCTCGCCGACTGGCGAAGGACTTCGTGTTCGCCGAGCCCTTGGTCGCGCGTTGCCATGTCATAGACGCCCAACAAGCCGCTGTCCTTGAGCAGTTTCAGCAGTACATGACGCCCTTCAAAGGTCGCATGTTCGCGCCAACGGTACGCTCGCAACATGCATTCTACGGCAAGCCCGGCACAGTACATCGCCAACGCATAGCATTGACCTTGGTGATACAGCAATCGAGCCTGGCTCATCCGCTCCGTCGCCGCTTCGAAGTAGTCTTTTTCTCGGAAGTCCATGTCCAGCGCTCAACACGATGCCAACTCGGTATGCATTTGCGAAGTCGGCAACAGCCGCCCGAATTGTGCCATGAACGCGCAAACGAAGCAAGAACGCAGGGCTTAAGCGCGCCGCTCCAATCTAGCCAAGCAATCCCGGCGCCTCCAATCGGTCAAACGTGTCCCCCTTGTTCTGAAACTTGTCGCCCTTGAATTCACCGCTTACTGCGTGCGCGGCTCCTAATTCCCCGCTTACTTTCGTGCGCGGCTCTGAAATCTCGAAACCGGGCGATGACTTTCGCCTTGGGCGGCTTCTTGCCCAGCGTCGCCGGCACCTCCGGCAAGCGAAATCAAGCGTGGCGATGATTTCGAAATGAGGCGGCAGGAAAGGAACGGCAGGGACGCGCATCGAAAAGCGCCGGCAACCATCGTTACGATTCGCGCGAGGCCGGCTGCTTCTTCTCGGTTTGGACTGGCTTTTCCTGCAACTTCATATGCGGGCTGCACCAGCCGGTGAGAAAGTCCAAGACGTCCATAACCGCGTCTTCGTCGTCTTCGCGAGCCGCCTTGCGAAGTTCTTGCCGTACTTGTTTGGAGACTTCGTGAAGAATGTCACAATCGACCCGTCGAAGGCCACTTTTCACTTTGCTGTCTATTCGCCAATCTGAAAAGTGAGGGGGTTGTTTTTGCGGCAACTCCTGTACAAGAAATGAGTTGCGATTTTTCAATCCACTTTTCACTTTTTTGCGATGTGAAGAGTAGGACGGATTGTCAATCCGTCCTACAAGTTGCTGCCAACGTGTCCAAAACCGGTGCTGTCCCCGCCTATCCAGCGGGATCACCCATTCGCCGCCGAAAAGGTCGTTGACGTCGTCCGCATTCGGGCCGGTGCTCGTCCTCAGGAACAAATCCAGGCCACCTTCCCCCGTAGAGCTCGTCTTTCGCGCCGTCGTCGGCGATGGTGCTGGAGTTGAGGTAGACGCCGCCGTTTAGTCCGCCCGCCGTGCCGGTCAGGTGCCCGGCGCGGCTGACGTAATCGAGATCGGTGCGGCCCCATTCGGCCATGAGCGCCAGGAGCGCTGCCAGATTGTTGTCGTGGGCGGTGCTGTTGCCGACCAGCACGTCTTCGCGCGCGCCGCCGCGGAGCGTGTCGGCGCCCGTGCCGCCGATGAGGATGTCGCGGCCCAGACCGCCGTAGAGAAGGTCGTTGCCGGACCCGCCGACGAGGACGTTGTTGGCGCTTGAGCCGCGGGCGTCGAGCATCTTCGGGGCGGACGTTTCGGCATAGCCCGGCAGCAACGTAGCCAGCGCGTCGATCACCACCAGGTCGAGGCCCTCCTGGCGATGAAGTGCTTCCAGGCTCGCGACCAGGGCGAACCATTGGGATTCGGAGGGACGGGCGCCTCGGAAGGGGCGACAATGGAACTGGACGTTTTGCCCCAGGCCGAGTTTCCGGCAGCGTGCGTCCCAGTCGGACGCAGCCTCTTCGGAAATTACGATGGCCCGGCCTGGCGCAACCGCCAAACCCGCCAGCTGTCCGCCTTGAGCGAGGCGGGCCAATAAATGGGACGCCAGAGTCGTTTTGCCCGATTTCGGCGGGCAGATGAGGGCGGTAACTTTGCCCGGCGCCAGCTAGTGTTTCATCCCTCCTTGACCGTCAAGACGAAGCTACCCGTCTGGTCGGGCCCAAAGGTGGTGGCGATGATGTGGTAGTCGCCGTCGACTGTTGCCCGGAAGAGGATCTGGGCGTTGAGGCCACTGCCGCCGTCGTCGTCCTCGTCCAGCTGATCGCCCAGCGCGTCCTCGAGGCGTAGATACGGATCGAAACCCTGAGCTCTGTCTTGCGACGTCATCTCGATGAAGTAGGTCTTGCCGGCTTTCATGGGAACCTTGAAGACTTTATGGTAGCCGGGCCGGACCTTGTCCTTGGCGGCCGTCGAAGTCAGCTTGTCTTCCTTACGTAGGATCTCGCGCAGATTGGCGGGCAGAGTCGCCAGCTTTCGGGAGAGCTCGGCGCTAATGATGCCGTCCATCTGGACCTGCAATCCCTGCACGGTCATTTCCATGTCGAGGTGCGCTTCCACCTTGGCGAAGGTAATCAGGCCCAAGGCCAGGTCGAAGATGGCCCGACCCTCGACCTTGCCGGTCGTGCGCACGGAATCTTCAGCGGCGGCGCGTACTGAGCCGGCAATCCTGATCAGGGCTTCCTCCCGCCCGCCGCGCTGCCGTGTGCCCTCGTAGGAACAGGTCAAGTCCAGCGTCAGCGGCGACCGAACCAGCTTAACCGGACTTTCGGTCTTCCATGTGTCGCCGGGATTCATCAGCCGGTTGGGCAGCGGGATGGAAGCGAGTTGCAGGGCATCGGCTAATTGGTCGTGCAAGTTGGTGATCTCGCCCCGGTAGAAGAAGTTCACGCCTTTGGGGAAAATGAGCATGAGCGGCTCCGGCTTACCCGACTTGTGCAGGTCGAGATTGGAGTCCACGTGCTTCATGGCTCGGGCCACTTGTGCCAATTGGCCCAGGTGCAGCACCGGTCTGCCGTTGGCGTATTGGCCCACGCGGACGCGATCGTAGCGCAGGTTCACGGCGGCGCCGTCGGCGCTGGGTTTCAGCTCTTCCTCCATGGCGACTTCCATTCGCCAATCCCCTTTCTCCTCGGCGAATCCGACGCGCGAAAAGGTGTGCAACAGCAGCTTTCTCTTGGCGGCCTGGTTCTTGAACGCGAGCATTGCGGGCTTGCGCTCGACTGTTGCTTGATACAAATTCGGCCGCGAGGCGCCCCAGATGGTTTCACCCGAGGAATTGACAAGGGCGGGTTGAGTGAACAAGACCTTGCCGGGTTCGGGCTCCGGCAAGATAAGGAAGCCGCTGGCCTTGCCGTCCTTGTAATCCAGATCGAGGACCTGGCGCGGACTGTCTCCGGCCTTGGGGGCGGGTTGGCCTGGAACCTGCGGCCGCGCCGGCCCCGGCAGGCCGTACCAGCATGCCACCTTGGCGCCGCGGATTCGTTGCAACGGGTCCAGCAGATTCAATTCGTAGCTCCTGTGGATCTGGTCGCCCTCCTTGAACGGGAAACCGATGCTGGCTGCCAGCACCTTGCCATCGACTGCCGCGCGAACGAAATCAGCGGGCACGCCGAAGTTGATAAGGGTACCGGTGTAGCCGGCCACGGAAACGGCGACCACATCGCCGCGCGTATCGACCACGGGCCCGCCCGAGTTTCCCGGATGGATGCCGCCGTTCACCTGGACTTGGGAAATGACGCCGAAGCGGTCCTTGCGCAGGCTGGAAACCGTGGAGCTGCTTACCGTGATCTGTTTTCCCAGCCTGGCGCCGAGGGGAAAGCCGAAGATGTAGACTTTCTGCACTTCACTCAGGCCGCTGGCGCTTTGTACCTTTAGCGGGTCCGGCACCAAGGGGTCGCTCGGGACCCGGACCAGCGCCAGGTCGGCGCGGCGATCGACGCCTAGCACTTGTCCGTTGAGTTTTTTCTCGTTGGGCTCACCGCTGTTGAGCACTACGTCGAGTTGTTTCGGCGGACGGCTGCGCGGCCCCATCATGCCAACCACGTGGGCGTTGGTCACGACGATGCCTTTCTCCAGAGCGAAGAAACCGCTGCCCTCCGCTCTCTGCCCGTCTGCCATTTCCACAAAAATGTACACAGTCGAGCGCTTCACCTTCTGCACGGCGCCGGGCTGAATATCCGCGGGAAGGGGCTCCTTGGGAACGGTGGCCGGATCTTGCGGCAGAGTAATATCGGATTCGGGATACTCCTCCAGCATGTTAGCTATGACGTTTTCCTTGAGTGCTGCTTCTTCCTGGTCCACGTCGATGGGAGGGGCGACGTTGGCGACGACTTGGACCTGTGGCGGCGGTGGTTCGGGCCGGGTTACAAGAACCACAACCACGATGGCGCCGATGACGGCCAACCCGCCAATCGCCCCAATCCAGACCAAGGGCGCGCGCCGCCTGGAATCGCCCTTGCCGTGCGGACGGCGTTTGGGCCGTGGCTCCTCGGGAGCTTCGTCATCCTCGTCATCTTCTTGATGAGGGTCATGCCTGGCCGGCTTTCGCGGCGCGTCGGCTCGAACACGCTGGGAACGCGGGGGCGCCCGCCGCGGTTCGTCCTCTTCGTCCGGCTGGAAAGCTTTGGGCAGCATCAGCTGCCGGGAACATTTTGGGCAGGAAACCTTGTGTCCCAGACCTCTCTCGTCAATCTGGAAGACCGCGCGGCAAGACGGACAACGGATGCGCGCGTGCATGGCGACACCGCCTTTGAAGTGATTGAGGCGTCTTCTCGATCTCAAGGGCAACCGAAGCATTCTACCGGCGCGAACAGACGGACTTCAAGAGAATACCGCATGGTCGCGGATAGCGGTCTTGTGCCTGCCAAAGATCTGAGAATCGATTTTCCGGGTTCGCTCGTCTTGAAAGGGAGCACCATTGCGCGCAGTTCAACAAGCACTATCTTCGGGGAGGTCCATCATGTCGCGGTTTGGAGCAGCTTTTTTGTTGCTTGTGGCCTTCGTGACCTACACGGCTTTGGGGCAACAAAGCAAGACCGGGCCGCGCACTCCAACCTATGGCGGTGGCCCGGTCGAGAGTCCACACTCCGTCAAATACGACGCCGAAACGCTGAAAGCTCAAAACGTGCCGGAGATTGTCACCGACAACAAGAACAGCCTGGTGCTCAAGTTCCCCGGCAAACTGCTCCTAAGCTCCAGCTCGATCTGGGACGGCTGGCCGGAAGCACTCGCCTTTGACGGCAACCCGCACAGCTCCTGGTTCACGGCCAAGGGCGACGCGGTGGCGCACGGCACCAATCCTTGGATTCAGGTGACCTTCCCCGCCGACGTCACCATCAAGCGCATCACCATCCTGGGCAATCGCGATCCGCGCTGGCTGAAGGGCTTCACGATCCTCGCCGGCACGATCGAGCTGTTCGACGTGGGCGGCAAGAAGCTCGACTTCCACGAGAACGACGGCACCGGCCGAGCCTACGACTACGATTGGAAGCTAAAAGCCCCGGTCGCCAACGTGCGGACCGTGCGCTTCAACGCGCTCGGCGATCAGGGCAAAGAGAATCAGTACGACGATATCGCTGTCGGCGAATTGCAGATCGAATGAGCCTCTATGTTAGCTGCATGGTCCGCAAACGCAGCGCGTTGCCCACGACCGACACGGAGCTGAAGCTCATGGCCGCGGCGGCAATCATCGGATTGAGCAAAAGATGCGCAGAAATGGGGTAGAGGACGCCTGCCGCAATCGGCACGCCCAGGGCGTTGTAAACCAGAGCGAAGAAGAGATTCTGCCGAATGTTCCGCATCGTGCGGCGACTGAGCTTAACGGCCTTGACTATGCCGCGAAGGTCGCCTTTTAGCAGCGTGACCCCTGCCGACTCGATCGCTACATCGGTCCCGGTCCCCATGGCAATCCCGACATCGGCTTCGGCCAAAGCAGGAGCGTCGTTGATGCCGTCGCCCGCCATGGCGACTTTGCGGCCCGCGGCGCGCAATGCCTTGATCCGCTCGCGCTTATCTTCCGGCCGCACTCCGGCGTGAAACTGGTCAATCCCCAGCTTTTCGGCCACCGTCCGCGCGGTTTTCTCGTTGTCGCCGGTGAGCATGATGATCCGCATGCCCAGGTCGTGTAGCGTCCGCACGGCCTCCGGCGTCGATTGCTTTATGGGATCGGAGACGGCGACAAGGCCGGCGAATTGCTGATCCACGCCGACGTACATCACGGTGCGTCCCTGCTGTTGCAGGTCACCGGCCCGGTCGTCCAAGCCGGCAAGGTTTTGCACGTTTTTGCTTTCGAGCAGCGACCGTTTGCCGACGAGAACGTGCTTGCCGTCCACGGTGCCGGAAACGCCGCCGCCCGTCACGGAGTTGAAGCCCTGCACGGGCGGGACCGACAGGCCACGGTCTTTGGCCGCCGCCACGATGGCATGAGCCAACGGATGTTCGCTGTTCTGTTCGACACTGGCGGCAAAGCGGAGCAGTTCTTCCTCGCCGAATGGGGAAAGGTGAATGCACTCGGTCAGCTTGGGTCGGCCCTCGGTCAGCGTGCCGGTCTTGTCCACCACGACCGTGTCGACCTTCTCCAGCGTTTCCAGCACCTCGGCGTCCTTGATGAGCACTCCCTCCTTCGCTCCCCGGCCAATGCCGACCATGATCGACATCGGCGTGGCGAGGCCCAGGGCGCAGGGACAGGCGATAATCAGCACGGCCACCGCATTGACAAAGGCCCAAGCCAAGGCCGGCTGCTCCGGCTGCACTATGGCCCACACGAGGAAAGTGATGACGGCGATCACCAGGACGGCAGGCACGAAGTATCCTGCAACGAGGTCGGCGACTTTTTGAATCGGCGCACGGCTGCGCTGGGCGTCGGCCACCATGTTGACGATCTGAGAAAGCACCGTGTCTTGACCCACCTTTTCGGCCACCATCAGGAATGCGCCGGTCTGGTTGACCGTACCGCCGATCGCCGGATCGCCCGTTTGCTTTTCGACCGGCATCGGTTCGCCGGTGATCATGGACTCATCGACGGTACTCTTGCCGTCCATGAGCCGGCCGTCCACAGGGATTTTCTCGCCGGGGCGCACGCGCAGGATGTCGCCCATGTGCACCAATTCCAAGGGCACTTCGCGCTCTTGACCTTCGTGGACGATCCGGGCCGTCGGTGGGGCCAATGACAAGAGTTCGCGAATGGCGGCGCCGGTGCGGCGGCGGGCGCGCAGTTCCAGCATCTGGCCCAGCAGCACGAGTGTGACGATCACCGCCGCCGCCTCGAAATACACATGCGCTGCCCCGTGATGGCGGAAATCGTGTGGTACGAGCGCGGGGAACAAGATGGCGACGAGACTGTAAAGGTAAGCGGCCCCGGTGCCGATGGCGATGAGCGTGAACATGTTGAGGTTCCGAGTGACAATGGACCTCCAGCCACGCTCGAAGAACGGCCAACCGCACCATAGAACCACCGGCGTACACAAGATCAGTTGCAGCCACAGGTTCAAGGTGTTTCCAAGCCACCGGTCCACCGGGACGCCGAACATGGGCAACATCGACAGCAAGAGCACCGGCGCGGTCAAGACGATGGCGATCCAAAACCGGCGCGTCATGCCGCGCAGCTCCGAATCATCCTCGGCGACGCGCCCGATGGTTTTTGGCTCGAGGTCCATGCCGCATTTCGGGCATGATCCGGGCCCGTCCCGCTCGATCTCGGGGTGCATCGGACAGGTGTAGATTATCTTGTCTGTTGTGGCCGGAGGATGGGACGATTCCAGAGCCATGCCGCACTTTGGGCAGTCGTCCGGCTTGTCGCTTTCGACGCCTGCGCACATGGGGCAGAAGTATTTACTTCGCGACTGTTGTTTGGCGTCGGGCTGGTGAGCACGAGCTTTGGAAACTCCCAGAACGTGAAGTGACTCTGCCGCCTGGCTGCCAAGAAACTTCTGGCGGCAATGTTCGCAGCAAAAGTAAAAGGTCCGGCCGTCACGCTCGGCGCTTCGGGCGGTCGCTTCATCCACCGTCATGCCGCAGATGGGGTCAATCGCCATGATCAGACAGGTGATTTTTAGGAGCGGAGAGGGAGGGATTCGAACCCTCGGTACACTTGCGTGCACACCGGTTTTCGAGACCGGCCCGATCGGCCGCTCTGGCACCTCTCCGGGTTCCACCCATTTTAGTTTGGCGTGCATTCGTAGGACAGGTTCCGGGCGGCTCGGGTTCGGTCGCCAAGATCCGCGCTCAAGGAAAGACGCCGACGCGCGAGCGAGCAGTGGCAAGAACGGCTCGTTCTTGCCACTAAAATCGACCAAGTGGCAAGAACGAGAGAGTGGACATAAATGATTAATTATGAGTAACTTACAATTATGAGATTCTCCGTTCTTGCCAACTCGTGCATAGGCATACCCCCCTGCATTGTT